>CAYWGS010000010.1:0-27875 GCA_964457525.1 uncultured Erysipelotrichaceae bacterium | reverse complement strand
TTATCAAATTGCCATGCAAAGAATAATTTATAGATCGTTTTCTTCATTTGATTTCTCCTTTAAGATCATCATCCCATTGTCATAGAGTTCTTTTAATCGAAGTATTTCAAGATCCAACGCTTTTAAACCTAGTGTCGTTATCTGATAATCCTTCTTACGACTATCACTGGAATTATCTAATGCTCGCACCCAGTTCTTCTCTAATAGACTATTGATAGCGCCATAGAGTGTTCCAGCCGCAAGCCGTACTCTTCCCCCTGATAGTTTCTCGACATGTTGCATGATTCCATAACCATGACAGGGTTCAATTAAAGATAATAGAATGTAATAGACTGCTTCTGTTAAAGCACCACTTGTGATATCACTCATATATAGTCTCCCGTTATATCGTCTACCGTTATATTATATCGTTCACCGATATAAGTCAAGAAAAAAAGAGAAATTATTTTCTCTCTTCAGGGTATACATCATCAATAACAACATCATAGTTTGGATAATTCTCACTCAGTTTATCTTCCACTTGATGTTTAATTACACTATAGTCATGTGGATTAATATCACTTGGAACCATTAAGTCAAAGATGACAATTAGTTTATGTTGAGTTTCCGCAAGTCTAAAGTTATGGGTTGTATAGTAATCATTGATTTCATTCAATACATCTTGAACTTGACCGTGTACGTGATCGACTTTTTCCTTATTGGTTGAAATTGGATCAATATGAATGGTAATATCCACATTGGTTTCATCCTTAATCTTCTTCTCTAACTCATCCACTGCCGTATGTGCATCTACAATATTCACAAAATCGGGGATTTCGACATGGATTGAAGCACTCACACGTCCTGGTCCATAATCATGAATCTTTAAGTCATGTGATTCAATAACATAGTCACCCGCGTTCACAATCTCTTGAATTTTTTGTTGGACTTCAATATCAGGAACCGATCCAATTAACATACTAACGGTTTCTTTAGCGATATTAAACCCTGTTAACATAATCATTCCAGCGATAATAATCCCCATAAATCCATCAATTGGTAAATCAATATAGATTCCAAGAATCATTGCGACCATAATCGCGCTCGTCCCAATCATATCACTTAAACTATCATAGGCAGTTGCCTTGTTTAAATTTGAATTAATTAATTTATAGATAACCATGTTATAACGATACATCCATAATTTTATCAATAAGTTTATACCCAAAATAACAAACACCCAAACACTAAATATAACCGGTGTTGGATTTAGTATCTTACTATAGGATTGTTTAAGGAGCTCAAAGCCAACCGTCCCAATAATATATGCCACAACCAATGATCCGATATACTCGTATCGACCATGACCATGGGGATGTTCATCATCGGGTGGTAGATTGGAGAGTTTAGCGGTAATAATCGAAACGAGAGATGATCCAATATCCGATAGATTATTAAACGCATCCGATATAATCGCAATACTATTAACCCATAATCCCAAACCCAACTTAAAACTGAATATCATCGTATTGCATAGAATACCTAATATTCCCGATAATCGAATGACTTCTGCTCGTCCATCATTCGTATGGATATCTTCCTTCACAAAGCGTTTAATAATTGTTTTTATCATAATGTCCTTCTAATTAAAATCTAACATTTCATTCTCATCATATTTGAAATTTGGTCCCCATGCGACTTCCCAATAATACCCATCAAGATCTGTAAAATAGGCATGATATCCACCCCAGAAAACATCTTGTGGTTCTTTTACGATGGTTCCACCAGAGCTTCTTACCACATCTATTACTTGATTCACTTCTTCTTTATTCTTAACATTGTACGCGAGTGTTATCCCCGCAAAACCACTATTTATCTTAGGTGGATTATCATGAGAAATATCTTGTGCTAAACCTTCTAGTGGAAATAACTCGAACTTTGTTCCTGGGGTATTAAAAAAAATGACAGGTGGATTATCGCTTGTCTCATCCGTCTTAAACCCAAGCTTATCACGATAGAAATGGATCGATTGCGTCATATTCCGAACACCTAAGCAAATACAGGTTATTTTATTCATAGATCAATCCTCATTATTCGTATTATAAGCCTTTAGAAATAAATAAAAAAGTATCCTTTCGGAATACCCAAGAATGATCATATGGTGGAGCTGAAGGGACTCGAACCCTCGACCCCAACGCTGCCAGCGTTGTGCTCTTCCAGCTGAGCTACAGCCCCATCTGGAATATCCTAATTCAAAATGCAATGGCGCGCCCGACAGGACTTGAACCTGCAGCCTTTTGAATCGGAATCAAATGCGCTATCCAATTGCGCCACGGGCACATCAATGGTGGACGCTAAGGGACTCGAACCCCTGACCCCCTGCACGTCAAGCAGGTGCTCTCCCAACTGAGCTAAGCGTCCAAAGTGTGCGTTTTTAGTTTATCACGCGACACATTTTATTTCAATATCAAAACGAATTAAAGAAGGCAAACATTTCATCCATGACAATTTTCGACTCAGGATAAATGGATTTCAAGTTAAATACATGCGGTAATTGAAGTGATTCAGGGAAAATATGGAAACGGAAATTCACATGATATTTCATACAATCATCAATCAATAACTTCGTTTCATTATAGAGCGAATCCGCTTCAGAACTAATGATATAGGATGGGGTAAAATCATGATCCATTAAATAAGAAACGGATGATAACTTATATAAAGGATGATTCTCGAAATCCTTACGATTAAAGATGGTTTCCATCAAGGTATCTCTTAATGGCATTGGATTATCACCATGAACAAGTCGATCAAAATCATAGACTCCACAACTTAATCCACAGGCAAGAATATTACACTTCGTTTGTTTTAAATTGTATTGTTCTAAAAGGGTAGGATTCTTATGAATAATTGATGTTAGTGCAGAGAGATGTGCTCCTGCAGAATCACCAACAAGATATACTCGATTGATATCAAACTCTTCTACTTCTGCATTCTTTTCAATCCATGCGAGTGCAGAGAAGATATCTTCTACCATCGATGGGAAAGGATGTTCAAAGGCTAAACGATAATTGATTGTGACGACTGCATAACCATACTTTGACATTTCCATCGCATAGTAGCGGTAATAACTATCCTTATGTCCATATACCCAACCACCCCCGTGAATGTGTAATATAACCGGTAACTTACCTTTATGATTCTCAGGACGTGCGATATCACAGCGATGCATTGGATCATTATCTACATGATAAGCATGATCTAAACTTAAAACAGATCCACTTGGCATTTGTGCACTTCGGTAATAGTTTTCATCTTCTTTAGCAATCTGGTTCCAAATCATTCTTAATGCTTTTTGTTTTGCGTCCATATTCCACCTCTTTATCTTATTATACTAAACAAAAGGAAGCCTTGGCTTCCTATTTATGGTACTCTTTTCTTAATTCAGACACAATATCTCGAGCTTCTCCACAACCCTCAGTTAGTTTAGCACAACCCAAGCAGGAAACACTCTTACACAACTTCTTTGCGAGTTTCTGTTGTTGGTAGAGATATCGAAACGCTAATCCTAGGATAAGTATGATTGTTGATAATACAATGAAATCTCCCATCTCATCCTCCTTTAAATGCACCCTAAGTATAAAAAAACATCACCTAATATGCAAGTGATGTTATTTATGGATTAATTTGATTGATTCTTCTTAATTAAATATTGTACAAGACTATGAATGCCCCAAGTTGCTAAATACATTAAGAGAATGCTTAGCGCTAGTATAAAGAATATCAGATAACCTAAGGAGGTCCATCCTGATGGTTCTGTATAAGATGAATAGATAAACAAAGAAAAGAAGAGTATATTCAAACCTAACGGTAACCATAAGCCATGAATGATCTTAAATTTAAACTTCTTGGACAATAGGTAAACAATAATGTAATAAACAAGTCCAATCAATGAATAGTAATAAAACTCCATTAACGTAGCTCCTGTTCTTGAGATGCGGTATAGATTTCATACCACTCTTCTAAACTTAATTCTACATCAAGCGCTCTAACTGCATTCTTTAGACGCTCTATCTTACCACTTCCACTAATTGGTAATCCTTTTGTCGGATGTTTTAATAACCATGCATATACAATAGTATCCATTTCTTCTTGGTGACGATCCGCAATCACTTTTAGAATATTTCTCACTTTAACTGCTTTTTCATCATCTGATGTAAAGATTTCTCCACCTGCTAAAGGTGACCAAATCATAGGATGAACTTCATGTTTCTGTAGGACATCCATCATGCCCGAATTAAAGTGTTCAAAACAAAGTGGCGATATCTCGATTTGATTCGTAACGAGTTGATTATTTGTGAAGTGTTGTAAGGCTTCGAACTTGAAAGGATCAAAGTTAGATACACCATAGGATTTAATGAGTCCCATTGATTTCAAATCATTGAGTGCTCGTGCTACTTCCTTATGATCAATGAGTGGATCTTCACGATGAATTAAATACACATCTAAGTATTCACAATTCATGAGTTCGATACTCTTCTTACAGGACGCAATGATTTTATTATAGGTCGTATCATAATGCCCAATACGATAATCACGTTTAACACTCTTCATATTAATGCCTGTTTTCGTGATAATTTCAATTTTTGATCGTAGACTTGGATCCAGTTTTAACGCTTCACCAAAGACTCTTTCTGCCTCATAGTTGCCATAGATTTCCGCCGTATCAAAACTGGTAACACCTAGATCGATGCATTGGTATACAAAGTCGACAATTTCAAGTGAACTCATATTCCAACTCGTTAATCTCCATAATCCCTGCACAATACGTGATAAGCTAACTTCATGATTAAGTTGTAGTTTTTCCATAACTCAATAGTATCATAAAAAGAATGAGTTACCTCATTCTTATAAGCTTTCGATTTGTTCTAAGAAACGTTCGATTGGTTGATTACCTACGAGTTCAAGTGAATCATTGATAATGATTTTAGGAACACCTGTTACATTGAACTTCTCAGAAAGTTCATAGAAGGTCTGTGCTTCAATCATTTCGCCTGTCACATTCTTGTTTAACATTGCAAGTTTATGTGCCTTCTGAACTGCACCTGGGCAATGTGGACAAGACAAGGTAACGAAGACCTTAATATTAATTGGTTTATCAATCTTTTGAATACGTTCTAAGAGTTCTGCAGGAACTTCACTTTCAGCACCAGACATTTCGATAAGTGCGGAAATGAAAGAGTTGATTTCATGACCTGCAGGAATACCATTGAATTTTACACGGTGATATTCATCTTTGTGATCGAGTAATACAAAGCTTGGGGCCATTTCAATGTCATACTTCTTCGCTTCATCTGAATTGATGTCGTAAACTCGTAAATTTAATTTATCACTGAGTTCAGCGATTTCTGTTAATAAACTTAAGGTTGGTTCACAACTTTCACAATCATCTTCTGTGAAAAGAACCATGGTAACTGGATTAACCAATTCTTCAAATACTTGTTTTAGTTGTTTTTGCACATCTGCATTTAATAATTTTTCCATTGTTTATTCCTCCTAATGGGTATTGATATATTCATTGGCTGCGAGTGCTGCTTTAGCACCTTCTGCCGTTGCGATAATAATTTGTTTATACGGTGTATTTGTTACATCACCTGCGCTGTAACATCCTTCCAAGGATGTTTCTTGTTTATGATTCACAATGATTTCGTTACGATCATTGAGTTCTACTAAATTCTTAACTAAATCAGAATTAGGTATATTACCGATTTCAATAAAGATACCATCTGCTTCTAATCTAAATTCTGTATTACTTTGTTTATCTAATACACGAATTGAACGCATCTTTGTATCACCTTCTATTTCTAGAATCTGTGATTCCAAATAGACTTTGATATTCGCTTGTTCATTCATCTTATCAACTAAGATCTTATCTGCTCTTAATTGACTGCGATGAACCAGTGTTACGTGTCTTGCGATTTTTGCGACATCAATCGCAGCTTCTACTGCAGAGTTTCCACCCCCTGCAATAATCACATCTTTACCTTTGAAGAGTGGCGCATCACAGATGGCACAATAAGCAACTCCTGCATTTGAGAATTCAACTTCACCCTTAACGCCTAACTTACGTGGATTGGATCCTGTCGCTATTAGTATTGTTTTACTCTTCACAACACTTCCATCCTCTAAACTTAGGTAGAATACGTCTTTATTCTTATCGATATGAATCACATTCTGATCATTGATTTCACTGATATCCAATGTCTTTACATGTTCATGAAATTGTTCATACAATGCTTCACCCGATAATTCTTTAAATCCTAGGTAATTATCTACCGATGATGTATTCAATAACTGTCCACCCGGTTTCTTCGCAATAATTAATACATTTAATCCTTTGCGTTTTGCGTATAAACTCGCATTATAACTAGCAGGCCCACCACCAATACTTACAAAATCGAATATTTGATCGAGGTCTACTTTAGGTTTATTTAGATTTCCGATATTAAAGTTAAATGACATATCAATCTCCTTACAATATTAGTATACGGGGACACATCTTGAATTTCAAGTTTATTGCTCAACCGTATTGATAATCTTTGAGACGGATGATTCTGTTAATCCCAATACTTCTGCTAAGCATTTGAGGTTACAATCATATTTCTGTCTTAGATCTTTTATCCATTCATTACGTAATGATTTATTCTTTTTGAACTCAACTAGACTTAACTCATTTATTTCTAATAATTTATTTAATTGATTACGAACATCATCAATACTTAATGATTTCTTACTTTTCTCAGGTTGAACAAAGATAATAGGATTATACGGTTTTAACCAGTCATAACGTGACATTGATTCTGACATCATGCAACACGCTGAATAGTCTGTTCGATTCTTCTGAATTTCTTGGATAACCTGTTTAAGTTGATCCTCTGAGAAGATTGGTTTTGTCTTGAATCGTTGGGTAAACAGTTTAACTTCACTCTTACGATGCATGGAATATGCAATGGTAAGCGATTGAACAATCTTAGAAATGTTTGCGCCTTGTGTATCGATAATAATTTGGAATCGATCATTCTCTCCACAACAGAATGCTAAGATATGACAGTTATAGTTTGACTGAACCTTCTTTAACAAATCCAAGAAGAAAAGACGATCTTGTTCATCACGATACAAAAGAGCGTTACAGTTTTGTGTTACGAGCACTAGATTTGATTGTAAAGATTTTCTTGCTTGTCTTGCCATAATTATCAAGTTCTGTCCCTGTTACTTGGTTAAAAAAATGCATTTCTGCATTAATCCACAATCTCATATGGCCAATCGATGATTCCACCAAAATCATAGATATTGGTATACCCTAGATCAACCAATTTATTTGCGGCTTGTCGACTACGATTGCCACTTCGACAATACACTAATATCACCGCATCTTTATCAGGAAGTTCACTTGGAGCTTCATTAATGGTTTCATTTGGAATTAAAATCGCATTCTCAATATACCCTTCGTCATATTCTTCTTGCGTACGCACATCCACAATAATGACTTCTTGTGTATCCATCATTTCTTTGGCTTCTTTTGCGCTTATTTTATGATAACTGCTTTCACTTGTACATGCACTCATGAGTAACGCTCCGATCAATATTAGACTTAATTTCTTCATACTTCACCTCAATACGCATAGAATAGTCGAATCAAACTCTCTTTTCAAGTTTAATGCTTATTTCCGAGGAAATGAGTTAATCCAAGATTTGAACAACATCTTCCGCACCTAATTGAACTTCACCCGCGTTTCTCTTTACTGTAAAGATTGTATTACGAGTAAATACAATTGGCATAATAGCTGGTACATTTCCCTCTTTAAACTTATTCAAATCCACTTTTACAAGTGTTTGTCCTTGTTTTACTGAATCATTTAATTGAACAAATACTTCGATTGGTTTATTTTTTAGTTTTATCGTATCAATCCCAATATGCATAAGAATTTCGATATCATCTTCCAGTAATAACCCAATCGCATGCCCTGTTGGAAACAGAGCACTTACAACACCATCCATCGGAGCGATAATCTCTCCGTCAAGGAGTTCTAAGGCAAACCCATCCCCTAATAAACGTTGTTTAAACATCTCATCAGGGACTTGTTCGAGGGTTAGAATTCTTGAATGGGCTGGTATGATAAATTTCTGATTCATATTACTTATTTTATCATGTTTTACTAATTAACTAATTATTTTAATTAACTCTTGACAAGTGAACATATCTGAATATACCGTATATATGTGTATATAAGGAGTGTTATGAAACTAATTATCTCTAACCGTAGTTCTGTACCGATTTATGAACAAATTAAAAATCAAATTAAAGATGCGATCTTGAGTGGTGAGTTGAAGGAAGATACAGCTTTACCTTCTATTCGTCAACTTGCTAAAGACTTGAAGATTAGTGTTATTACGACAACTCGTGCTTACAACGATCTTGAAGTTGAAGGTTTTGTGGTAAACATCCAAGGAAAAGGTTGTTTCGTGTTGCCACGAAATTTAGATTTGGTTAAAGAGAATGCATATCGTGATATTGAACAATCCTTTGAACATATCTTAAATATCGCGCAGAAACATTCAATATCCGTTTCTGAAGTGTTCGATATTTTTAATAATCTAAGTGAGGAGTATGATGATGAAAACCGCAATTAATGTCTCTTCTTTAACTAAGCACTATCCTGATTTTAATCTAAACTCAATTTCGTTTAATGTTCCATCTGGTTACATCACAGGATTTATTGGGCCGAATGGAGCCGGTAAAACAACGAGTTTGAAGTCGATCTTGAACTTAATTCAAATTGATGAAGGAGTTATCCAAGTTTTTGAGAATAATGAATATTCACATTCTGATATAGGAATAGTGATGGATATGCCTTTCTTTGTAGAGGATTGGAATTTGATGGATGTGGAAAGTGCACTTAAGCCTTTCTATCAGAATTGGGATTCTAAGATGTATGATTATTATCTATCTAAATTTAATCTAAACAAGCAAAAGAAAGTCAAAGATTTATCACGTGGTATGAAAGTTAAACTCATGTTAGCAACTGCACTTTCTCATCAAGCAAAATTATTGATATTGGATGAGCCAACCAGTGGTTTAGATCCTGTTGCTCGTGAAGAAATCTGTGATTTATTAAGTACATTTGTAGCGGATGAAGATCATACTGTATTCTTCTCAACACATATAACAAGTGATTTAGAAAAGATTGCGGACTATATTGTGTTTATCTTAAATGGTCAGATACTTTATTCTGGTGAGAAAGATGATTTGATGAATCACTATGTCTTAATCAAAGGTGGACATGATGATTTAGATTTTCAAGTAAAGAAACATGCGATTGGTCTAAGACAATATTCGACAGGGTTTGAAGCACTTTATCCTAAACTTGAAATTGATCAATTAAATTCATCCATTCTTATAGAGCCTTGTAGCTTAGATGAAATTATTGTCTTTATGAATAAGGAGTATAATCGATGAAAAACTATCTTAATTTTATTAAACTCGATTTAATTACCATTAAACCTTATATTACGATAAAGAATTTTCTAATCTTCGGTATATCCGCATTCCTCGTAATGTTTGGATCAAAAACAAGTGTCACAGCCTTAGGTATCTTGATGGGTTTTGGGACATTGTATGTGACGTATCCATTCGCGGTTGGAGAGAAGAATGGGATTGATAGTTTATATATTTTCTTAGGCATCAATCGTGAAACGGTTGTGATTGGGCGATATCTCTATGCACTTGTGATTGATTTAGTCTTCTGTTTATTTGGTTTCTTATTGACTGGAATGATTACACTTATCCTTTCTATTCCATTCAATTTATTAGAGAGTTTAGCTGTTATGTTAGTTCTATTTATATTCTTTAGCTTTTCACAATTAATTCAACTTCCAATTTATTTCAAGAATGGCTATTCCAAGGCACGTGTATCCGCTTATTTACCATTTCTGATTGTTCCTGTATTAGTTGTGATCTTTGGGCAACTTTATCCTGTATTTCCAGAATTATTTGATACAGTCTTAGGTTGGGTTACTCAGATGCCTATGATTCCTATTATACTAATCGTAATCATTTGGTTAGTAGGAATATTGATATCGATTAAACAGGCACAGAAACATTATCAAAAGAGAGAATTTTAAAAGGGCCCTTTTATTTTTGTTCCTGTATATCAACCTCTGTTACAGGTTGAATGCTTGGGATTGATTCAATCTCTGATTCTGTTTTATAACCATGTAAGATAAGTAATTCATTCTTGATTTGACGTATAACTCCATTGAAATTCGCATTTTTCAATCGTTGTACAACTTCATCACTCAAGACGAGCGACTCATCCACATCATATTCTTCTTCGATAAGGGAACTAACTGCTCGATTATAGTTCTGTAGATAGTTCATTTCTTTTGAGTACGCATTGAAGTTCAATAAATTGGGATCTGTACTATTCACTTTTGCCCAAGATTCGATATCCAAGGATTCAAGATGATAACTAAATCCTTCATTCTTTTTATATTCAAGTACACCTACATTCATTGGATAGATACTCATTGAAGATGTCACAATATCATAGATTGTATGATTCTTTTGTTCAGTTGATTTAATGGATTGTGCATGCATATGACCACTTAACACAATCGATAACCCTAATTCATCAAACACTGGCACAACCTCTTCACTGTTATTAATAACATATCCCTGATAGAGACGTTCACTGTGTTTAATTAAATTATGATGCATCACTGTAATAATTTGTGCATTCGCATCTCGTGCGATTTGTGTGGCTTCTTTTATCCATTCAAGCGTTTCTTCTTTAATGACTCCACCCCCTGTTGGCATATTTAACATGCCATATTTATTGGAATCGAGCATTAGTAGATATACATCTTCTGAAGGCGCAACTAAGTAACTTAATCCATTGGGATCTCTTAAAATAGCTTCTTTATAACCATAATTCTTGTAGATATCTTCAAAATCATCCTTTGTGATGGTTTCAGCTGTAACCCATCCACCTTCCGCATAATCTTTTGCGAATGGATTCTCTAAATCATGGTTACCCGGCGCAACATATACACGTGTTCCATTCTTCTCTATTTCCTTGAGTTGAGCTGCCATCGCAAGATGACTTGCTTTCTCACCATCGTGTGTTAAATCACCACTTAGGATTAAAACATCAACTTCATTATTCTTAACGGTATCAGATAATGTACTCATAATCTCATTGGAATAGTGTACAAATCGACCATCCCCATATTCAAACACTTGTGCCATGAGTTCATCGTTTTTCATCAAGTCTTTGGATAGTAAATGGATATCCGTTGCGACATAAAAACGAAGATCTTTTCCAGATTCTATGGGTGCTGTCTCACTCGCACAAGCACTTAAAAGTAGTATGACTAAACAGATTAAATATTTCTTCATATTGATCCTCAATCGTAAACTTATTATAACCTAAAAAAAGAAAGAGATTATCTCTTTCTAGTTCCCTTTGCCAGCGTTTTTATTCTCTTTGGGCAATACATTAGAATTACCACGCGGCTCAGTTATTTCTGATTCTTCATCCTCATCATCTTTTGGTTTTTGTGATTTGTTGTAATTTCTGGATTCTACTTTTAATTCAGATTGTATTTGTAACATTTGTTCATAATCAGCTGTTTCAAGTCTTAAACGATATTGTGTTACATCAAATCCATTTTCTTCTAATTGATTCAATGTTTCTTCTAATCGTAATTGTAGTCTTTCTTGTTTCTCTTCAGTGATATTTGAACGATTACGGATGGCTTCTTTGTTTTCTGGATCAGAGAAGAATTCTTTAGCACTTAAGAATGTTCCATCTTCTTGTAAAACATATCCATTAATAACATATAAACCAACTGGAACATTTTTCCCTTCCGCTTCAAACTTTTCACGTTGAGTTGCCTTGATTTGAACGATATTGAGGGATTGTAAGTATTCACTATCTTTAATCTTATCTTCAATCTCATCTTCTAAATCATCTTGATCATCCTCATCATCGATTAAGGATACCGATGATACGACAACATAATCTTCTTCTAAATCGTCGATATTGATAAATCCAGCCTGTTCAGCTCTTTTGATAATTTCTTCTACGACATCTTCAACCGGTTGATCGAGTAAATCGGATACATCAATGGTTTTTGCATCATCATTTAATGCCTCAATCTTCACGACATTATCATTACGATTAACCGACAGTTCAAAACTTGGATTGATATCAACTCCAACAAGCAATACGACTTCATCCTTATCAATTGGTGTTTGTTGGTTTAATCCAAACCATACCGCAAAAATTAAGGTAAAGCTTAATGCTAGTATTCCAATGATCTTTTTCATAGGGTTTCCTCCAAAAAGTGTTTTGGACTTTAGGCCATATGTTTCACGTTGAATTTTTAGTAACATCTCTTCTTGATTAAACGCATTTTTTTGAATGCTTTTTTCGAGTTTGTTCATATTTACCTAGTCCTTTCACTTATACAGAGTACTAATTTATTATTTTCGACGAAATTTATTTGAATTTATCTTTAAGTTCTTTTATCATCTTTTGGCAACGACTCTTAATTGTACTTTCAGGAATATTATATCGTTCTGATATTTCCCTGAAATTTAAACCAAAACGATAATAATCAATCAGAATATGTTGGTCTAGATTAGAATAACTTTGTATTTCTTTCCATATCTCATCTAATGTGATTCGATCTAATACATCGAACTCGAGATCAAACTCATCTTCAATTGTTTCGAGTAAATGATCTTCATTTAATAGAGTTGTCTCAAAAGTTTTATTCTTATAATAGTTTGATAACTTATTATTCGCCATTTGAATAAGATACGCTTGTACATTTTCTACTTGTTTCCCTTTTGAAATAATGTATTTATAGAAATCAAGATAGACTTCTTGTACTAAATCCTGAGCATCTTCCAACTTTGCGACTTTAAAATAGACATGCTTACTGAGTGTCTCAAAGGTTGCGTTATAGATTGTTTCAAATTCTTCTTTTGTATTTCTCATACTAATACTATAGAGTGTATTTTTTTATATTTCGACGAAAAAAGCAGAATTACTCTGCTTTTTGTGATTTTATAAGTTGATGAACTTCTTCTTCGGTTGGCAATGCTTCTTGAGCTCCTATCTTTGTTGTGGTAAGTGCTCCAGTTGCGTTCGCAATCTTAAGAGCCTCTTTTAATTCATACCCCTTTGCAAGATGAGCAGCTAAAGCACCACTGAATGAATCTCCGGCAGCGGTTGTATCAATCGCATTCACTTTGAAAGTTGGAATACGATCTTCTTCCTTTTCAGTCTTCATGTAACAACCATTGGATCCAAGGGTTACGACGATGTTCTTAACACCCATTTCTTGTAAAACAATTCCACCCTTTTTCGCATCATATTGGTTTGTGATGCGTAAGAGTTCTGTTTCATTTGGGGTTAAATAGGTAATCTTTGAGATTAACTCATCACTAAGTGTATTGGCTGGAGCAGGGTTTAGAAGAATCGGTACATTTGCTTTGTATGCAATATCTGCAACATACTCAACGGTTTCCATTGGAATTTCCAGTTGCATCATCACTAAACTTGCCTTCTCAATAACACTACGATATTTCTCAACATAGGCAGGTGTACAATCTTGGTTAGCACCTGGATAAACAACGATTGTGTTCTTGCCTTGTTCCGCTACATAAATCAATGCATTGCCTGTTGGTGTCTGTGTAAATTCAACACAGGACATATCAATGCCTTTGTTCTTCATCTTTTCGTATAAAGCATGTCCTGCTGGATCATCTCCTAAACAACCGACCATTAAGACATCTTTTGAGAAGATTGCGGCTGCCATTGCTTGATTCGCACCTTTACCTCCTCCAGACATCTTAAATCCCTTCGCCATGAGCGTTTCTCCTGGATTCGGTAATTCTTCTAATAGAGCCGTATAATCCATATTAATACTACCAACGATGACTATTTTTCCCATATTTCTCCTTTTTATAACTTCACAATTTAGAATTGTACTTTTGCTTTTCCTTTACCTCTTTCAAGTAAGTCATTTACACGAACTTGGACTTCTTGAATAAGGCTTTGTTCATCTACTTCTAGATGATAATCTTCTTTAACATAGTCTCCATTAATCATGACTGCTTTTATATTGGATGAATCACTGCTATAAATGATGGATGCTAGTGGATTATAGAGTGGTATGGTATTAATGCGATTTAAGTCCCAGACAATTAAATCTGCACTGTAACCTACCTTCAGTTTACCACTATTGAACTTAAATGCACGATGTCCGTTCATGAGTAGTTTCCAGATTGACTTAACATCGGATAATGTGGAATCTTGTTTCTCATGTTTATGTAGTAAAGCGAGTGTACGAGCTTGTTCTAATGGGGATAAGGTGTTGCTTGATGCGGCTCCATCCGTTCCAATACCATAATGTTCAAGATCTAAGTTATCCCATAGATACCCTGTTCCCATCGCTAATTTTTGATAAGTTTTTGGACTTAATGCGATCAGTGTATCATCGCTTAACAACTTAAATTCATTCGGATGGATGTATAATCCATGAGCAATGACACATGGAACATCTAAACAACCTGTTTCATAAACGATTTGTAAAGGTGATTTGCCATGCAATTTAATACTATCATCGACCTGTCTTTGGGTTTCAGATACATGTAAATGAAGTCCACAGTCTAACTTCTTTGCCCAATCACTCATTTCCTTTAATGCCTCTCTTGTACAGGTATAAGGTGAATGTGGACCGAGTCTTAAGTTGATATTTTCTTTCTTACTTGATTGTATGAGATTGATTGCTTCTTTGAGTTGTTCTTCATAACCTGGAAACTGACTAAACAACGTAATCGCAATATCAGCCTTGATGTTCATCTCTTCGGTTGCGTCAATGATTGATTTTGGATTAAAGTAATGATCCGCAAATGCAGTAACCCCATTGTTTAACATTTCCGCAATCGCAAGTTTTGTGCCTACTCTTACATCATCATCTAACATCTTACTTTCATATGGCCAGATCTCTTCATTAAACCATGCATCGATGTGAACATCTTCCGCAATCCCTTTGAAGATATTCATTGCGGCATGCGTATGACAGTTCACAAAGCTTGGTGAAATTATTAAACCGGAACAATCTTCCCCATCTATAAATTCATCGGTTATTCGTTCAATAATGCCATTTTGAATCACAATGGTTTTATCGCTGTATATATTTCCTTCTTCGTCGAGTAAGGTACAATGATTTAAGACTCGTTTATCGGTATTCATAGTTTCCTTTCAATAAAGGACAACACAAATCGTATTGTCCTTTTGTGATGATTATGCGTCTTTTTGTAATATTTCAATGAGTCGATCTACAAATGCACTATGATCTAATTTCATCGCTACTTTGACTAAGCTAGCATTAGGATTTGCTTTTGATCTGAAATCAGGAATGGTTGCGCCAACTGCAAAATGTCCACCCGTTTCAACATCCACATGTACGTCTACAAACTCAAATAATTCAGGGTCTGTAATCGCCATAATTGCGATTGGATCATGTAAGTTGCGATCATGACTCGCATATAATCCAAAGATATCATATAGTAATTTACTATCTGCTTTACCAATCTCTAGAATACGTTCAAGTTCAGTTTGACTTAAACTCGCTTGGTCTGTGATATCAAGGCCTGACATCACAATGGGCACTCCACTTTCATACACAATTTGTGCAGCTTCTGGATCGGATAGAATGTTGAACTCTGCTGCAGATGAACGGTTACCATGGGCAAACGCGCCACCCATTAAACTAATACAACGAATCTTTGATTTGAGTTCAGGATACGCTGATAATAAACTCGCAATATTGGTTAAAGGTCCAATAGGGAATAAAACAACAGGTTCTTTTGATTCGATAAGCGTTTCTTTTAAAAGTTGAACTGAATTGGGATGATAGGGACGAGTACTCGCATTTTGCTTGTATGTTTCATATCGTCCACCAAATCCATCCGAACCATGTGTATCTCCCGCATCTTCTTTACGTACCACTAAGGCTTGTTTATGACCTAGAGCAACAGGAATTTCCTTAGAGATATAGCCAGCTAAGAGTTGAGCATTCTTGGATGTGTATTGTAAACCTACATTCCCAAATACTGTCGTAATCGCAAGCAAATCTAATTTGGGATGTTTAGCTGCATATAGAATAGCAAATGCATCATCAACCCCTGGATCTGTATCAATAATACATGGAATTTTTTCGATCATACTAAGACCTCCAAGACATGTTTCTGAATCTCACTAAACTTAGGATTTGCGACATAAATCGCATTTGGTTTTTGTGCTCTTTCACCACGAAGATCGAAGATGGTCATACCGGTTGTATGAACACCATGGAGTTCTACCGCAATATGAACATCGATAAAATCAAACCATTCAGGATGATTAATCGCAATGAGAGTGATTAAATCATGTAAATAGTAAACTGCATTTGGATTAACATCGAGTTTTTCTTTCGCATCAATTATCTTAAATAGAAGTTGTGATGTAGGATGTTTAGAATCCTTTAGTTTCATCATGAAATCACGATTGAACCCATAAGCCGTTGTTGTATCAAGAGGTTCATAGTATTGTTTAACCCCAGAGTTAATCACAATCTGAGCTGCTAATGGATCAGCCGCAATATTAAATTCTGCAGAAGCGGTATAATTCCCCTTCACAATTCCACCACCCATGACATAGATTGCCTTGATGTATTGATTTACATCAGGATATGCCATGAATAATTTCGCAAGATTGGTTAATGGACCAATCGCCGCAATAATTACTGGTTCATCAAAACTCTTTAATAACTCATAATAAGCATCTGTTGGATTCTTTGTATTCGCATGTACTTTTAAGTTTGGTTCAAATTGATAACCACCTAAACCATTGGATCCATGCGCATATTTCGCAATAATGGGTTCTCCAACAATAGGACCTTCTGCTCCTCGATAAAGTGGAACATTAAGATTAAGTTCAGAGAGAATAAATTCTGAATTAAGGGTTGTCATTTCAATAGGAACATTTCCCGCAACACTGAATACCGCTTTTATATCAAAGCTATTTGAAAGATGACCATAGACAAGGGCAAAGGAATCATCAATGCCTGGGTCACAATCAATAATGATTGAATATTTTTGTTTCATAGTACTCCAATTATAAATAAAGGGTATTCACACCCTTTATTCTGCTTTCTGTGAAGCCAATATTTTTTTATTTAAACGTTTCTTTTCAGTCATTTGACGATAAGAAGAGAATGCGAACATTACGATTGTCGCAATGTATGGAATCATAAATACGAACTCATTAATTACTTTAAATTGTTGTAGGTTATTACCTAGGTTATCAAAGAAACCAAAGAGAGTTGCCGCAAAGAGTGTAGGAATTGGTGAACGTCCACCTACGTTAGCAGCCGCAATCGCGATAAATCCACGACCTGCAACCATACCACGTGTAAAGAGAGACATATAACCTAAAGACATGAAGGCACCGCCTAATCCAGCAAACATACCGGAAATTGCTAGACCGATGTATTTTGTCTTATTAACGTAGACCCCTACTGATTCAGCTGCGTGTTCATTTCCACCAACCGATCGAATACGTAATCCCATTGGCGTCTTAAATAAGAAGTAATTAAGTATGAATGTACTAATAATCGCAACATACACTAGAATATTTTGTCCATTGATCACTTGACCAATGAATGGAATATTATTTAAGAATGCAAACGATACTGTTGGTAAGACTAAGCTATTTAATGCGGATGAATTACTCTTATCACCTGTGAGTAAGAAGAGAATAAAGATGGATGCGCCTGTTGCGAAGAGATTCAACGCAATGGCGACCAGTATTTCATCTGCCATCATCTTAAGCTTGAAATACGCTAAGAATAATGCGATTGATATACCAACCAATACGGAAGCAAGTAAACCCAACCAAGCATTTTGGAAGTACCATGACGCAACAACCGCTGCTAGAGCACCTAAGGTCATACTACCTTCAATTGCCATGTTTGTAATACCAGAACGAGAAGCAATCAACGCTGCCATACCTGCAAAGATAAGTGGTGTACTTGAACGAATGAGCGAGAACCAGAACCCTGGATTTAGAAATATTGTAAAGAATTCCATGTTAGTTTGCTCCTTCACTAGCCACTTCGCGTGACTTCTCAACAATCTTCTTCTCTTTCGCTGACTTCATGAATGCTTTAGCCGCAATGAATAGAATAATGATTGCTTGAACGATTGAAACAATTTCTGGTGGAATGTTCGTCGAACGATTTAAGATATCTGCCCCAACACGAATATAAGCAATAAAAAATGCCGCAACTGGAACAAACGCTGGATTTAATTTCGCTAATGTCGCAACGATGACACCATCCCAACCATAACCAGGACTTGCCGCAAATTTAAACGTATTATAAATACCATACATTTCTACAGCTCCACCAAGACCAGCGATTGCTGTACCTAAGACTTGAGCAATAATAATGATAAACGCTACTTTCGCTCCACTATACTTCGCAAACTTTTCATTTAATCCCGTAACACGAAGGACATAACCCCATTTAGTACGATATAGAATAATGTATGCAACAACTACAACTACTAATAACAAGATTAATCCAATATGAATACGAGTACCTGGGATAAAGCGATATAAACTTACCCCTTCAGGTAAAGCATAGGATTGAATTGCATAGGAATCTGGATCACGAACAACATAGTTTAATAAATATTGGACAAAGAATGCCACAATATAGTTTTGCATTAATGAAACAACAAGTTCATTCGCTCCAAATTTATAGTTAATTAAAGCAGGAATTAGACCCAATAAACCACCTACGATAAACCCAGCTAATAAACCAAGAATAACCGTAATAAATGGTGGGAATGGTGAGTTCAATGCAACAAGAACCGCAACCATAGTCGCCATATAGAATGCACCTTCAGACGCTAGGTTGAAACGATTGGTTTTAAATACCATCGTAATCGCTAAACCTGTAAAGGTAAGTGGAATCATCAACTCAATAACATTCCCAAAACGACGAACGGATTGTAGAGGTCCAACAAGCAACTCACGAATAGCACCCAGTGGATCATCGGAAATTAACGCAATAATTAAAATAATGAGAAGCATCGAGATAAGTAAAGCAATTCCAATTCTAAATACTTCAAATCGCTTTTCAATATTCGATATTTCTTTGATGACATCCTTTTTTGCTTCTGGTTTCTTTTTTAACCAAGTCATACGGTGGCACCTCGAATTTCTTCATCAGACATCTTCTTAATTCCAAGCATATATTCTCCCAAGGTTTCCTGAGATAAATCTTTGATACTTTCAAAGTAAGCCGCAATCTTACCTTCATACATAACAATCAAGCTATCCGAAACATCCATAACTTCATTGATATCTGCAGAAACGAGTAGAACTGCAACACCTTTATCTCTCAATTCAACAATCTTATCGTGGATAAATGCGGCTGTACCGACATCAATACCACGGGTTGGTTGATCCGCAACTAAGATTTTCATTTCATTACTCATCTCACGAGCCGCAACCACTTTTTGCATATTACCACCCGATAACATTCTTACCAAGGTGTCTTTACTATCTGTTTTAATTTGATACTGTTTGATTAGATCATTGGATAAGGCTGTAATTGCTTTACGATCTTGGAAAATTCCTTTGTTTAAACTTTCTTGATCATAACGATTAGAAATGATATTTTCCATAATACTCGCTTCAGCCGCAACACCATAAACCAAACGGTCTTCTGGAATATGATTCATACCATGTAATCGTAAATTCTTAACATTAAACTCCTTATGATCTTCTAAACCATGTAAGGATACTTTCCCTACAAAGGTTGTTTCTAAGCCTGTGATACAGTCAATCAATTCTCTTTGACCATTTCCTTCAACCCCAGCAATCCCAAGAATTTGACCTTGACGAACCGCAAAGTTAACATCATTCACAACAATCTTACCTTCATCATTAATGACTTTTAGGTTTTCAACCTTTAGGACAACATCTCCAAGATTTTGTGGTTTCTTTTCAATAGAACGTACGACATCACGACCAATCATTAATCGAGATAAATCTTTTACCGTAACATCCTCAATGTTGTAAGTTCCTTGATAAACCCCTAAACGCATAACGGTTGCACGATCACAAATTTCTTTAACTTCATTTAGTTTATGTGAAATAAAGACGATTGAGTGACCTTGTTTCTTCAAGTTTTCAAGTTGTTCAAATAGTTCTTCGGTTTCTTGAGGTGTTAATACCGCAGTAGGTTCATCCAAAATAAGGATTTTAGCACCACGGATTAAAGCTTTTAAGATTTCAACTTTCTGCTTTTTCCCAACGGATAAATCCATAACCAGTTTATTTGGATCAACCTTGAAATTGTATTTCTCAGAGACTTCTTTAACCATTTCAGTGGCTTTTTTATAGTCAAGACTTAAACCTTTTTTAGGTTCCATGCCTAAAATAATGTTTTCAGTTACGGTTAAACGCTCATCTAACATAAAGTGTTGATGAACCATCCCAATCCCTAAGTCAATGGCTTCAAGAGGGCTTGTTACCTTAATTGGTTTTCCATTTAATAGAATCTCACCAGAAGTGTAGTGTTCAATTCCAAACAGAATTTTCATTAAAGTTGTTTTACCAGCACCGTTTTCCCCCAACAACGCATGGATTTCTGATTCTCTAACAGATAAATTCGCATCTTTATTAGCGATTACACCGTTAGGATAAATTTTTGTAATATTCTTCATCTCTAGGACGACATTATTCGACATGGTAATCCTCCATAATAGTAAAGTAAGCACTGAACGAATCAGTGCTCACTTTCAGTTTTTTTGATTTTTAAATATTAAGGCTTAACAGCATCACGGATAGCAGTGATTTCTTCAGTTGTCTTACCATAAGCACTGATAACTTCAATTTCACCAGCAGTGACTTTTTCTTCTAAAGCTTTGATTTCATTACGAATTTCTTCAGAAACGTTTGCTTGGAAGTATTTGTTGTCAGCTAAACCAACGCCGCCTTCAACGATACCTAAAGTTTCGTTTGTACCAACAGCTAATTTACCTTCACGGTGTAAGCTAATTGCACGGTATAATGAGTAATCAACATTCTTTAAAACGGAAGAAACGATTGCGTTAGCAAAGTCAGTCTTACCAGCTGCGTCATAGATCATAGCTTGGTCAGAGTCAACACCGAGTGACCATTTTCCAGTTTCAACAGAAGCTTCGATACCACCAATACCAGTACCACCAGCAACGTTAAAGATAACGTCTGCTTTTTGGTTGTTAAACATCGTTAATGCTAATTCTTTACCCTTAGCAGAATCAGACCAGCTACCAGCGTAAGTAATTGCTACTTTAACATCAGGATTAGCTAATTGAGCACCTTGGATGTAACCAACTAAGAAGTCGGAGATAACAGGAATATCCATACCACCTAAGAATGAAATAACGCCTGTTTGAGATAATTTAGCAGCTAAGTAACCACCTAAGAAAGAAGCTTCATTTGCTTTATAAATAATACCGTAAACATTGTCTAGATTTCCTTTAGAGAAATCGATTTCTGTATCGAATACACCAAACACTGTGTCTGGGAATTCAGCTGCATGAGCTTCAACGAATTCTTGTAAAGTTGAGCTTGTAAAGATCATGTCATAACCTTTATCAGCTGTGTCTAATAAAGAAGATTCGTATTTATCTACTGCTGTACCGTATTCAATAATTTCAACTTCGACATCATCAAATTCTTCGTCTGCTTGTTTAACACCACGTGCAGCTGAATCATTAAAGGATAAGTCCCCTAATTCACCAACAAGTAATGCTACCTTGTAGACTTTTGTTTCTACAGGTTCTTCTTCAGGTGCTGCTGTGCCACATGCCGCAAGAAGAATGAGCGTTAGTAATACTAATGCTAATTTTTTCATTTATTGTTCCTCCTTGTTTTGAATAAATGATCGAGAGATTAATCTTTAAACAATACTCTGATAGAAATTAAGTAACCGCTTACAGTTTTTTTTATATTCCTATTTTGAGTGGATGTAGTTTTTAAAGATTTAAATCACTTTAGTTCATTGTATACGATTACATTTTTATATGTCAATCGTTTTAATGTGAATTTTTCAATATTTAAATCGATAAACTAAATCGATTTAATAAATTTAAGAAATTGACTAAAATCATTTGCATAATTAATTTGAGTTCAGTAAGATAGTGATATATATGAAAACGCTTAACTGAAATACTATGCCAACGACAATCAAGAAAATCGCCCAACTTTCAGGCGTATCCATCACTACAGTATCAAAAATATTAAATGGCAAGGACCATGATTTAAGTCAAGCCACGATTGCACGTGTAAAAGCTATTATCGAACAAGAGAATTACTATCCTAGCATCTTGGCTCAAAGTATGCGCAACTCACAGATGAAACTCATTGCGCTCATGATACCAGATGTACGTAATCCTTTTTTTACGGATGTTATTCGTGGTTGTGAAGATTGTGCGAATAAATATGGTTATTCATTAGTATTCTGTAATTCTGATAATATTCTAGAGAAAGAAGTTAATTATATTCGTTCCCTGCAGTCACGTCATATTGATGGGATTGTATTGTCGGGTCTACAAATTGAAAGTAAAATTAAGAATCATCAACTTAAATTAAATGTTCCTTATTGTTTCGTAACTGGCAATAAGAAGAATTATATCAATGAATCAAAACTAAGTTTAAATAATGAAGGTAGTTATGTCGCAACTCAACACCTAATCGATCTTGGTCATAAAGAAATTCTATTTGCGACAGGTCCTAGTGTTTACAATCATTCCAATCATGGACTTCTTGGATATCAAGAAGCACTTAAAGAAAAAGGTCTAACATTCCATACGAAGAATCGATTCTTTTTATCTGGTTTTAGTGCAGAAGCAGGCTATGAAGAACTTCTTCCTGTATTAAAAGAGACCAAGGCAAGTGCGATTGTTTGTGGAAATGACCTCATTGCTTATGGTGTATTAAAAGCATTACGTGAACTAAATAAATCTGTTCCTGAAGATTTCAGTGTTATTGGATATGATGATATTGATACCAACCAGTACCTAACACCTGGCTTAACCAGTGTGAATCCAAATCGATATGCTTTAGGTTGGGATGCGACGATTGAATTGATTGAGAAGATTGAGAATCGTAATATTGATGATTACACTGAGAATTCATTTGTAAAATTAATCATACGTGAAACGTGTGGAGAACCTAAACATGCGAACAAGAATTGAGAATATTACAATTTTATGTTGTGATAAGGATTTAACAACGTATTACAATAGTTCTCTAACATTCGAGAATGACCGTATTATTGCGATAAATGAGAATGTTGATTACGATGAATGCATTGATGGTAAAAACGGAATACTTATTCCTGGTTTTGTAAATACCCATACTCATTTATCCATGATTCCATTTAGATCCTTACAAGATGATCTCTATGATCGCTTACGTAAATTCTTATTTCCACTCGAAAAGGAATCCATGACCCATGAATTAGCTCTTAAGAGCGCTAAGATTGGGGTGATTGAGAGTTTATTATCCGGTATCACAACATTCATGGATATGTATTATTATGCGGATGGTTTAGCACAAACCTATGATGAAATGGGTGTTCGAGCAGTTGTAGCTCAGAATATGATTAATCAATCCATGTGTGATGCGAAGGATGAAGTTGAAGCTTTTGAGTTGGCGAAGGAATTCTACTATAAATGGAAAGATCATCCTAGAATCATTCCTGCCTTAGGCCCTCATGGAACCACAACACTAACGTCTGATACGTTAAAAAAGATAAGTAAGTTCTCTAAGGAAAATAATATATTAGTATCCATGCATGTAGCTGAGATGGATGATGAAATGGCTTATTTCAGAAACCAACAAACGACACCGATTCAATATTTAGAATCGATTGATTTACTTGATTCTAACTTTATATCTGTTCATACCATTCACCCTACACAGGAAGATATTAATATCTTACAGAAACACAATGTTGCTGTTGCACATTGTATTGGGGCAAATACTAAAGCAGGTAAAGGTATTCCACCTTTAAAAGAAATGGTTGAAGCTAAGTTACGAATTGGACTTGGAACAGATGGTCCATCCAGTGGTAATACCCTAGACTTGTTTGTACAAATGAATAGTGTGGCTAAATGTCATAAAGTACATAATCATGATCGTAGACTCTTCCCTGCTAAACAAATTGTACAGATGGCTACCTTGGGTGGTGCTTCTGTTTTACATCTCGATCATTTAATTGGATCACTTGAAGTTGGTAAGAAAGCCGATCTCGTGCTCATCGAAACAGATTCCATAAACATGTATCCGAATCATGATCCTTATTCTCTTCTTGTTTATAGTGCAAATCCATCGAATGTTGATTCTGTTTGGGTCGATGGAGTCTTAAAAGTAAGACATAAAAACTGTGTTGATATCGATGTTAAACAACTCAAACAAGAATGTATTGAAGCATCTACTCAGTTTAATCAAAGTATTGAACGTATAAACCAATCCATTAATTCTTAAACATTACAATTCGTAATGTTTTTGTTATAGTGAAAGAAAGAGGTAACACGATGAATCATTGGAAACAAAAACTTGAACAAGAGAAGATGTCTCTTGAGACGATGGAATCTGTCTTATTTAATAATCCAGAACTAGGATTTAAAGAAAAGAAAACTCGAGAACTTATCTTAAAGTATTTGAATCAACACAATATAACCATTGATCAAGATTTTGGGGTAAGTGGTTTTTCCATCAAAGTTGGAAGTGGTAAGCCTCATATTGGATTGATCTCCGAAATGGACGCATTGGTTGTGTTAGAACATCCGAATGCTGGTCCTGATGGTGCAGCACATGCATGTGGTCATCATCTTCAATCGACGATTCTTTCACATGTCTTTAAGTTATGGAATGAGTACAAAGATAAACCTCATGGAACATTGAGTTGTTACTTCATAGCTGCAGAAGAGTTTGTGGATTTGGATTATCGTTTACAGTTACAGGCTGAGAATAAAATACAATTATTATCGGGTAAACAAAATCTTATCTTACAAGATGCATTTAAGGATGTGGATTGTTTCTTATCTGTTCATACCATGGGAGAAACCAATAAACCATCGATGGAGATTAATGCATCTCTAAGTGGATTTATCTATAAGAAATTTCATTTCAAAGGTCAAGCAGCTCATGCGGCAGTTATGCCTCATATGGGAATTAATGCATTAAATGCTCAAATACTCACACAGAATGCATTCGCATTATTAAGAGAAACCTTCCAAGAAGATGATCGTATTCGACTACATCTCATCACAACCAATGGTGGACATAGTGTAAACTCTGTTCCTTCTGATACTGTTCTTGAAGGATATGTTCGCTCGATTAATCCTGAAAAATTATTAGAACTTAACGATAAGTTAAATCATATCGCAAGACATTGTTCAGAAGCTTTATTTGCTTCGGTTGAGATCGAAGATCGTATGGGTTATATGCCACTGATTCAATCAAGAGAACTAAGTGATTTGTGCCTTCCTTATATCGAAGAATTAATTCCTTCAAATAATATTGTGGATCATCAAAAATCATTTGCGGCTGGTGATATGGGTGACTTATCCTTATTCAAACCAACCATTCAACTTGGTTTCTCAGGTTGTAAGGGACTGGTTCATGGCAAGAACTTCTGTATGGCAAATGCAGATGAAGCGCTTGTGTATCCTGCTTATGTTCTATTGTCTACGATTGAGGATATTATGCACAATCCAGATAAATTAAGTCGTATTGTGGATGCTTATCCTGTACAGATGTCTTTAGAAGATTATCGTAAAATGCATCATATTTAATACATAATGTTAATTATATGAATTGCTCTATACAATAATATCCTTTAGTGATAGACTTTTTGTATGAACTATATTTATCTCAATAAAGAATTAAGAATGCCTTTGTATAAGCAAATACACCAAAGCATTCGTAATGCCA
The DNA here is from genome assembly GCA_964457525.1 of uncultured Erysipelotrichaceae bacterium. GTDB lineage: Bacteria > Bacillota_I > Bacilli_A > Erysipelotrichales > Erysipelotrichaceae > UBA2212. The sequence continues at coordinate 1,776 of CAYWGS010000010.1, read as the reverse complement.
TACTGAGTGGAGAACTTGAAAACAATGCACCTCTTCCGTTCGAAGAAGAAATCGCTGAATTTTATAATGTAAGCCGCATTGCAGTACGAATGGCATATGAAGCTTTAGCCAATGAAGGTCTAATTGTACGTATCAAGCGTAGAGGAACCTTTGTATCCAAACGTCCTACTTTATCCTTTAAAGATGTTGAGATTGTACGTATAAAACACTTGATTGAGAGTCAAGGCTATCATTATAGTCAACGCAACCTACTCATTGAGCGCATTCAATCCGATAATGTACAGTTTCCAGAACTACTGAAACCTATTCGAAAAGAGGCTCTTCGTATCACCCAACTGATACAACTGGATCATATGCCTTTTGCATTGGTTGAGTACTTTATTCCACATGAAGTTAATCTGTATCAATCTGAGACAATCTTACACAGTGATGATACCTTCCTAGCCATTGATAAAGTACTTCAATTAAAGTTGAAGAAAGCTGAGGTTATCTATCGTGGTGAACGTGTGCGTGATATCTATGCTAAGTCATTGGGGATTGAACCAAGTTCTGCTGTGATTCATTATACGATTTGTTATAAAGATGAACAGGATCAGATTCAACTCTATTCCAGTATTGTGCTTTATGGTAAAACAAATAAACACGTCTACGAGTTCGAGGTGAAATCATGATCGAGAAATTGATTCAATTAGATAAACGACGTAATCAATCCATCGCAAAACAATTAGAGATGTCGATTTATTCAATTATTATGTCTAAGAGTTTCCCTGATGATTATGTTCTTCCAAGACCCGATGCCTTAGCTGAGTTTATTCAAGTTAATTCGAGTGAAACAATTGAAGCGTATCAATCTTTGATTAAGTTAAATGTAATCGAGAATTTAGAGAACGATTATTATATTCGTAAGAATATACTACCAACAGCTCAGAATTATGAACTTAAGGCGATTGTTCAAAGTATTCAGTCTATTGGTTTAGAACCTGAAATTCAACCGATTGATCAATTAATAATAAGTGGAAAAGTATTGCAGAAATTAAATCTTGGGTTTGATGAAGATGATCAAGTTATTCTTGTGAAACGTATTTATACAGGTAATAGTCATCCGATTGTATACTTAAACGAATATTTATCTCTTAAGTATTTGCCTGAAATGGACAAACTCGATTTGAGTAAGTTCTTCTTCTACCCTTATATATTCGAGAATTATAGAGATACCTATAAAGTTTATCGTGAATTCAGTATCGAAAGTCTGCCTAAAGAGTTCTCAGTTCCTCTACAACAAAATGAAGGTGTACCTGCCCATCACACATTCTCTAAAGCATTTAATTCTACGGGTCATTTAGTTGAAGTATCTGAGATTTGGTCAGCAGCGGATTACTTCAAGTTCAAAGTCGAAGTTGATTTATAAACAACAAAGTTGTGGAAATTCCACAACTTTTTTAATACGTAACAGTATTCTTTGTGACTCCAATAGGAGCATCTGGATTATATCCTCTAGCAATCGAACATTTAAAGGATAAGATTTGAGATAGGACTAGATTCATGATCAAAGCATTAAGATAATCGCCATCCGAATCAATTAATATCGAAGGGAAATTATTTGCTATCTCTTTAACATCCGTAAATACGATAACTTCTACTCCTTTTTGATGCATATCTTTCATTAATTGATAAACATCTTACTTGGTAAATGGATCCGCCACAAAAAATAGTGCAGGATATTTATTTGCGTTTGCGGTCACAATTGGACCATGGCGATAATCACTTGTAGAGTAA
>CAYWGS010000009.1:0-27904 GCA_964457525.1 uncultured Erysipelotrichaceae bacterium | reverse complement strand
ATATGATATCGTTTTAATATATCTGTTTCATTTTTATTCTTTTGGGCTAAAACATGCATCCCAATATCCGCATGTAAATCAAATAATTTCATATTAGTAAATGGTACGATAGAACTTAAGTTCCATCTCATTAGCCTTTCCAGTATCATAGCCTAAATCATTTAGAATGTTATCTAAAGATAAAGATTTATCTTCATATAATATTTCATTTAATCGATATAATACAGCCTGTCCAACCAAAACAGCCTCATCATATAAATCAATAAAACTCTTAGTACTTACTTCGTTATCACAAGGATGTTCCCATGGAGAATGATTTAAATTGAGGACATCGTGTTCAGTATCGATCTTACCAATAACCATATGACTCGAATACTTCCAATAGATACCTGCGGCCTTTTCTGCTGCTTGTACTAGTGGAAACTTTGATGTATGTGGATCAAATAACATCTTTGATAATTTGTACATACTATCGAAACATTCTTCATAGATTTCAGTTGGAAAATCTAAATTATAGACACTTAAAACAATCTTGCGATAGAAATCCCCTATGATCTTACGATGTTCAGGTGTTGAATTCACAAACTCATAACTCTTAACTTCACTGAGTTTATAGCCTTTAATTTGTTTTACCATCATCGTATCAATCATCGATTCAAAACGATAATGCCAATACTTAGTATCACCTGCTATTTCACCACTTCGATTAAACACAAATGGATGTGCTTTATGATCGAGTGACCAATGCATTAAATGACCTGCTAAGAAAACAGTCAATAACTCTTTATTTTCTGTTTCAGCTTTAAGTAACTCAATCCCTTTTTGATAGAATTGATTAATCCATTTACGATGAATCACATTTCCAATCTCATGAACGGGTTTCGCATCTTTAGACTCTTGAAATGGTAATGCTTTGTAATAGAATAAGAAATCAGGTCCACTTGAAGCCATCGAAAAAACTCTTGGATACTTCAAGATTGCCTGTTTTAATTTTAAATCTGATATTTGTTCTAAGACATCGTGAGCACATAGTGCATGTGTAATAATATTCGGCATAAACCCTCCTTATACGAGTGATTCCAACCATTGAAATACTTTAACCATCGCTAATGTATCCATACGACAATAACTTAACAGTGCTGCTTTAACTTCATCCTGTTCCTCATCATCCACAAGATTTCGATAATGATAAACCGCATCCATCCCATGTGAGATGGCTAGATTCTCATACGATAGTTCAGGATGAATGGCTTCGATAATTCGTTTCAACGAGTAAGCACCCTTCATTCGCTCATCATAAACTAAGCCATCTATGAATACTTGAGCTAAATCCACAAAGCGATCAATGAGCTTTAATAGAGCTTCTTCATACTGAGGAAATTGGAAAGCTAACTGTTTTAAACGAATCGCTTCAGCACCAAACGCGTTGTAAGCTAATATCGGTCCTTCACTCGGAATATGATCTAAGAGTGACACAATAAAGGCTTCTCGGCAATCACCTTGCCCAAGAAATTCTTTATGATGAACCAATCCATCTTGGATAAAATGGATTGAATACTGAAATGGTACTACATCAAAAGGTCGCATTTGATCAAAAGGTGGAATACCATAGGTATCCCATTCAAAATCAATAAACGACATGATCGGTTGTTTTACTGTATCAATCCAAATGGATAATGCTCTTTGATCCACAAATCTTCCATCCATACGAGAAGCCATAATTTGAGCATATTGAACTTTACTTAAAACAAGATCATCTAACGGAATATCTTGAATTTTTGTAATCCCCTGCTTTAACCATTCTTTCTTCATTGGATTAGAGAAATGATAGATTGAATTTTCACCTAAATCTAAACCTTTAAAACATGTCCCAAATTTCTCACACTTTATTGGATTAGGACATTCACTTAATGTAATCGGATATTCTTCTAACTTCGAAATACGATTCATTTCGATTAAATTTGGTTCTAAATCACGAACACGTTTCGATACGATGGAAAGAATATCACCTTGAACATGTCCACTTGGTTTAATAAAATCAGATGTTAAAACATAACAATCCTTCACATTTAACTCACCATTACGAATGTATTCTTTATTAAAGTACATTGAATAGATTTTAGTAACTGGTATTCCAATTTGCTTCAACACCCAAAAATGATTCGAAAAATAACTCGCATCTTCTACTCTGGATAAGACAGACATTGTATTAAAATACAACTCAAAACCATCCTCGACACGATGTAATCCAGCAACCTTTATTCTTAATCCATGGACCTCAAAACGCAAGTTAAAACACCATTCATACTTCGACAACGCATCCAACGAATCCTCCATTGACATACCTTGTTTACCGATAAAATAGTCTTTAGCTTGTGTTTTAATTATTAAGTCTTGATTCATCGAATGAACCATCTGTATAAAAGGATTAAATGTTTGCTTATCACCTGATTGATTTAACCATAATATACGAGGACAACTTAAAAACTGTCTTAAATCAGAAATATGAAACATAATCTAGTAAGCCTCGAAAACCATTCCAAACGCTTCTGCTACAGGGGCATTCGTCAATTTTCCATTGTAGGTATTTAAAGCACTTAATAGATGAGGATTTTCCTTTAAAGCACCTTCTAAACCATAATTTGCAAGTAATAAACTATATTCTAGCGTCGCATTATTTAAACCTAAAGTAGATGTAAGCGGAACTGCACCTGGCATGTTTGCGACACAATAGTGAATAATTCCATCAACTGTAAAGATTGGATCTAAATGCGTTGTCGGATGCGTAGTTTCAAAACAACCTCCTTGATCCACTGCTATATCCACCATAATACTTCCCGGTTGCATTCTCTTTAAATCTTCTTTTAAGATTAGCTTAGGTGCTTTAGCTCCAGGAATTAAAACTGCTCCAATGACTACATCTGTTTCGGGCAATAACTCCATAATGGTCGAATGAGTTGAATAACGTGTTTTGATTTGAAAACCAAATTCATTTTCGAGTTGTTCTAAGCGCGTAATATTACGATCAAGAATCGTCACATCTGCTCCCATACCAATCGCAATCTTAGCCGCATTCTTACCCGCAACACCTGCCCCAATAATCATAACTTTTGCTTTTTTAACACCAGGTAATCCACTTAATAAAAGACCTTTTCCACCAAATGGTTTTTCCATATATTTAGCAGCTTCTTGAATGCTTAAACGACCTGCAATTTCACTCATCGGTTTAAGTAAAGGTAAGCTACCATTCACATCCAATGTTTCATATGCAAGTGATGTTACTTTTGAATCAAGTAATGCTTTTGTTAATTCTTCATCTGCAGCTAAGTGTAGATACGTAAACAAAATTAATCCTGGTCTAAAGTATGTATATTCACTCTTTAAAGGTTCTTTAACTTTAATAATTAGGTTTGATTGTTCCCAAACCTCTTTTGCGGTATCACATAAAATCGCCCCATACTTCAAATACTCTTCATCTGTAAATCCAGAACCACATCCAGCACCTTTTTCAATGTATACCGTATGTCCTTTATCCACAAAACTCTTTACGAATGAAGGAATTAAACCAACACGATACTCTTGATTCTTAATCTCTTTCACACACCCAACAAACATTGTAGACCTCCGTGCCTAATTTTTATGTTTGATCCATGTTTATAAATAAACATATTTATCATTGATTTAAATATACCATATGGATGGTTTCTCTTCATAAGAAAAATTAAACAAGAAATATGTTAAATATTTAACAAATTACTTGACAATGTTTTCACATAGGCATACGATACAATATGAAAGGTGATTCATATTTCAAATTACATTATGGAAATCAAAAAAGGAAAGACAATCTTAGAATTAAATGTTGGTGATTACGCAGAATGTGTGAAGTGTATTGAAGACAAAGACGTTGTATTATTCTCTGAAGTAAGTGGTGATAGAAACCCTGTTCATTTGAACGAAGACTATGCATCCACAACTCGATTTAAACATCGTATTGCACATGGTCATTTAGTTTCATCCCTATTCTCTGCCCTCTTAGGTACAGAACTACCTGGGCAAGGATCGATCTATTTATCTCAGGATATTCATTATCTCAAACCTGTATATCTAAACGATGAGATTCGTGCTGTTGTTAAGGTTGTTGAATGTGATACAACACGTAATCGAGTTAAACTCGAAACAAACGCATACAACCAAAATAATGAAATGGTAATCAGTGGTATGGCAGAAATAATGCCTCCAAGATAGGAAATAATATGGATAATCGACACCTATTACTTAAAAAAAGCTATAAGCAGTTTACCGATTGTTATGTTAAACCAATTGCACATGATATCGATGAAGAAGAAAGATTTCCCATTGAAACATGCGAACGAATGAAATCACTCAAGATGTATGGAATCCCCTACCCTGTTGAATATGGTGGAAGTGGTGCCGATACACTGGCATATGTCTTAGCCGTTGAAGAATTAAGCAAAGCATGTGGAACAACTGGTGTAATCTTATCCGCTCATACATCACTCGGAGCTTATCCGATCTATGCATTTGGAACGGAAGAACAGAAACAAAAATATCTTATTCCAATGAACAAAGGTGAAAAGCTTGGTGCATTTGGATTAACAGAGCCAAACGCTGGAACAGATGCGGCAGGTCAAAAAACCATAGCGATTTTAAAAGATAATTATTATGAAATCAGTGGTTCTAAAATATTTATTACCAATGCAGGTTATGCAGATATCTATATTATCTTTGCGATGACAGATCCTTCTAAAGGTACAAAAGGAATTACTGCATTTATCTTAGAAAAAGATATGCCTGGATTTACGATTGGAAAGAAAGAAAAGAAACTGGGCATTCGCGGATCAAGTACGTGTGAACTCATTTTTGATAAAGTTAAAGTACCTGTCGAAAATAGACTCGGACAAGAAGGCATGGGCTTTAGAATCGCAATGGCTACACTCGATGGAGGTCGAATTGGAATTGCAGCACAAGCCTTAGGCATTGCTCAAGGAGCACTTGATGAAGTAATCAATTACACGAAGAATCGTAAGCAATTTAACCAATCGATCAGTCAATTCCAAAATACACAATTCAAAATTGCAGATATGGCAACACAAATTGAAGCTGCTCGTTGTTTAGTCTATAAAGCAGCACACGCAAAAGATACTCAAAAGAACTTCTCACAAGAAGCTGCTATGGCAAAACTATTTGCCTCAGAAACTGCGATGAACGTTACTACTCAAGCGGTTCAACTCTTTGGTGGTTATGGTTATACACGTGAATATCCAGTTGAACGTATGATGCGTGACGCAAAAATTACTGAAATCTATGAAGGGACATCTGAAGTACAACGCATGGTTATTAGTGCTTCAGTCTTAAGGTAAGATCATGAAAATAATCGTTCTAATGAAACAAGTTCCAAATACGACTAATATGTTAATCGATAAAGAAAAAGGAACTTTAATTCGTACAGGGGTAGAAAGTATTATGAATCCTGATGATACAAACGCACTTGAAACAGCTCTTCAAATAAAAGAAAAAAATGGTGCACATGTCATCGTAATGACAATGGGTCCAACCCAAGCTGAAGAAATGTTAAGAGAATGTTACGCTCGCGGTGCAGATGAATGTGTACTTATCTCTGATAAAGCATTTGCTGGATCAGATACTTGGGCTACATCTAATACCCTATCTGCCGCTATCAAACGATACAATCCAGATTTAATTTGTGCAGGAAGACAAGCGATTGATGGAGATACGGCTCAAGTGGGTCCACAGATTGCGGAAAGATTAAACATTCCTCAAATTACCTATGTCAGTCAGTTAATGGATATTAACGAACAATCAATTACCGTAAAGAAAGAATATGAAGAATATACTGAGATCTTAGAATCTTCCCTTCCTTGCTTAATCACAACACTAGATCCAACAAATCCATTAAGACTTATGAATGTTACAGATACCTGGAATGCTTATACAAAACCGATTACCGTATTAACAAATACTGATTTACAACTTGATTTGAGCTTAATTGGTTTAAATGGTTCACCTACTCAAGTCAGAAAAACATTTACTCGTTCTGTATCAGGTGAAATCACATTAATCAAAGATAGTGGTCATGAAGCAGTTAACTCGATTATTTCTGCTTTAAGCCCATATCTTAACTAGGAGCACATATGAACAAAGATATATTTGTATGGATCGAACTTAGACATAATAAAGTTCAAGATGTAAGTTTACAACTCTTAAGTGAAGCAAATCATCTTCAAGCACAGTACAAAGTTAAAGGGTATGATTTTGATGTCGTTGGTATTATCACAGGCTTTCAAACACATGATGTTCATGCGGATTGTTTCAAATATGGAGCAGATAAATTAATTGTTTGTGAAGACATTAAACTTCAAGAAGCAAGCACACAACATACTTCAAAAGCGATTGTAGATATCGTTCATGAATTCAAACCCGATAGCTTACTCATTGGCGCAAGTGTTATCGGTCGTGATATTGCCCCTCGTGTTGCAGCACGATTAAATACAGGCTTAACAGCGGATGCGACTCAAATTGAAGTGGATGAAACAGCGAATTCTACTTTATTACTCGTAACTCGTCCAGCTTTTGGTGGTAACTTATTTGGTACAATCGTTTGTCCAAATACACGTCCACAAATGGCAACCATTCGTCCTAACGTTTTTGAAAAACGTGAATTAAATAAAGCAAGTAATACGATTATTGAATTTAAAACAAGTTTCGATTCTATTGATCAAGTCAAACTAATCAAACAAGAACCAAAACTCAATCATTCAATCGATATTAGTAAAGCACGTATTATTGTTTCTGCTGGAAGATCGATGGCAAAACATATGGATTTAATTCGTGAAGTTGCGGAAGAACTTGGCGCAGAAGTTGGCGCATCTCGTGGTCTTGTCGAAACAGGTTCTATCACTAAGGAACATCAAGTTGGACAAACTGGAAAAACCGTAAGACCGCTTGTATACATTGCATGTGGTATATCAGGTGCTGTTCAACACACGGCTGGTATGGATAAAGCTGAATGCATTATTGCGATTAACAATGACCCTAATGCATCCATCTTCCAAATTGCCCATATCGGTATTGTCGGTGATGCAGTAACCATCCTACCTCAACTCAAAGAAGAACTCTTAAAACTAAAAGCATAAGAAAAAGGACCCGGTCCTTTTTTAATCAAACACAACACATACACTCTCAGGAGCGTATACATCCTTTTGTAATAAGCTCAATACCCCGGTTTCAACACAACGTGCAAACAAGGTAAGATTATTGGTATCATGATTTGCGACAACACATAACATATCATTAGGGCTTATATTAAAGTCGCGTGGTTGTACTCCTTCAGTAGAGATATTCTGAATCAAACTCAAAGCAAATCCCTCATCACTGACCTTAAAAACGCTAATAGAGTCATGTCCACGATTACTTACATAGATAAATCTCGCATCATTAGAAATACGTATAGCTGCACCCCATTTAGGACCTTCAACCCCTTCTGGTAAACAGTTAACTCTTGACTTAAGTTCGACTCCATGATCATTTACTTCAAGCACCAATACTTCACTACTTAATTCCGTAAATACATAAACAATTGGTTTTGTAGGATGAACAATAATATGTCTTGGACCAGATTTTTCACTTGCATTATATTGATATTTCAATACAAGTTGATCATTCTTATCATACTCAAAGAAATACACTCGATCCAAACCTAGATCACAAACCAATACTAAGTTAAGTAACTCATTGTACGCAATATAGTGCGCCTTAGAACCTGCATCGAACACAATCTTTTGGTGATCAACCAATCCATTATCTGTCATCTTATAGGTGTTAATTCGTCCACCATGATAGTTTGCACTAAATACCAAGTTACGCTCCAAATCATAACTGACATAACATGGAGGAGCACCTTCTTCCACAACTTGATTAACAAGATAATTATCTTTGTAATAAGCAACTCCACCTTTAGATCCATCTTTTACAACACTAAATGTATCATTATTCAATCGAGCTAAATAGGTAGGATTATCGACTTCCATCTCCAAGTTAAGATTAATTAATTGGTTCTCAACTAAATCAATCGAATAAATACCCTTACTCTCTTTTTTAGTATACGTTCCTAAATAAATTTTCATGTTACACCTCTAGTTTAATGATATCGATAAGAAAATATTTAATCAAGTAAAGCAACCAAAATAAAACCCAGTTGCCTGGGTTTTAAGACTATTTATTCTTTAATGCAGCGTGAGCAGCAGCTAAACGAGCAATAGGAACTCTAAATGGAGAACAAGAAACATAGGATAATCCAGCACGGTGGAAGAATTCCACTGAACTAGGGTCACCACCATGTTCACCACACACACCTAATTTAATATTAGGGCGAGTTTGTTTACCAAGTTTAGAAGCCATTTCAACAAGTTTACCAACACCGTTTTGGTCTAGACGAGCAAATGGATCTTGTTCATAGATTTTCTTACCATAGTAACTTTCTAAGAACGCACCAGCATCATCACGACTAAATCCGAATGTCATTTGAGTTAAGTCATTTGTACCGAATGAGAAGAATTCTGCTTCAGTCGCAATTTCATCCGCTAAAAGAGCAGCACGTGGAATTTCAATCATTGTACCAACCATGTACTCAAGTTTAACACCTGATTCCGCAATAATACGGTCAGCTGTCTTAACGACGATATCCTTAACGTATTTCAATTCTTTGATTTCTCCAACAAGAGGAATCATGATTTCAGGTTTTAAATTCCATTCAGGGTGTTTCTTACATACATTAATCGCAGCTTCAATAACCGCTTGAGTTTGCATTTCTGCAATTTCAGGGTAAGAAACAGCTAAACGACATCCACGATGACCCATCATAGGGTTAAATTCATGTAAGTTAGAAATAATTGCTTTAAGTTCAGAAACTTCAAGTTTCATTTCTTTAGCTAAGTTAACAATATCTTCTTCAACTGTAGGTAAGAATTCATGTAGAGGTGGATCCAAGTAACGGATGGTTACAGGACGATCTTGCATCTCCATGTAAATCCCTTCGAAGTCGCTTCTTTGATAAGGAAGTAGTTTAGCTAATGCAATACGACGTTGTTCCTCAGTACGAGCTACAATCATCTCACGCATTGCTTTAATACGATCCCCTTCAAAGAACATATGTTCAGTACGTGTTAAACCAATACCTTCAGCGCCAAACTCAACTGCTTGACGAGCATCTTTTGGAGTATCAGCATTCGCACGAACTTTTAGTGTTCTAAATTCATCAGCCCAAGCCATTAGAGTAGAGAAATCACCTGTAATACTTGCAGGAACTGTCTTAACAGCTTCACCATAGATATTACCAGTTGAACCATCAAGTGAGATAAAATCTCCTTCATTGAATGTTCTACCACCTAATGTGAAAGACTTATCGGATGTAAACTTAATATCGCCACATCCAGAAACACAACATGTACCCATACCACGAGCCACAACCGCTGCGTGAGAAGTCATACCACCACGTGCAGTTAAGATACCTTGTGATACGTGCATACCTTCAATATCTTCAGGAGAAGTTTCTAAGCGAACTAAGATAACTTTTTCTCCACGATTCTTCCATTCAACTGCATCTTGAGCAGTAAAGACTACCTTACCACTAGCAGCACCAGGTGATGCTGGTAAAGCACGTCCTACAACTGTCGCAGCTTTTAATGAAGCAGGATCAAATTGAGGATGTAATAAAGCATCTAATTGCTTAGGATCAACTTGTAATACAGCTTGTTCCTTTGTAATCATGCCTTCGTTCACTAAATCAACCGCAATCTTAAGAGCAGCTGCAGCTGTACGCTTACCATTACGAGTTTGTAACATATAGAGTTTACCCTTTTCAATGGTAAATTCCATATCTTGCATATCACGATAGTGTTCTTCTAATTTGCCACAAATTTCAACGAATTCATTGTATGCATGAGGCATAATTTCTTGTAAACGATCAATGGTTTCAGGTGTACGGATACCCGCAACAACGTCTTCCCCTTGAGCATTCATCAAGAACTCACCCATTAATTTCTTAGCACCAGTGGATGGATCACGAGTAAAGGCAACACCTGTTCCTGAATCATCACCTGTATTACCGAATACCATTGTTTGTACGTTAACCGCAGTACCCCAATCGCTCGGAATTTCATTCATACGACGGTAGTAAACTGCACGTGGGTTGTTCCAAGAACGGAAAACAGCCTTAACGGATTCAACTAATTGGTCTTTTGGATCTTGTGGGAAATCAGTTCCCTTGATGCTCTTATAGAATGCTTTATAACGAGCAATCATTTCTTTTAAATCTTCTGCTGTAAATTCAGTATCTAATTTGATACCTTTTTCTTCTTTCATTTCATCAATGATCTCTTCGAATTTCTTCTTAGAAATTTCCATAACAACGTCCGAGAACATTTGAATGAAACGACGATAGGAATCATATGCAAAGCGTGGATTATTTGTTAGTGTCGCAAACCCTTCCACAACTTCATCATTTAATCCTAAGTTTAGGATTGTATCCATCATACCAGGCATAGAAGCTCTAGAACCTGAACGTACAGATACTAATAATGGATTGTTCTTATCTCCAAACTTCTTTTGTGTTAATGCTTCAAGTTTTCCTAAGTTTTCAAAAACTTCCGCAATGATCTCTGCATGAATCTTTTCCCCATCCTCATAGTAGCGGGTACAAGCTTCAGTGGTGACTGTAAAACCTTGAGGTACAGGCATCCCTAAATTGGTCATTTCTGCCAAATTAGCCCCTTTACCACCAAGTAAATTCTTCATTTTACCGTTACCTTCAGAGAATAAATAAACGTATTTTGTACTCATTTTTCCTCCTGTGGCAAAACGCCATTCTGTAAGCGCTTATTAATTATACTAAAAGTTCTAATAGATTTCTAGCAATTACACGAGTTTAGCTAATTCTTCTAGAACTAAAGCATACTGTCTTTGATACTCACTGAGTTTACTCTTTTCTTCTTCAACCTTGTGAGAAGGTGCTGAAGCCACAAATCGTTCATTGGCTAACATCGATTCAGAACGTTTAAGTTCAGCTTCTAATTTAATCTTTTCCTTATTTAATCGAGCTGTTTCAGCTTCTTTATCCACCAATTGGCCACGTTCAATTTGAAGTGTTCCATTTAAGATGGAACGTGTAATAAGCTCCCCATCAAGTTGATCAACACATTCTGTCTTAACCATTTTAAGTAAACTATCTTGATACATTTTATCAATTGAATACGATAATTTTACATGAAGTGGAATGGATGGTTTTACATTGTATTCTGTACGAATACTACGAATTTCTGAAATGATTGAAATGAGCGATGCGACATCGTGATGTGCTTTTTGATCATTATAACCAAATGCACTTGGCCACTTGCTCAAACACAATGGTTCATCACTTAAACTTGCATAAATTGTTTCAGTCACGAATGGCATTGTAGGATGACAGAGTTTCAAGATTCCCTTTAATACCGCAACTAATGTATTAACTGTTCCCTTCACAACTTCAGGATTATCACTATTTAAATTTGATTTACTGAGTTCAATATACCATGAACAATAATCATCCCAAACAAATTCGTATAAGAAACTTCCTGCTAATGCAAAATCAAACTTTTCCATCGCTTGTGTAATCTTATCTACGTTCTCATCAAATCGTTCTAGGATCCAATGATCAATCGAAGATAAGGTACATTCATTTAACGGTGTTTCATTGAAATCTTCCGGTACATTCATCAACACAAATCGTGACGCATTCCATAGTTTATTTATAAAGTTCCATGCGGCTTCAACTTTTTCAGTTGAATATCGCAAGTCTAACCCAGGTGCTGAATTGGTTGTTAGGAAGAAACGTAAAGCATCTGCCCCATAGGTATCAATGACTTCCATCGGATCAACACCATTGCCCAAGGACTTACTCATCTTTCGACCTTCACTATCACGGATAAGTCCATGAATGAGGGCTTTCTTAAATGGTACAGTCTTTGTAAAGTAACGTGCCTGGAATGCCATACGTGCAGCCCAGAAGAAGATAATGTCATAACCAGTTACTAAGACATCAGTTGGATAATAACGTTCAAAGTCTGCTGTTTTTTCTGGCCAACCTAAGGTTGAGAATGGCCATAGAGCACTGGAGAACCAAGTATCTAAAACATCTTCATCTTGTGTATAGTTTTCAATATCTAATGGAGCTGTTTCACTAACAAATGGAACTCCTGTTTCCTTGTGATACCAAACAGGAATACGGTGTCCCCACCATAACTGACGAGAGATACACCAGTCTTCAATATTTTCCATCCAGTGATTGAAGATACCTTCAAAACGATCAGGGATAAAGTCAATGCGATCTTCAGTCTTTTGTGCATCTAATACAGCTTGCGCTAATGGCTTCATCTTTACAAACCATTGTTTAGAAAGATAAGGCTCTACAATCGCATCCGTTCTTTCACTATGTCCAACTTGATGGATATGCTTTTCAATCTTCTCAAGGTTTCCTTCAGATTCAATTCGTTTAACCAATTTCTTACGACAATCAAAACGATCTAAACCATTAAATTCACCCGCTAACTCATTCATAGATCCATCTGGATGCATACAAATGATCTTATCTAAGTTATATTTCTCAGATAACGCAAAGTCATTAGGGTCATGTGCTGGTGTACATTTCATCGCACCTGTACCGAATTCAATATCGATATAATCATCCGCTAAAATAGGAAGTACTTGATGATTGGCTGGATTGATAACCTCTTTACCAATTAAATGTTGGTATCTTGGATCATCTGGATGAACAAAGACACAAACATCCCCAAACATGGTTTCAGGTCGTGTTGTACTTACTTTAAGTATTTCATCACTTCCAACAACTGGATATTTAAAGGTATAGAATGCCCCTTCTATTTCTTTATGAATAACTTCAATATTGCTTAATGCTGTCTTAGCTTGTGGATCCCAGTTAATAATTCGTTCACCTTGATAGATTAATCCATCTTTATATAGATCTACGAAAACCTTATTAACCGCTTGATTTAATCCTTCATCCAAAGTAAAACGTTCACGTGTGTAATCGAGAGATAAACCAAGTTTAGCCCATTGTTCACGGATATGACTTGCATACTCATGTTTCCATTCCCACGCTTTATCCAAGAATTTCTCACGACCAATATCATATCGAGAAATGCCTTGTTCCTTCAAACGAGCATCAACCTTTGCTTGAGTCGCAATCCCCGCATGGTCCATGCCAGGTAACCACAACATATCAAAACCTTGCATACGTTTGAATCTTGCAATAATGTCTTGTAAGGATGTATCCCAAGCATGTCCTAAATGTAGCTTACCCGTAACATTCGGTGGAGGAATGACGATGGTATACGGAATCTTGGATTGATCTCCTGCCGTAAAGTAACCTTCACTGACCCATTTCTGATACGCATTCTCTTCAACTTGTTTTGGATTGTATTTGGTTTCCAATTGTCTTTTCATACATTTCTTCTCCATATCTTTCTTTTACAATCAAATCATCTTTGCATAATCCATAATAAATATAATCAGCACGATGACCATCACGTTCTCTTTTACGTTTTCTAAACCGACCTTCATATATAAACCCTGCTTTTTCAATGACTCTTTGGGATCCGATATTATCAGAAGAGTGATTGATCTCTAAACGATAGAACCCACAATAATAGAATAGAATTGGAATTAAGGTCATAAGTGCTTCAGTCACAATTCCCTTACCCCAATAATCCTTATGAATCACATACCCGATCACTGCGACTTCATTGAAATACACTTGATTAACATCAATGGTCCCAATCATCTTGTTCGATTCTTTAAACACAATGGCATAGGCTTCAGGTATACCAACACTCGTTCGATTAAGATACAACTTTTCAATAATATAACGACTAAACTCTACAGAATCGTGTTTTTCAAACCATAAGTACTTGATGACATCATCATCACTGCAGTACTCGTACATATCCTTATCATCTTCTAATTGAATCGGTCTAAGGATAAGTCGTTCAGTTTCTACGGTAGGCATTCTGAGTTTTAACATTTCGTTACCTCCACAAAAAAACGCCCTGCAAAGGACGTTATATAACGTGGTACCACCTTAATTTCACTACTGTGCTCAATGTTATAACGGAACAACCGAATTCTCTTACTAAGTTCAGAGAATTAACTCCCGAAGGACAGGCTTATCTTTCTTGGCTTTGTTTCATCATCCCAAAACTTTCTACATTCCCAAAAAATAAGTTTAATTCGTTCATTGTTTTGTAATTAGTATAGACAATAAAAGACTTTGAGTCAATTACACATCATAATCTTTTTTATGAATCGAGAACTCACACCCACAATATTCTTGTTGGTAAATCCCAAGGGATTTAGCGGTATAAACCGCAAAATCAATTCCACGATTCTTTTTAAAATTCGAATAGAAGTAATTTACATGTGGATATGCATTTGATAAACGGCGTGCAATATTGTTAATCTTATCCGAGTTCTTTTGACGTGAAATCGTCATAACAGTTGTGACATAATCAAACTCATGTTCACTTGCATATTTGAATGCTTGATTAATACGTAAGGCATAACACATACCACATCGATTCGAACCTTCTTTGTCTAATGATCGCTTCTCAAGATAAGTCGATTTGTACGCATCATAGTCATACGGTTCTTCGATAATCTTGATATTCACTTGATGAAAATCATTAAACTTCGATACATAATCTCTTAACTCACCTAGACGTAAATCATATTCACTTCTAGGATAGATATTTGAATTGTTATAGTAAATGGTAATATCAAAAATGGAATAGAGATACTCTAGAGGCCAACTATTACATACAGCACAACAGGACTGCATTAAAAGTTTGGGTTTATTGTCCAACTTTTTAAGTTCTTCAATTTTCTCAATTTCCCATTGATAATCTGTTAGTTTTCTCATTGTATGATCATGGAATCGCCAAAACTAAAGAAACGATACTTCTCAGAAATGGCACATTCATATGCCTTCATTATATACTCACGATTCGCAAATGCACTCACCAACATCACTAAGGTTGATTTAGGCAAATGGAAGTTCGTGATTAAACAACTTACTGCTTTAAAGGTATAACCTGGTTTAATGAAGATCGATGTAGAACTGGTTTCTGGTACAAACTTCCCATGTTTTTGCATCTGTGATTCTAAGGTACGAACAGAGGTTGTGCCTACTGCCACAATTCTACGCTTGTCACTGAGTGCTTGATTTAAAATATTAGCACTTGATTCAGATACTTCATAAATCTCTTCATGCATCACATGATTGGACACATCATCCACATCAACCGGTTTAAATGTTCCTAAACCAACATGTAAAGTGATTGGGCAAACAATAATGCCCTTTTGCTTAATCTTATCTAATAATTCAGTGGTAAAGTGTAGACCCGCTGTTGGGGCTGCTGCACTTCCATTATTCTTTGCATAAACGGTTTGGTAGCGTTCTGGATCATCTAATTTTTCTTTGATATAGGGAGGAAGTGGAACAGTTCCCAGTTCCGCAAGTTTCTCTAGGAAAACACCTTCACTGATAATCTTGAATCGTCTTAACCCTTGATCTAAGAACTCAATACATTCAAACTTTAAACGACCATCCCCAAAACTAACGATTGTCCCAACTTTTACCGCACGCGCATTACGAACCATACATAAAACCGTATCATTTTCATGACGTAGAATTAAGCATTCAATATGCGCATGAGTATCTTCTTTAACACCGAATAAACGAGCTGGTAAAACACGTGTATCGTTAATGACCAATACATCCCCTTCATGAAGGTAATCGATGATATCACTGAAATGCTTATGATTAATACTTTCGTCAGTACGATTAAGTACGAGTAAACGGGATGCGCTTCGATTTTCTAGAGGATGTTGAGCAATTAACTCATGGGGTAAATGAAAGTCAAAATCACTTGTTTTCATTAGAAACCTCTTGAATCTACACTATTTAAATTATGTTTCTTAAAATATTCTTCTTTGAAATCTAAGAAACGATCTTCTTGTATCGCTTTTCTAACTTCTTCCGTAAGATTAATTAAGAAGCGTAAGTTATGGATGGATAACAAGCGTTGACCCAATCCTTCATTACATTTCACTAAATGTCTTAAGTAAGCTCTTGTATAGTTCTTACAGGTATAACAATCACACTTTTCATCGATAGGTCTAAAGTCACGCTCATTCTTCGCATTACGAATATTGAGTCTTCCTTCAGAGGTCATAAGTGTACCATGACGTGCAATACGGGTTGGTAATACACAGTCAAACATATCAACACCACGCAATACCCCTTCAAGAATCGCATCGGTAGATCCGACACCCATTAGATATCTTGGTTTTTCAAATGGTAAGTGTTTAATCGAATAATCGATCATTTTATACATGGTTTCTTTCGTTTCTCCAACGGATGTTCCACCGATGGAATAACCAACGAAATCCATTTCGACTAACGTCTTTGCGGAGAGCTCACGTAAATCTTCATATTCTCCACCTTGAACAATCCCAAAAAGTGCTTGTGCTGGATTATTATGAACATCTTTACCACGTTTTGCCCATCGTAAGGTACGTTCTACACTTTGTTTCATGTAGTCGTAGGTGGCTGGATATGGTGGACATTCATCGAAACTCATAATGATATCCGCACCTAAATCATTTTGGATTTGGATTGCTTTTTCAGGAGACAGGAATAAAGAATCACCATTTAAGTGATTCTTGAAATAGACACCTTCTTCCGTAATCTTACGATTGTCGGATAATGAAAAAACCTGGAATCCACCTGAATCGGTTAAGATAGGATTTTTCACATTCATAAATTTGTGTAATC
Organism: uncultured Erysipelotrichaceae bacterium; assembly: GCA_964457525.1. GTDB lineage: Bacteria > Bacillota_I > Bacilli_A > Erysipelotrichales > Erysipelotrichaceae > UBA2212. The sequence continues at coordinate 10,977 of CAYWGS010000009.1, read as the reverse complement.
CGCCTGCTTCCTTAACAATATCTTCACCTGGTCTTAGCCATAAATGATAGGTATTGGCTAAAATAACACCCGCATTAATCTCTTGAATTTCTTCAGGTGATAAATACTTGACTGTCGCAAGTGTTCCAACAGGCATAAACATTGGCGTTAAGACATCGCCATGTGGCGTATGTAAAATACCACAACGAGCCCCAGATTGTTTACAGACATGGGTTATTTCAAACGAAAATTCACTCATATTATTCCTCATTTAGTGCATTTAATGCGTCTTCTTCTTCAATTCTTAATTGACGATTCGCAGACTTACGTTCATGCGCTTTAAGATATTTCTTACGTAAACGAATTGCGTCAGGTGTAACTTCAACCAACTCATCATCGTTAATAAATTCTACGGCATATTCAAGTGTTAATTGACGTGGCGTCACTAAACGCATTGCTTCATCATTTCCTGCAGAACGAATTGCGGTTAATTTTTTGTTCTTAGTTGGATTAACTTCCATGTCTAAATCACGAGAAGCCATACCAATAATCATCCCTTCATACACTTCAGTTTGAGGTCCGATAAAGAACATTCCTCTTTCTTGTAGATTGAAGATCGAATAGGTCATCGCAACCCCTGTTTCAGTTGAAATCATCGATCCATTTGAACGTCTAGGCATTTCACCAACATAATCCGTATACCCAGCGAATTGGCGAATAATCGTTCCTTCACCACGTGTATCATTGATAAACTCAGAACGATAACCAATTAAAGCACGGGTTGGGGCTTTCCAAGTTGTAGTTACATAACCACCCTTTTCATCCATATTTTCCATTTGTGCTTTTCTTAGGTTAAGCTTCGAAATAACCACACCACTGTACTCTTCTGGAACAGTTGTGATAACTTCTTCCATTGGTTCCATTCGTCTTCCATCGACATAACGATAGATAACTTCTGGACGACTTACCGCAAGTTCATACCCTTCACGGCGCATATTTTCAACTAAGATCGTTAAGTGAAGTTCACCACGACCAGATACTTTAAACTTATTGGTTGATTCAAGTGATTCAACACGCAAACCTACGTTAACTTCTAATTCTTTCATTAAACGTTCTTTAATATTTCGAGAAGTAACATACTTACCACTTCTACCCGCAAACGGTGAATCATTGACTAAGAAGTTCATCGACAAAGTTGGTTCTTCAATCGTAATCATAGGCATTGCCTCAACTTTACTTGGATCACATAAAGTATCACCAATATAAACGTCTTGAATGCCACCGATAATAACGATATCACCACTGTGAACTTCTTGAACAGAAACACGTTTTAAACCTTCATAAGTAAATAATTGTGAAACTGTTTGACGAATACTGGATTGACCACGAACAACAATAACAGATTGACCGACTCTTAAAGTACCCTTATATAAACGACCAATTCCTAAACGACCAATATATTCATCGTATGCTAATGAACTAATTTGGAGTTGAGTTGGTTCATCATCTAAATCAGGATAGGTTCCTGCATGTTTTAAGATCGTTTCAAATAATGGATTCAAATCATTATTGGTATCTTCCATCTTGTAACGAACAATCCCTTGACGTGCAATACCATAAAGGATTGGGAAATCCAATTGTTCATCATTCGCATCTAAAGAAATGAATAAATCATAGACCAAGTCTACAACTTCTTCAGCACGTTGGTCTTGTTTATCAATTTTATTAATTAATAGAATTGGTTTTAACCCTAATTCTAACGACTTCTGTAATACAAATCGAGTTTGAGGCATTGGACCTTCACTAGAATCAACTAATAATATAACCGTATCGACGGTGCGAATAATACGTTCTACTTCAGACGAGAAGTCCGCATGGCCTGGTGTATCTACAATGTTGATCTTTGTGTCCCCAACCATAATACTACAATTCTTTGAATAGATCGTAATTCCTCTTTCACGTTCTAAATCATTGGAGTCCATGACTTGTTCCACATGAACTTCATTTTGTCTAAACACATTGGATTGATCTAAAAACGCATCAACTAATGTACTTTTCCCTGCATCTACGTGAGCGATAACCGCTATATTAATAATCTTTTTATTTCTCATTAAGGTCCTCTTTTACTAAACTAAAGCATTATATCACATTTGATACAACACATGTAAAATATCTTTCACATAGCTTTCACACTAAGCGTTTGAACATTCTATATAATATAGACAAGAAAAACCAATGACCTTTCCTTCTGAATCTTCATTTCCCTCCCTTATAGCCAGAAGGACACGATATAAACTATTAGAAGCGAGTAATCTCGCTTTTAATCTGTCTTTTCATTATAATAATTCTATGCAAATTCACACACAACTTGTACAGTGGTACTTAGAAAACAAAAGAGAATTACCTTTTCGCAAAAATCAAGATCCGTATCGGGTTTGGATTAGTGAAATCATGGCCCAGCAAACCCAGATAGATACACTCATTCCCTATTATGAAAGATGGATGAATCAATATCCTACATTGGAACATTTATCATTGTCAGAAGATGAAGAACTTTATCGATTATGGGAAGGTTTAGGCTATTATTCTAGGGTTAAAAATATTAAGAAAGCAGCACTCATCATTAAACAAGATTTTAATAATGTATTCCCTAACACAAAAGAAGATATCGAGAAATTACCTGGAATTGGTGATTATACATCAAGCGCAATTGCCTCAATCTGTTTCAATGAGAAAACAGCTGCGATAGATGGAAATGTTAAGCGTGTTATGAGTCGATTGTTCACATTAGAAGAAAGTGATGATAAAAAATATTTCTATAACTTTGTGAAGAATCAAATCGAAGATTGGATGAAGACTGTGGAACCAACCCATCTAACTCAAGCCTTAATGGAACTTGGTGCACTCATCTGCAACAAACCCGCAAAATGTGAAAAATGTCCTTTACAAGATTATTGTAAAGCATACCAAACTCAAACTGTTTCTTTATATCCAAAACCCAATAAACAACTCGTAAAGAAAGAAGAAGTCATTGATGTTGTGTTGTGTTTAAATGATCAAAATCAATTTGCTTTAACACTCAATCATGATGATAAGTTAATGAGTGGTTATTATCGCTTACCTCGGCTCAATCAATTGATTGATATAAATGCAGAATTTGATTCATCGATTAAGCATGTCTTTAGTCATAAGGTTTGGATAGTTAACTTCTATATGGCACAAACCAATCAAACAAGTGATGAAATTATTTGGGTCACAAAAAAAGAGAGTGAGTCACTCCCTATTATTACGGTCCATCGTAATTACTTAAAAGAAAAATTTATTTAGAGTGTTCTTAAATTCAAGAATACTCTTTTTTTCGATTTGCGCGACTTGATAACCTAAATTAATCGCATTTTTACCTTGACCAAAAGAGAATATGCCAATCTTCTTATCAAACACATTAATGTTAAAATCCGATAAACTTAACATTGCATTGTTTGAATGATTCGCCATTAAATCAACAATCCTAGCACCAATTTCTGTAACTTTTGTACTTCCTTGGTATTCATTAAAACTGTCCATTGAAATGGATAAAACCTTCTCTAAGCCCATACTCTTGAGTGGTGCAACAGGTATATTCATCAATACACCACCATCTACAAGTTGCATATCCCGGTAGTCCATCGTAGTAAATACCATTGGGAACGAACAAGAGGCACGAATCGCATCAATAAGAAGTACATCATCCATGATAATAAAATACTTATATTGAGATTTAATTAATTCTTTACGATTGGTAAAATAAACAATCTTACCACTAATCAAATCAACTGAAGTAATGACTAAAGGAAACTTTACATCCTTAATATACTTGATGTTATATTGTTCAAATTCTTCTTCGATAATCCTAACAAATCGGCTTGGATCTATTAAGCCAGTAATCGAGCGTGTTAATAAAGGAAACACTTGAGCATTGGATGGAGCGAGTAAATTTTCATCCATCACAATCTTCTCAATCTTTAATAAACTATTCTCAACTTGTGTAATTGGAATGTCGTGCGCAAGTAATGTGGCCACAATTGACCCCATACTCGTACCTGCATAAGCATCGAGTTTAAAACCACTCTCCTTGAGAAACTTTACAACCCCAACTTGGCAATATGCTTTAATCCCACCACCACTTAAAGCTAATCCACATTTTTTACGCATAGTTCACCTAATAGGATATTTCATCCTCATCCAACCACTCAAATCCTTCTTTATTAAGCATTTCATTCGCTTCTTTAGGGCCTTGAGTGTTGGCTTGATAATAGACTAATGAGCGCTTCTGTTCAGATACAAATGAACGAATGGTTTCACCAAACTTCCAACTCATCTCAACAATTGGCCATGGGGTAAACAACGTATCATCATGACCAAACGCATCATCTAATAATCTTTCATACGCTTCTGGCGTATTTATTCTGTTTTCTAAAATACAACTTTGACAGAAATCCATTTTTACATTCGTAATTGTATTTAGCGTTCCAGGTTTCTTCGCATTGAAACTTAAACTTACCCCTTCATCGGGTTGAACTTTGATTGTAATAACTTCTTGATGTAAGTTCGAATATAGATTTGATGAAGATGGTTTGAAGATAATCTTAATATAAGTAGCTCTTTGATTTAAACGTTTTCCTGTTCTCAAGAAAATAGGAACATTCTTCAACTCTCCATCATGAAGATGAACACGAACAGCCGCATAGGTCTCAACTTGTGAGTTTGGATGTACATTCTTCTCGTTTCGATAGGCAAGTGTATCTCCATTGGTATCGTATTGCGCTAAGACTAGATCATCTAAAACAATCGATTCCATGACAGCTTTTTGTCGAATTAACATATCTTTGCTTGATAGTGTATCCGGTTTATCCATCAACACATAGCTCATAATCTGCAACAAATGATTCTGTAACATATCCTTTAGAGCACCGGCTTGTTCATAATATGAGCCACGCGTTTCAACCCCTACCGTCTCAGATGCGGTGATTTGGATTTGTTCGATATTGTTGTGATTCCAAACGGATTCAAACATTCGATTACCAAAACGAATGGCTAGGATATTCTGAATCATTTCTTTACCTAAGTAATGATCAATATGATAAATATTCTCTGAACCAAATGATTGACTTAAAACTCGATTGACTTCAATCGCATGCGATAATGAATCCCCAAATGGTTTCTCTAAAATAACACGATGTTTAAAATCATTGAGATAGTTCACATGATTCAAACCTTCGGTAATCACATTAAAGAATTCTGGTGCCACCGCAAAGTAATATAAGTTATCCAATCCGATTGGGTAATCAAGTAGTGTCGTATAAGCTTCTTTTTCGGTAAACTCCATTTTTATGTATTGTATATGCTTTACAAACTCATCGAAAACGTTTTGATCAAAGTTAAAACGACTTTGTTTCTTGATCCAAGGTTCAATAATCGCAATGTATTCTTCTTTACGATAATCCTTACGACCAATACAACGAATAACCGTATCTTCACTTAAACGATTACGGTGTTTCAAATGATACAACGCAGGTAAAAGCTTACGATAGGTTAAATCGCCTGTTGATCCAAAGATCGTAAATACAAAGCTTGGATTCTTAAACATTTTTACCCCAAGTTTCAAAGTGGAATGAACCTTCACGATCTAAACGTTCATAGGTATGTGCACCAAAATAATCTCGTTGTGCTTGTACTAAGTTTGTACTGAGCGCATCACTACGATACGCATCATAGTAACTTATTGCGGAATTTAGTGCTGGAACTGGAATTCCACTGAGAACTGCGATGGAGTTTACTTCACGCAATGCGCCTAAACCATTTTTAACAATATCCATAAAGTAATCATCTAAGAGTAAGTTTTCTAAGTTAGGATTCTTTTCATACGCTTCCGCAATACGATTTAAGAATTGGGCACGAATAATACAACCTCCTCTAAAAATCTTAGAGATTGATTTGAAATCTAAATTCCAATTGTAGTGTTTAGCCGCTTCCGCAAGTAATACAAAGCCTTGTGCATAGGAAACAATCTTAGATAGATATAGTGCTAAACGAACCTTTTCAATAAACTCTTCACGATTTACATCAATCTTAGTTGTATTAACGGGTAAAAGATTCTTCGCATGAATTCGTTCAGAACGACGCGCTGAAATGAATCGTGCAAATACTGCACTGGTAATAACCGATGTATGTACACCTAAATCCATGGATTCTTTGGTTGTCCAGATACCTGTTCCTTTTTGTCCTGCATTATCTTTGATGACATCAATGATATCTTTATCACTTAAATCATCTTTTGTCTTAAAGATATGACTAGTGATTTCAATTAAGTAAGAGTTTAAATCCCCTTTATTCCATTCTGTAAAGACATCTGCGAGTTCTTTATTGCTTAATCCAGCCACATCCTTCAATAGATGATACGCTTCTGAGATAAGTTCCATATCTCCGTATTCAATCCCATTATGCACCATCTTAACATAGTGACCAGCGCCATCCGTACCAATATAGGTTGTACATGGCTCACCATCCACTTTTGCGGAGATTGCCTCTAAGATTGGTTTTAAATGAGCATGCGCTTCTAAACTACCACCAGGCATAATTGCTGGTCCAAAACGTGCTCCTTCTTCACCACCTGAAACACCCATCCCTACAAAGTTAAAGCCTAAATCACGATAGTATTTCTCTCTACGAATGGTATCAAGATAGAATGAATTCCCTGCATCAACGACAATATCCCCTTTATCGATTAAAGGTATTAATTGATCTAATATCGCATCGACTGGTTTCCCTGCTTTAACCATCACAATAATCTTACGCGGTGATTCAAGTGAAGCCACAAAGTCTTCTAATGTTTTATAGCCTGTTAATCCAGAATTTGGATTCTCTTTAAGAACCTCTTCCATGACTTCTGTAGTACGGTTATAAATGGAAACAGAATAGCCATGATCCGCAATATTTAAGGCTAAGTTCTTTCCCATAACTGCCATTCCAATAACACCAATATTTTTTTTCATACCCATTCTCCTTATTTTCTATTGTATCGTATATTTATTCTTGAATGATAATATCCTTGTATGATTTTCGGTTTCCTGGATTCTCACGAACTTGGTTGGATTCACTTAATAAGGATTTATCTCCATAATATGCAACCGCAATCATTAAAACGATGTCATATTCATTTTCTATCTTAAACATTTCACGAACTTTGTCCTTATCGAATCCACCCATTCCATGTGCTATTAGTCCACGTTGAGTTGCCTCTAAGCTTAAAAATCCAAAGGCAGTTCCACTATCGAAAATGTGATATTTATTTTCTCTTCCATTTCGCTCATGTGTCTTTTTAGATAACAAACAAATGAGTACAGGTGCTCGATTTGCCCATTCTTGATTGCTTGAACTTAAACTTTCACAAAGTTTTATCAGTGTTTCATTCTCATGTCCAATGATGAATCGCCATGGTTGTTCATTCATAGCAGATGGTGCAAAACTTGCGGCTTCAATTAATGCGTATACATCTTCACGCTTTACTTCTTTTTCACTTAGGGCACGTGCTGACCAGCGTTTCTTTATCGTTTCTAAAATATCAAAATTAAATGTTCTCATACGACTCCTTAATCAATGGTTTGATTATACCATAGCAACTTTTTTCACTAATTCAAAGTGCCCAAAGAAAAACCAAAGAAAATCTTTGGTTATTGATCTAACTGTTTTTTAACACGTATGAATGCATCAATTGCACGATCGAGTTGAGCCTTGGTGTGAACAGCACTTACCATAACACGAACTCTTCCCGTTCCTTTTGGAACGGTTGGGAAGATAATTGGAGAAACATAAACGCCTTCACTTAATAAAGCTTTTGAGAAAGATACAGTTTTCGCTTCATCTCCAATGAATACTGGTGTAATGGGTGTCTCTGAATGACCAATATCAAATCCAGCATCTTTCATTTTAGTCTTAAAATAATTCGCATTATCCCAACATGCTTTTGTATATTCATCCGACTCATTTAACATCTTAACCGCTTCAAGTAGCGGCGCAACCACTGCTGGTGGTAAATAGGTTGAGAATAGAAGTGGTCGAGCACGATGGGCTAACCATTCTTTCATCACTTTTCTTCCTGCAACATAACCACCGATAACACCAAAGGCTTTGGATAAGGTTCCAATAGTGAAGTCAATCCTTCCATGAAGATGGAAATGATCGACAGTTCCTCTTCCATTTTCGCCTAATACACCCGACCCATGCGCATCATCGACATAGGTTAAACATTCATATTTTTCAGCGAGTTCTACGATTTCAGGCAATTCAGCTAAATCACCATCCATGGAGAAAACACCATCGGTAATAATTAAAACTTGCTTGTATTGATTTCGTTTCTCAAGTAAGATACGCTCTAAATCTTGCATATCTGAATGCTTAAATACAGCTTTATCCGCTCTTGATAATCGAACACCATCAATTATAGACGCATGATTGAGTTCATCTGAAATAATCAAATCACCTGCTTGAGTAATCGCTTGAATTACACCTGCATTACAATTAAAGCCAGATTGAAACAACATAACTGCTTCTTCTTTTTTAAACTTTGCGAGTTCCGCTTCTAGTTGTTCGTGTAAATCTAAATTACCAGCGATGGTCTTAACTGCTCCAGCCCCTACTCCATATTTTTCAATTGCCTCAATCGCAGCTTTCTTTAAACGAGGATGTGTCGCAAACCCTAAATAGTTATTGGAACAAAGGTTGATTACAGACTTTCCATCAATCACAACTTCCGCATCATTCGCAGATTCAAGGACTGGAATCTTACGATAAACACCTTGATCTTTCAAATCTTGAACTTGTTTGCTCAAGAAATCTAAATCATGAATATTACTCATTTGGCTTCTCCTGATTGAACATTAAGACAATCTTGCCACAATTACCACTTTCCATTAAATCCATAGCTTGTTGGTATTCTGTATATGGTAATTTATGTGTAACAATATCTTCCAAGTGAAGTTTACCACTTTGAATCAAGCCTTTAACTTGGTACCAGGTTTCATACATTTTTCTACCCGTAATACCATGAATTGTAATTCCTTTAAATACGATATGATTGGATACATCAATCTCTATTTTCTTGGTCGGTACACCTAAGATTGAAATGTGTCCACCCAATTTTAAATATTCAAATGCTTGGTTAAGCGCAATGCCATTACCAGACATTTCACATACAACATCAACTCCCGCACCACTTGTTAGATCAAGTACTTTTTGTACAAGTTCTGGATCACGTGCGTTTAAGCAAACATCTGCCCCAATTTTTTGTGCTAAGTTTAAACGATATTCATTCACATCAATCGCAATAACGCGAGCTGCACCAACAGCCTTTGCGACATCCACTGCCATGATACCGATTGGGCCTACCCCAACAATCGCAACTGTCTTACCAATGACATCTTGTGCAAGAACAGTGTGTACTGCATTTCCCAATGGTTCTTGAATGGATAAATATTCAGGTGGAACCGATGGATCATTCTTCCAAGCATTAGCCGCAGGAATCGCAACATACTGTGCAAATGCACCATCACGATCAACCCCCAATACCGATGTATCCTTACAAATATGCGCTCTTCCTGTTAAACAGAATTCACATTTATTACAAACAACATGTGTTTCCGCAGAAACTATGTCCCCTATTTTAACGGTATCGACACGACTTCCAACCTGTACAACTTCACCAGCAAGTTCATGTCCCATTGTTTGTGGAATCGTTTTAATACGATTTTGTGCCCAATTATCCCAGCTATAGATATGCACATCTGTTCCACATACGGATGCGGCTAATACCTTTACTAATATTTCATCCTCTTTGATGGATGGAATGTCTTTCATTATAAGTTCCATCCCTTTTTTACGCTCAATTTTGCTTAAACTGATCATTTTAGTCATCATTGTTTGTACTCCATTTATTCATAGTTCTATTGTATCACAAAGCCAATATTTGAATGAGTAGAATAAAAAAATCGCTTAAGCGATTTAGTGTTATTAGTAATAAATTTAACGAAAAATATCTATTCCGCAATAAATTGAATGCCTAAACAATCTAATCCTGTATGCGATGCGATGACAGCCGCAATCGCATGAATTGATATTTGATCTTCAGAATATCCTTTAGAAATTAACAACTCTTTAGCTTGATTACAACGCTCATCCGCAGCGCTATGAATGATATATATCTTAGATTTCTGAGATTTAAATGCTTCATCCAATGTATCAATTGCTAGTTCTAATGCTTTACGATCTGTTCTTACTTTGCTTAGTACATCGATTTTACCTTGAACCGATTGATTTAACTGTAATACAGGACGAATCTTAAACATACTCGCAAGAGATGCCGCAAGTGGGGTTAATCGACCCCCTTGTTTAAGATAATCGAGATCATTTGGAAGGATGATTGTATTCGATTGTGCAACGATTCGATTAAGTTCACCCACAATCTCATCCGCTGACTTACCTTGATTTACAAGATCTTGTGCATATTTAGCACAATGATTTTGAATCATACATGTGCTATAAACATCCACTAAATGTAGATCGATATTAACTTCTTGAGCCGCAATTGTTATCGATTGAAACGTACTGGATAATCCAGACGTTAAGGGTAATGCGATGACATCGGTATAACCAAGATTCTTAATCTTAACCAACATATTTTCAATGCTTTGATATAAAGGGGTTGATGTCTTAGGATGTTTCTTTTCAATAAGCATTGTATAGAGTTCGTCGAGTTGTAACTCTTCCCCATCTTTATAAGTCTTACCTTCAACCATTACGAGTAAAGGTAATACAAATATTCCCATTTCTTTTGCCTCAGTTTGACTTATCCCACTGCCTGAGTCTGTTAACACAGCTATTTTTTTCATCATAAACTCCTTATTCATGAATGACATTATACACTAGAATAGGTTATCAATCTTCTACTAATTAAACCAAAACTCA
>CAYWGS010000008.1:0-28754 GCA_964457525.1 uncultured Erysipelotrichaceae bacterium | reverse complement strand
CTTATTGATATTTTTGATAAATCTTTAATACTTCGTCTGAATTTTCGATAAACAAATCAACCAAGAAAGGATCAAGATTCTTGCCTTTCATTTCTTCTAACATCTTAAACGATTCCTCAAAATCAAATGCATCCTTGTAAACGCGTTTGTTTGATATCGCATCAAACACATCCGCAACTGATACAATTCTGGCAACTAAAGGAATCTCAAATCCCTTTAAGCCATTAGGATATCCTTCTCCATTCCATTTTTCATGGTGGAATCGTGTAATCTCTTCAGAGACTTTATAAAGTTCTGGATCAAATGCCTTTAATCCCTCACGCATACTCTTGAAGATATCTCCACCAATAATTGGATGAGTACGCATTATTTCCCATTCTTCATCCGTTAGCTTACCTGGTTTCTTTAAGATTGAGTCAGGGATTCCTACTTTACCAATATCATGAACTGCCGCGTTTCGTTCTATCTCAAGAACAATCTTATCATTGATTGGATAATCAGGATGATTCTTCTCAACCAGTTTTTGTGCTAATAAAGTAGAATAATTAACCATACGATTTATGTGTTGACCGGTTTCATTGTCTTTTTTATCCACTAATTCAGAGAATCCTGTCGTAATTTTGTTAAAGATTACCTTGGTAAAATAGGTACGATTGAGTAATCCTTTAATCTCATAAACAATCTTTTCCGCGAGATGTAAATGATTTAGATCAAAGAAATTCTTCTGTCTTGAACTCAGAAACAAGAACCCAAATACTGCATTGCCCATCGTTAACGGTAAAATAAGATTTGATTTGACACCTTCGAGCGATAAGAGATAAAGTGAAGAACTTTTTGGTCGTTTAATAAATTCATTTTCTAAATCATTGTTAATAACTGGTTTCTTGGATTCAATCAAATCAAACAAAGAAGTACGTACAAATGGCACTTCAAAACCTGGACCTAACTTAATATTCTGATCCACAAGAACACCGTACTCAGCCACAATCATCTCACGAGAATAGTCCACAAACGCAAGACCTACTCGATCTACACCCATTCTTTCCTTTAATAAACTGAATAGATGATCTACTGCATCTTCAAGTGTATAAACCTTTAATAGTACTTCCTTAACATCCTCAATAAATCGATTCTCTTCAAATACTGTTTCAATATACTTATGGATGTTCTTTTCTTCAATAAAGAATGGCTTAGGAATATTTAGTCGCTGATTATCGTACTGTTTATCCCCTAACATGGTTAAACCATTTACAATATAAGGAATTTGGAAATTCACAAAACGTATGAGACCAAAGAATAGTAAGCCTACTATGGAAAGTAAACTAATAAATATTACATTTAATACAATACTCAAATCACTTAGAATTACTTGATTAAGATTGGAATAATCTTTATCAATATCTAAGATTAATTGATTAATGTCCTTTCGAGTTTCTAAACTCGAATCTAACATTTCACTCAAAACCATATTTTGATTAATAAAAAATTGGATTTTATCAAGATTGATTTGTAACTGTAGAAGCTTAGCAGAGATGGCTTGAATTCCTTCATTATGACGTTTAATACTTATCTCATTCATGATATTCAAGTTATTCTTTAAATCTAATGAATCACTTTGCATCTCTTCAATAAGATCCGATAATTCATCTTTGATTATCGCTACAGAAACAGTTGTTCGAGCGTACTCATTGATGTCTTTTAACTGTTGTATCGGTGTTTCTAACTTCAGTTTTCCCTCATTTAAACGATCGACTAGCTCATCATTCTGATCCACATAAAAACGCACATTCGCAACCAAATCAAAATTGACATAAATTGCAGTTACGATGATAAAAAAAGATACAATTAGAGCTACAATGGTTAGATTTTTAATTTTCATAGTTTGTATACTATTACAATACCATAAGTCCCTTTTAAATGTTAATGATTATCTTCGTATAAACCATAGACTTCATTAATGCTTTGGGTAAACAAGACACCTTTACCAGGTTCTGTAATATTTGTATCTTTAATAATCGTTTGACAAATATTTTCTTTTATATCTGACTTAACAATCATCAATACAATTTCCTTCTCAGGTTCAATCTCTATCGAGAATATTTTTGCGGTCTCATGCACACTTGAACCTCTCGCATTAATAATAGTTGCACCACTAGATCCTGCTTTTTGTGCTGCTTCTACCACTTCTTCTCCTTTTCCTTTATTAACAATCGCATAAATAAGTTCATACTTGTTCATACTTGATTCTCCTTTGATTAATCCTTCTTCTTTAGCTTTATAGAGTTGAGTAATTGCTATGTTAAATCCAATTCCATGATTAGGTCGATGAAATTGGAAATGATCCGCAATTTTTTTTAATTGGCTTCCATCTTGATTTAGATTTTCCGCTATAAGCACAACATCTTTACGATTCTCATTTAAGTTGAGTAATTTTAATAATGAGTTATTGATTGTTCCATGTGCCATAAAAATGGTACCCCCTTGTAATCCTAAGGTTTTTGCATAACTCAATAATTTACTTCCCATCCCTTGATTAACAATCAGGTAATTTAATACTAACTTAGACATTTGTTACACCTTCCTTGCTCGACTTAATCTTAAAAACCAAGCCTAATATTTCGATTGTTATAATTGGCATTAGCGCAACCAATGATACCATCCCAAATCCATCAATCAAAACATCTGCACTTGGCATTGCATCGGCTAATCCATGAATAAATGAAAGAATAAATGTTGAAATCATTGGACCCGTCGCAACCCCACCCGCATCAAACGCAATCCCTACGAACAACTTTGGAACGATGAACATTAATCCTAAAGCAATTAAATAGCCAGGTAATAAGAAATGCCATAATTGCACCTCAGGAATTAATACGCGTAACACAGAGAAAGAAATAGCACTTCCTACCCCAATCGTTAAAGCAATTAACACTGATCGACGTTTGATATAACCGGATGTGACTGTTTCTATTTGATTGGTTAATACATATACTGCAGGCTCTGCTAGAATTGTCGCAACCCCAATTAAGAAGCCAAATAAGATTAATTTAGTCGAACTCAGTTCATTGATTAATTGATTTCCAATCGTATTCCCAATCTCAATATAACTTGCATTAATTGAAACTAAGAATAAAAACAATCCTAAAACCGCATAGATAAATCCAAAGGTTAAACGAACTAAACCTCGTTTTGAAATTGATTTCCGATTAAAATATCCCACAAGTATTCCCATCACTATAAGTGGAGACATTGATAAAAATGTTTCTCTTATTGAACTTGGAATTTGAATCATAAATGTTCTAAAAATCGTGATTGAATCGTAATTTAAATAGGATATCGTTGCGGAAGATAAATTCGGTTGGTATAAACGGTTAAGCAATAATACTATTATGATTGCCCCAGCAGACGCAATCGAAATTAGTCCAAAACTATCTTTCTCAGATGATTTACTATCTTTCTTTATATTCGTTAGCCCGAGTGATAATGATAATAAGAATGGAACAGCTAATATTCCTGTAGTTACACCTGAAGAATCAAAGGCAATCGCTAACATATCAAACGATGTATTCAGGGATAGTAGGAAAATGATTCCATAAGATATAAGCAAGATGATATAAAGTGGTAAATTATAGAGAAGTCGGAATAAACCAACCACTACCATCGTCCCAATCCCAATGGATACTACCACCAACAAGAGTTCAGAACTTAAGACTCCACTACTGAGTTGTTCAACTTGTTGGGACATGATGAGTAAAGCGGGTTCCGCAAAGGAAATAAAGAATCCAATGATAAAACCAAAGATTACAATATAACGATGTTTATTACGTTTCGCAATCAATGGACCTAACATTTGTCCCATTGGACTTATACCAAGATCTACACCAATTAAAAACAAGGTTAATCCGAGTATTAATATAACGGTACTAATTAAGAATCGGACATATAAATGGGTTGACAAAGGAAAAATCAAAAAGTGGGTCAAATTGACCACAATAAAAACGGGACATATGGATAAAAAAACTTCTTTAAGCTTCTGCGTGAAAATATTCAAACGATACCTCTTTCTATTCTATTGTTTAAATATTATACCATAGACGCTTAATTAACTTAATTATGATAATATCATTTGCAACCTTAAAAAGACTTATGGTATTCTCAAACCGTAGATAGAACTTATCTGCTTAGAAAGTAGAGAACACTGTTCTCTAGTAAGTAGAACCATATATGTTTGTAATCACACGAGTAATCGAATTAGAGAAAGGATTTTCAGAATCTTTTGTTCAACGTTTCCAAAATCAATCCTTGGTCGAAAAAGCACCGGGTTATATTAAGAAGGAAATATTGATTAATGATCAAAATCCAAATCTCGATGTTTTAAGATTATCGATTTATTTTGAAGAGCGAGATTATTTTATTGCCTGGGAAAAGAGTCCTGAGCATTTAGCAATGCACCAATCAAAACAGAATAAGGAAAAACCACAAGGGTTAATCAATTTTAAGTTAGAACACTTTAATACCCGATGAAAAACTTCAATAAACGAAGAATCGTCCTTATTATCGTTTTCATCCTATTAATCCTTATCTCATTAAAAATTGGTGTTATTGAATTTAATTATCTTGATTTATTCAAAGGAGACAATAAAACAATCTCCCTCCTTTTCATAAGTCGATTACCACGTACATTAGCCATTATTCTATCCGCAAGCAGTCTTAGTATTGCTGGTTTAATCATGCAATCAATTGGACATAATAATTTTATATCCCCGTCTACCATCGGTACCAGTGATGCGGCATTATTTGGTATCTTGATGACTTATATCTTATTTGGATCACAATCATTGAGTTTTAAACTTAGTTTTGCCTTTATATTCGCATTTGTCTCAACCCTCGTTCTTATCCAAATCTTAAATCGTTTAAAACTAAAAGAGCCGATTTATGTCCCTTTAGTTGGGATGATGTATGGTTCCATTATTTCTTCGTTTAGTACCTTTATTGCTCATCAATTTGATGCTTCTCAAGTGCTAAGTAGTATCAGTCTCGGTACTTTTACCACAATGACTAAAGGGCGATATGAACTCTTATGGATAATTATAATTCCTTTAATCCTCAGTTTTATCTACGCAACACAATTTAGTTTGATTCGTTTAGGACAAGATTTCGCAATGAATCTTGGACTAAAAGTCAAACAAGTTGTATTTATAGGACTTGTTATTATATCGATCGTGTCCGCTTCTACCTATGTAACAGTTGGGCCACTTCCATTTATTGGATTAATAATCCCAAACCTAATTCGTATCTATTATGGTGATAATCTAAAACGTTCGATGTTAGATGTCGCATTGTTTGGATCGATCTATGTACTTATCAATGATATTATTTCTAGATTAATTATATTCCCATATGAAGTATCTGTTGGTTTTACAATGGGGATTACGGGTTCAATTATATTCATTTGGTTAATCTTAAGAGGTCGTAAATATGCTTAAGCGAATCAACCCACTCTTTATCCTTATCGGTTTAAGTATTTTATCCATTATCGCTTATTTATTCTTCTGGTTGTTAACTCAGAGTTATGGAGCGATATCACTTAATGCGATATTGAGAATTACCCAAAGACGCTCTTTACATCTTATCGCAATGATTGTATCGAGTACGCTCATCGCATTCGCAAGTTTATCCTTTCAAACCTTAACACAAAACAGGATTCTAACACCAAGTGTATTAGGATTTGATTCATTGTTTAGCGCAACACAAACCTTTGTTTTATTTATCTTTGGCGCTAATTCAATCTTACTCAGTAATCCAGTAGTGAACTTTGGACTAACCAGTACCATCATGATTCTGGTATCGCTTATTCTATACGGATATCTACTCAAAAAATATTCAAGACAAATCGCATTTCTTCTACTCTTTGGTTTAGTTATTTCAACCTTATTGAGAAGTAGTTCTAGCTTTATTCAAATACTATTAAATCCTGATGAGTTTCAATCGCTTGTGGCTCTTACTACAGTTAGTATTTCAAACATTGATGCCAATCTCATCCTATGGATTATCCCATTTATGATCATTCTAATTATTTTATTCTATCGAAAATCGAGTCAGTATGATGTGATGGCACTCGGAAGAGATTCTGCTCTATCCCTTGGTCTTGATTATGATAGAACACAGAGAACAACACTCATAACTCTATCCGCCGCAATGGCGATTTCGACTGCTTTGGTTGGGCCAATGACTTTCTTAGGATTGATTGCGGTCAACAGTGCTCGTGAACTTCTTAAGACCTATAAACATACTCAACTATTTGTGACATCTTCACTACTTAGTATTGTCATGTTGGTTTTGGGTCAATTAATTATCGAACAAATTGGATTTATAACTTCAGTTACTGTTTTATTAAATCTTGTTGGTGGAATTTATTTAATCTACTTGATTCTAAAGGAGGGTCAATTATGATCGAAATACGACAATTATCGCAATCCTATGGAGAGAAACAGGTCTTAAATGATGTCTCCATTGTTATACCAGAAAAGAAAATTACCGCTCTTATTGGAGCGAATGGAGCTGGTAAATCTACCTTAGTTAATGTAATCTCCCGATTACTCAATCCATCAAAAGGTGAAGTACTGATTGATGGTGTTGATATAAAGAATCTTAAGACTCGAGATATCGCAAAGCGATTGGCTATTCTTAAACAATCCAATCCCTTACAAGTTCGATTAAGTGTTAGAGACTTGGTCGCATTTGGACGATATCCACATTCGCTTGGACATCTCAATGCATTTGATCATCAAAAGATTGATGAATGCTTAGCGTATCTAGATTTAGTTGACGTTCAGGATCGATTTATCGATCAACTCTCGGGAGGGCAAAAACAACGAGCCTACATCGCAATGATCTTGGCACAAGATACGGAATATGTCTTCCTTGATGAACCTCTTAACAATCTGGATATGCGTTATGCCGTTGAGATGATGAACATATTACAACGATTGGTAAAAGACTTTAATAAAACGATTGTTGTGGTGGTTCATGATATAAACATTGCCGCCACATTCGCGGATCATATTATCGCAATGAAAGGAGGGGAAATTCTCTATGAAGGTGAAACCAATGACATCATAGAGAAAGATATCTTAGATCATGTTTATGACCATGATTTCTGTGTTGAATGCATCAATGGTCAAAAAGTATGTATGTATAAAGCTGTTCAATCGTAAAGAAAAGAACTTAGAAAGAGGTTATATGAAAACCCTAAAATCATTATTTATCCTATTTATCGCACTTAGTTTAAGTGCATGCGCTACAACACCAAAAGTTGATCTAGAAACACGTGAAGTTGTTAGTATTACAGACGCAATCTCTACTCGAGAAGTTAAAACAAATCCTTCTCGTGTCGCAATATTTAATTACGATATCTTAGATATCTTAGATACCGTTGGACTTGAAGCAGCTGGTATTGATTTACTTGGAGTACCACAAGCCAATTTACCTGCTTCATTAAGTGAATACGGAGCTGAACCCTACAAGAATGTAGGTACTCTATTTGAAGCTAGTTTAGATGATTTAGACCTATTTGATCCTGAACTTATCATTATAGGTGGTCGTTCCGCAACGCTCTATGAAACGCTTAAGGAAGCTTATCCTAATGCAGATTTCTTAGATGTTACACTTCCAAACTCTGATTTAAGTGAAGGATTAACGCAAAACGTAACAAACTTAGCAACCATCTTCCCAGGGATTGCGGACAAGTTAAATCAGAATTTAGAATTAATCCTTGGCGCATTTGATGAGATTAAAACAAAGACTGTAGATACAAACGCAATGTTCTTACTCGTCAATGCGAATGCAATTTCATACTATGGTCCAGCTGGACGATATAAGATGATCTATGATGAATTTGGTTATGGCGCATCCGATACGAATACAGAAGAAGGCGGAAGTCATGGAAAACAAGTATCCTTCGAATATGTACTTGAAACAAATCCTGATATCTTATTCTTAATGGATCGTGGCGCAAGTGTTGGTAATGAAGCAACTCTTGATGATGTCCTAGCCAATGAATTAATCCAACAAACCAATGCGGCTAAAAATGGTCAAGTGTATGAACTCGATGCGAGTGCTTGGTACTTAACATCGGGTGGATTCAAGGCAAGTTTACAAATGATTGTCGACATGAATCAATACCTTGAAACAATTGGTCAAAGCATTACTGTCCCAACATTAGTCGAATAAAATTATCTAGCAGCTCTAAAAAGGAGTTGCTTTTTTTATGCTATAATTTGCCTATGTTAACCCAAATTACACAAAGTGTTTACATCTCTGATTTTGATTCAAGTAACGATCGACCTCGTTTAGGCTATATCAAAGGAAGCCGATATAATGTAATGATTGATGCGGGTAATTCTCCAGCTCATTTTAATGATTTTATACAAGAATGCACTAAAATTGGACTTCCATTACCCGATTTTATCCTACTTACCCATTGGCACTGGGATCATGTTTATGGTTTATCCGCTACCAAAATCCCAACAATCTGTTCGCAATTAACTCAAGATAAGTTAATCGAAATGAGTCATTGGAAATGGGATGATGAGTCGATGAGAAAACGATTAGAGACTGGTGAAGATATCGAGTTTTGTGACCAGAATATTCGTATTGAATATACTAATCCACAAACCATACAAGTTCGTTTAGCTGATATTACATTTGAAGATAAACGAGTTATACATCTTGGTGATAAGGAATGTATCTTACAACACATCGATAATGATCATGCGTCCGATAGTATTGTTATTTATGTGCCAGAAGAAAAGGTTATCTTCTTAGGTGATATTATTTCGCCTGATTATCATCATGGAGATATGCATTATACATCCAAAAAATACAATGATTTAAAAGAATCACTCTTTAAATATGATTTCGAATACGCAATTCATGGTCATACTGAAGTATTTAATAGAGACAGCTTGAATCAATTTTTCTTAGAGCCTGAATGCCAAATAAAAGAGTCAAATGATGATGACTCTCTATTTTTGTTTACGCATCTGATCAATAATCGGTTTTAACTTATCAAAGGTCATTTCTGTATACTGCGTTGTATCAATATTCAAATTCTTCCCTTTAGCACAACGTCTCAAACAACTCTGTGTTTTTAGCTCGAATAACCCATCCTTACTAATTCCACCAACTGAACAACCCAAATAATCTTCAACCTCTTTAATAAACTGATATCCACCCTTTTCTTTACATCGATCTCCACTACACATCAGTAAGAGATGAGGTCCCCCTTCTTCAATAAGACTTGGGAAACGATGAATAATCGATTTAATAATTTGAGGACTCGTATTAAAAAGAGAAATAATACCAGGATAGCTTTCCATTGGTATATAGTTAAATTCAGCTTGAATTTCTTTTAGACAAGTTATCAAGGATTGTTGGTCAAGTGGTAAAAACGAATCTCGATAATAGTCTAAAATACTTTGAATCTTACTTAGTTCTTGTTCACTGTGTTGTTTCATATATTAATTATACTATGTAAAGCGAAAACCTCCATAAGGAGGTTTGATTACTCAGTAACAGAAATTACAACTGGATAGTAATTATCTTGGATAAATTGTTTAACTTCTGCAGATCTTAGAGCTTCAATAAGAACAAGTGTTTTTTCAGTTGTCTCATTACCAGCTTTAACAGCTAGAATATTCGCATATTTAAGCGCCGCATCCGAAGCTTTATCTTCAGTCGTTAGAACTGTATCGGTAATTCCAGCTTCGAGTGCATAGTTACCATTGATAACCGCTAAATCCACATCCTGTAATGAACGTGCTAATTGTGCTGCTTCCAATTCAACAATATCTAAATTCTTTGGATTTGAAATAATATCTAACTTCGTTGCGGTTTCTTTCTTACTTGGATCAAGTGAAATTAAGCCTAAGTCTTGTAATAGGTTTAAAGCACGTGCTTCGTTTGTCGCATCATTTGGAACCGCAATCTTTGCGCCATCCGCTAATAAATCAACAGAAGCTGTTTTACCTGGGTATAAGCCTAATGGTTCAAAGTGTACAGCTAATACAGACACAATATCGGTACCATTTTCTGTATTAAAATCGGTTAGGTATGGAACGTGTTGGAAATAGTTCGCATCCAATTCACCTTCCTCTAAATTGGTATTCGGTAAGACATAATCAGTAAACTGAACAATTTCTAAAGTATAACCCTTCGCTTCTAAGAGTGGTTTAATGACTTCTAAAATTTCTGCATGCGGCGTTACGGATGCGCCTACTTTAATAACGGTATCTTTTTTCTCAGTTGCACATCCAGTTAAAGCTAATATAAGAGCGATAAAGGCTAAGCCAAATTTAATTTTTTTCATGTTTATGTTCCTCTAGTTTCGTTTATCTATTTTTCGTACGATCCATGCGATCGATGTTTGTATAATTTCAACACATACAATTAATATAATTAAAGCATAATACATAATGGTGTAATTGTAACGATAGTATCCATATCGAATCGCAATATCACCTAATCCTCCACCTCCCATAAGCCCTGCCATTGCGGAATATCCAACTAACATAATCATCGTAATGGATAAACCTTGTATAAGTTGTGGGAGTGCTTCTCTGAAGAGAACCTTTGTTACAATTTGTAACTTACTTGCGCCCATCGTAATAACGGACTCAATCATGTCTTGATCAACTTCAAGAAGTGCACTTTCAACCAGTCGTGCTACAAATGGAATGGCTCCGACAGATAGGGAGAAAATGGTAGCTTTAATACCTAAGCTCGTCCCCACGACAAAGCGTGAGAATGGCATTAATGCAACAACTAAGATATAAAATGGAATACTTCTAAATACATTAATCACTCGGTTTAAGCTAAGGGATAATACTGGTTTTGGGTATAATCCATCTTTACGAGTTAAGGTAATAAGTACTCCTAATGGAAATCCAAATGCATACGCAATAAAGCTCGAACCTAATATAATCCATATCGTGTCCACTAAACCTTGTGATAAGAGTTCAAATAATTGTGCATTTGTCATATTAGTTCTCCAATCCAAGAAGTAAACGAGTTGTTTTGTGTTGCGGATGATTGAAGATATCTTCTACTCGACCCTGTTCTATGAACTGACCACCATCAATCACAACTACTTTTTCACATACCTTTTGTACAACACTTAACTCATGTGTAATGATCAAGATTGTCGCATGTGTTTTTTCATGAATCTCTTTTAAGAGTTCCAATAAAGCTCGTGTTGTGATGGAATCAAGTGCACTTGTGGGTTCATCCAATAAAAGTAAATCTGGACTACTCGCAAGCGCTCGTGCGATCGCAACTCTTTGTTTCTGACCACCCGATAATTGAGATGGATAACTTAATTCTTTACCACTTAATCCAACGAGTTCAATTAAGTTTCTGATTTTTTGATCATAGTTCTCTTTCTTATCGTTTCTTAATGTAAGTGGAAAAGCGATATTATCATACACATTTCGTTGTTTAAGTAATTGATTTCCTTGAAATACGACCCCAATCTTTTGACGATATTCACGCATTCGATCATCCTTCGCCTCAAGAAGATTCAAGTGATCAATCAATATTTCACCCTCATCTGGTTTCTCAAGTAAGCTTAAGCAACGCAATAAGGTTGTCTTGCCTGCACCTGACATACCGATTATCCCAACCATTTCACCTTTATCTAAACTTAGGTTGACATTATCCAGCGCTACAAGTGTTCCATTTGCTGTATTAAAGCTTTTCTTTAACCCTTTGATTTCTATCATAGTTTCCTCCTATACAAAAAAGCCCCCATCACTAAGGACGAGGGCTTACCCGTGTTACCACCTATGTTCGTTTATAAATCACTTTATAAACCTTATCAAGTACGCCTATGAAAGGTTATACTCTATCGCTGTAACGGGCGAATCCGGCATAATCTAAGGTTTCCCATCGGTATGCTTGCTCCAAGACCATGTTCAACTGTTTTTGATTTACCCCTTTCAGCACTCCAGGGCTCTCTATGAAATCATCCACCGTTTACTCTTCTCTTCAACGCTTTTATGATTGACATAATAACAGTGCCTTATTATCTTGTCAATCTTTTTTATTTAATTCATTTTAAAAGTTGGCCGTATTTCTTCATCCATTATTTCTAGAAATACTTTTACAATACTTGGATCAAACTGAACATTCGAATGACGGATTATTTCTAATCGTGCTTCATCGATTGTCATTGCTTTTCGATATGCACGATCCGATGTCATCGCATCAAATGAATCCGCTACGGAGATAATTCTGGAATAAACTGGAATATCATTTCCTTTTAAACCTTTAGGGTAGCCTGTACCATCCCAACGTTCATGATGAGCAAGAATATAATCCGCTATTTCTGAGAATTCGTTCGCAGCACTAAGAATACGATAACCCACTTCTGAATGTTTACGAATTAAGTTAAACTCTTCTTCAGTCAATCGATCCGGTTTATCTAAGATTGAATCAGGAACACCAATCTTACCAATATCATGCATCAATCCAGCAATTCTTAATTTAGAAACAATGTGTGAGTCTAAGTTCATCTTAAGCGCCATCTTTTCACACCATTCCGCAACACGTTGTGAATGTTCCATTTCACGTGAATTCTTTTCATACAACGAGTTCATAATAATTTCAATCGTACGACTTAACATACTACTGGTATCAATCAACTTCTCTCGACTTAATCGCATCTCTGCTTTCTTCAATACAGATACAAGACTATCATCCGATGATTGTTTAACTGCATAGGCAGAAGAAACAGATACTTTGATATTCTGTATGGTTTCATTGACCATCACATGGTTTATTTGAGCTAAGATGATATCGATATAGGACTTTTGTACTTTGGTATAAACGATAATAAAATCACTCCCCCCAAATCGACAGAACATATCAGAATTGTAAACAATCGGTTTGATTAAATTAACCACTCGCTTAACAAGTGTATCCCCCATCTCATAACCAAATGCATCATTAATGAGTTTCATACCATTGATATCAATCTTTAATAGAGTTAATGGATAATTCTCAACTTTATCCAACTTAACAATATTTGATTCATAGTAATGTCGATTATATAAACCTGTTGTTTGATCATGATAGTTCAAATAATGTAACATCTCTTCTGCTTTTTTTCGCTCGCTAATATCAATAACCGTACTCATAAAAAGATTTTCATTATTGAAACGTATCTTTGAAACACTAATATTCGCCCAGAAGAATGAACCATCTTTTCTTATCATTCGTTTTTCAACAGTGTGACTCGTTGGTTTATTGTCATCAAAAAGAGGTTGAAGTGTATTTTCGTGATCATTTTCACCCTTATGAATTAAATGATTAATACTCATATTATTAAACTCATCATTGGAATATTGAAACATCCCATTGAAATAATCATTGGTATTTAATAAAACCCCATTACTATCCAAATAACAAATACCAATTTGAGCTTGTTCAAATAATGATCTAAAACGTCTCTCCGCAAATCGTGTTAGTTGGAGTTGATTAACAAGTTCCCTTTGAATCATGAAGAGTTTTCCTACGACGACTGTTGTAAGTGGAAATACAATTATCAAAGGTACAATCGAATTATAGAATGCAGTAATATACTCTTCCTTTGCCATCACCATAATCGAGATTGTCATTAAGATATGGATGATAAGTCCCAATAAATAGAAATTTAATGAAGAGTAAATTCTTAAAAATGGTGTATTAATCTTCCTAAATAAATACCCCAATAATCCACTACTAAGAATAATTGATATTCCAATAATCGTTCCATCTCCCCCTAAAATGAATCGATAAATACTGAGAAGAATCATAAGAAAAATACTTCTTTTTCCACCAAAAATATATGCAATTAAACCAACAAGGATGGATCGAGTATCGATATACAGACCTAATGTTGGAGTAAAAGGAAAACTCATTATTAATATCCCAATTAAACCAAATAAAAAGGCATCGAACACTTCTGATGAATGATCGTATGTCTCTTTAATATAGGTTGATACTTGATAGAGTAATGTTGAAGCGATTAAGATTGCGGCATTATCTAATAAAATATGTAAATCACTCGCGTTCATAATTACCTCATTTTTCACACTATCCGTTGAGATTAATGTTACCGTATGTAAGCGATTTAATCAAGAATGTTCGAAAAAAAAGGACTATTTCTAGTCCGTTTTTGAATTAATAATTCTTTTCGTCGATTGCGAAGTGTGCGTGGTTTTGTCCACAAACTGGGCAGATAGAAGGCGCATTATTTGCTTCTACTTGGTAACCACAGATATCGCATTCCCAAACAACTTTTTCATCTTTCTTGAAGACACGATCATCTTCGATGTTCTTAACTAAATCAAGGTAACGTTTTTCGTGACGAGCTTCAATTTTACCAACTTCTTTCATCAAGAATGCAATCTTCGCAAAACCTTCAGCTTCCGCATCTTTTGCGAAATCCGCATACATGGTTGTCCATTCATAGTTTTCACCAGCAGCCGCGTCTTTTAAGTTTTCAGTTGTAGTTGGAAGACCATCGTGTAAGAATTTGAACCATAAGAATGCATGTTCTTGTTCATTACGTGCAGTTTCTTTGAAGAAATCAGCGATTTGTTCGTAGCCTTCTTCTCTTGCTTTCATTGAGTAGAAAGTATACTTTGTATTTGCCATGGATTCTCCAGCAAATGCAGCTTGTAAATTCTTTTCAGTCTTAGTTCCTTTTAAATTCATTGTTTTTATTACCTTTCTTATAACTAATATTATTATAGTCTTAACCGATAATAGAAACAATGGCAAATTAGGAATAATTACTATTATAGTTAAATTATTTTACACTTAATGCTAAAACAGTGGATTGTATCACTTGATCACAAAGAGCCTGTTTACCTAAAAATAATGGCCAGTAACCTATTCCTAATAATGCTAATGTAAATACTTTAATTACATATCGAATCGTTGCTTGTACGATATTTATTCGATTTCCATTAACTAATTCTACTTTCATCCCTAATACTCTTTTACCAATCGTGCCTTGCCATGGGCTTGATTCTAATAGAATAAAATAAAGCGCAACAGCAAATACAGGCAACATTGGATGAATGGATCGAGTAATATTTTGGATTGGGAACATAATAAATAAATCGATGAAAAACGCTAAAATACGTTTATAAATTGGAGCCTTAGCCCAATATAAATTTTTCTTAGTTTGCTCAGTAAGTGCTTTGTCGAGTAGATTTGATTTCATATTACATGTAGAAAATATTGTTTTTATATTTCTCCATTAAAGCCTTATTATGTTCATCTCCACCATCAATATTTGCACTGTGGAAAACAGGAACTTCAACTCCTTTTTCAACTAATTTCTCCGCAACTTTTAATGTTATACCATTCACAATAAATGCACCAATTACAGTTGATGTTGGCCCCATTTTTTGTTCAACCCCACGAATCTTCTGACTTGAATCTTCAAATTCTCCACAATTGTCTATCACAATATCCCCAACATCTTTTAGTTTTAAATGACTTGAATGACGTGAAGTTACGAGACTTGTGTAGGTAATGTTTGTTATTACGATTACCTTAATTCCCTTTTTCTTTGCCTCTAGTCCCATATCAATCGTTACTGCATTGCGTCCTGAAACGGAATGAAGGATTAAGACATCCCCTTGCTTGATACTCGTATTATTAAGAATTAATGTACCATAGCCTTCTAAACGCTCAATATCGCTCGTTAGTGTCGCTGGTCGAATATTAGACATTAAATCTGCCGCAAAGATTGGATTGATATTAACTAACCCACCTGTACGATAGAATAATTCCATCGATAACATACCTGCATGAGATGCCCCAAACGCAAAAATTGAATTCCCATTCTCTATTGCTTCGACGATTAGATTTGCTGCTTCATCGATTTTATTTTCTTGTGTAAACTCTACTTTATCAATTAAACTCTTAAGATGATCTGCATAATTATGAAATGATTGACCCATACGTATTCTCCTTTTTTGTAATTATATCATTACAATGTTTTTTTAACAATAACGCATTATTAATCATTGTATTATTGTAATTATATTATGCTATAATTTTTACATGAAAATTCTACATGATATCAGTATCAATAAACTATCATCTATTCCACTCTATGCTCAACTACGTGACGGTTTATTAAAAGCGATGGATAGTGGCATCCTAAAAGAAAATGATAAATTACCAACAGAAAACGAAATTTGCTCATTTTATAACATTTCAAAGACAGTAGTAAGACAAGCCTATAGTGATTTACTTAGTATGGGCAGGATTGAACGACATAAAAGCAAGGGAACTTTTGTTAAGAAAGTATATAAAGAGAGAAATTTCATACAAGAACTTAGTGATTTTTCGAATGAGATGATTCGACAGGGTTTTCAACCGAGTACAAAACTTATCTATATTGAAAAGATCACATGGGATGAAAAAGCATATCCAATACTAAGTCTAAATAAAGGCCAAGAATGCTTGCATTATAAACGGTTGAGACTAGGAAGCAATACACCTATTTATGTTGAGGAAACATTTGTTTCACTCGAAGAATTCCCAAATCTAGATCAACATGATTTTGCGAACGAATCACTATTTAAGTTGCTTGAATCGGATTATAATACTCAAATAACAAAAGTTTATACGACGTATAAAGCAGTTATTGTATCCGAGGCAGACTCAAGAATTTTAGATATTCAAAAGCATAGTGCAGTTCATAAAGTTGAAACTCAAAGTTATAATCAAAACAATAAAATTGTAGAGTACTCCATTGCTTACTTCCCAGGAACTAGAAATCGATTCAGTTTAGTCGTTAAGAGGAATCACCGATGAAATACATTTCTTTATTTAAAAGTAGTAGCACACCACTTTATGCACAATTGAAAGATTCAATCAAACAAGCAATAAAGAACGGTCAATTAAAACCAAATGATAAACTTCCGACTGAAGAAGAATTATGTGAGGAATTTAGAATATCAAGACCAGTTGTTCGTCAAGCTTATAAAGAATTACTAGATGAAAACTATATTATTCGTTTTAAAAGTCGTGGTACATTTGTAAAAGAACAAGAAATAAAAAGCACATTTTTTAGTGAATTCTCTGATATTGAGATTGACTTAGAGAATATGGGATTATCTCCTTCTGTAGTTTGTTTAAGCAAAGAAGTTCTTTCAAATAACGAACATGATTTATTGATTCATGAACAATTAGACAGTAAACAAGTTCTTAAGGTTAAGTTGGTTTATTATAGCTCTGATTTACCCATTGTATTAAAAGAATCTTATTATCCATTAGACTTAATACAAGGACTTCAAAATATAAATTTCGAGAACTCTCCTATCTATAACACACTGGAAACTAAATTTAATATATGGTTAAGCCATATTAAAAAAGTAGTGGATGCACAAATTATCCCAGATGAATTAACTGATACATTAAAAACCGAGAGTGGTCATGCAATCCATTTTGTCGAATCACTTGCATATGATGATCGCGATCGAGTTGTTGAAATCGCACATTCGTATTATATTGGTGATCGTAATGAATTTGATCTAATGGTATATAAGCAGAACTAAAAACAATCTGATAATTCAGATTGTTTTCTTTAACTATTCTTTTACTGAACTATTTTCAAGTTCGTATTGTTTTTTATCCCATGCAGCTAAGAATGGATAGTAAATAGCTAATACAATAACGAGGTTAATCGCCTGTAGAATGACTGCTCTAAAGTCACCACCCGTAGCAATAAATCCCGCAATAAATACAGGGGTTGTCCAAGGTGGTGCAGCAACAATTCGATTCACCAAGTTAAGCGCCATCGCAAAGTACGTCAATGTACCGACAACAAGTGGAGCAATAATATACGGAATTAACAACATTGGATTTAATACGATTGGTAAACCAAATACGATTGGTTCATTGATATTGAAAATACCAGGACCTAAAGATAATCGACCAATAAGCCTTAATTGTTTGGATTTAGCAAAGAATGCACAAACAATCGCAATACCTAAAGTAGCACCAGTCCCACCTACATTAATAAATAACGATTGGAACCCTTCAACAGCAATATTAGGAATTTCTAAACCAAGACGTAAAGCATCCACATTCGCTAAATAACCAGCTTGAATTAAAGGATTAACAACAGATCCAACAATTAAATCACCATGTAGTCCAAATGCCCAGAAAATTGAAATAAAGAAACTTGTAAACATAGCACCGAGATAACTTGCTGAAATTGTAACCAACGGAATTTGAAGCACATTAATTATGAAGACTTGTGCTGTTCCATAGGATGTTAATGCAAATAATACATGAATGAGTGCAAATAAAACGATAATAATGGCTCCTGGAACTAATGCAACGAATGAACGACTAATTGCTACAGGAACACTTTCAGGTAGTCGAATAACCATATTCGCTTTAATGACACGAACATAAATTTCTGAAACAATTAACGCTACGATAATCGCTAAGAATAATCCTTCAGCACCTAGAATACCCGTACTCCAAGCACCAGAAGATCCATCTTGTAATAAGAAGAATGCCGCAAATGCTAAGCCTGCAGCCACAATACCTTCTTCACCATACGATTTTACAAGTGAGAATGTAATTCCCATTGTAGCAACTAATGCAGAAATACTCATTGTAGACGAGAACACAACACCCCAAATAAAGTCATCCCATGTCGGGAAAATTCCAGTAATAAACTCAGCCCAACCAGGAACTGGAAAGTCGGTACTAAATATTATGATGATTGAACCGACAATCATGAGTGGCATCGTAAGGACTAAACCATCACGAATTGCCATAAGATGTCTCTGAGTTGAGACTCTTGATGCTACTGGAGCCAGTTTTTCTTCAAAAAACTTGACTATAGAATCCATATTATCCTCCTTTTCTAAGTAGTTAGCTTATATTGTAAGTATATAGTATCATTATTAACTCAGTCAATAGATTACTCAAATATAGAAATCACATAATAAAATAACTAACTTAAAAACTAAGTTAGTTACATTATTTAAAACCTCAGTATCAAAATCTTTGGTTTTAATCCATTTTATATTTATATGCTTTCATCTTTTCAAAAGTATACAACTCTGTAAATCCAATTGCTTTTAATTGAAGAATAATCTCTTCAAAGTGATCCTTTAAATGTTCTATTTTATGTGTATCTGAACCCATCGTTAAAATTCTTCCACCTAAATCATAATATAACTTGAGTATTCGAGTTGAAGGAGTTAAGTCAGGCAAATTATAACGATAGCTTGATGTATTTACTTCGATTCCTTTGCCCTTTTCAATGACACGTTTTAAGATTTTTTCGATAATATCAATAACATATTCATCATCAAGTACTCCATTATTATCGTATCGCTTAATGACATCCAAATGACCTAAAACACTAAAGTCATCAAATTGATCAACGAGTTGGTACAAGTATTCATAATAACCTCGATTATATTCAATTTGTGTTTTGTCTTTCTGATATTCATTTAACCATAATTCTTTATTCTCAATCTGATGGCAACTTAACAATACAAAATCAATCGGATATTTTTTCATATCATCAACATATCGATTCATCGTATGAAGTTGTACACCAAATTCCAATCCAACTTTTATGGTAATTTTGTCTTTATAGAGATTCTTAACTCGTTCATACTCACTAAAGAAATTCGGATAATCCACTTCTTGTTTATCTACAATATGATTCTTAACATCATAATCCACATGATCCGTAAAACAGATTTCATCTAAACCAAGGTTTATTGCTTGTTGGATAATCTCTTCCATCTCTAACTTCGAGTCTACACTAAAATTTGAATGGATATGATAATCAGCTCGCATGTTGGTCTCCGTATAGTAATTGGTTTAGATCTTGATATACTTCTTTACTGCTTGTCGCAAATAAGAATACAGACTTAACATTTAATTCTTTTTTATCTTCAAATGGGAAATAAACTTCTCCACCCACTTCTTTTAACACAATACTTGAAGCCGCATAATCCCATAGTTTTAAATGACTGGAAATATAAATATCATGTAAACCTCGTGCGATTTGACACATACTAATTGCCGCAGATCCAATATTACGATGAGCAAAGACTTGAGTTGAAACAAGTTTAACATTTGCATTGTATTTTTCTTCTAAGGTATATAAAGTCTTTAAGTTCATATCTAGGACTGATTGATTCATGGTACGTATCGGTAATTTACTTAATGCTTGTTTATTTAGATAAGCACCTTGACCAACAATCCCAAGATAAATATCATTTTTAACTACATCAAAAACAAACCCAAATACAGGTTTCATATTTTCATAATAAGCAATGGATATTGCGAAATCTTCTTTACGTCTAAAAAAGTTCTTTGTTCCATCAATCGGATCAATAATCCACATCTTATCGGTAAAGATATGCTCTTCACTTTCTTCACCTAAAACTTGTGTATCTGGAAATTTCTCTGTAAGAGATTTGATCAACGTATTTTGTACAAGTATATCTAAATCAGTCACAATATTATCAAATTCATTATCCTTTACAATCACTTCTTGAATGGTCTTACTTAATATCAATTCTCTAATCTCTGGTAATATGGATTCAATAAACACTATTTTTTCTTTCATACATAAACCTCAATACTATTGTATCAAATTGATTCTAATCTGCGTCTTATTTGACTCAATTCTTTATTTATCTCTTGGATGAATCGTTCACCCTCACCTTTTATAAACGGACTGGTTAGACCTTCATAGGTTGAATCATAGGATAATTCATCTGCACAATAACCTACCGATGTATTCGTCAAACCAAACAATAGAACAGGATTTGTTTGATCAATTTTCAAATATAAACTTGAGAATAGTTCCATTGGTACAGTCACAATAAATACGTCTCCAAGTTGGATAATACTGTATGAAATACTTAGGATATCATCAATATTTTTCTTTATCTGATGATATAAAACAGTATTTGTTGCGTTTAGTATCTTTAATTGATCCTTATCACTTGATTGTAATATAAGTTGATTATTGCGCTGGATTGCTTCTTCTAAACGTTTAGTATCATTAAAGCAATGAAAATTAAATTGTTTAGTGTATATTTTTAAATTAACACTCTTAAAATCATTGAACACTAGTGTACTCGGTATCTGTTCTAGAATTCCTTTACCTGTTCGAATAAGTTCATTCACATCATCACTCAAACGGTAATGACGATTACTGATATCTCCTTCAGCTCCATTGCTCATAAACACTGGGCAATTGTAACGCTCTTCCAATCCCTTACGAATATAACCAAATAAATCAGCACTTATCTGAGTATTTGTTTGACCTAATACTGTTGGATGACAAGATAGATTTACAAGCATTCCAAGCGTATTATTGTTTGCTTTAAACTGTACAAATCGTATTTTCTTATCTGCTGGATTATTCTTATTATTACGATTACCATAATAACCATCAATCGCATATTCACTATAAGAAAGATCTGACTCTATGAGTGTGTCATTCGCAACAAGTGCCGTTTTAACACTAACATCAACTAAGAAATCGAGGTAGCCTTCCGCTACACTCGATTCCGTTTTAATCCCAAACAAACCATCTCTAAGTACTTCTGGTGCAGCATGCGTATGACTTGGAATCGTAAAGACGGATTCAAAAGAGATATTGAGTTCATCTTTTACACGGTTACGAATTCGATTGGATAAATAATCATCAAATTGAAGTAAATCATACTGTAACATGCAAATCTTATTCCCATTATGTTCCATCACAAGTACATAACAAAACAAATCATCTAGAACTGAAGTATGCTTCTCTATTCGATTGATTTGACCTGATAAATAACTTGGTACAACAGGCGTAATACATGATTTTTTGATTGAAATTTTCATATTTTTCACACTTTTACTTTTAACAGGAAAAGGAATCTCGCGAGAGATTCCTGGTTTGGAAGGGAGTATTAACTGATTAGAATAATCCTAAGAATCCGCCAACTAATCCTAGAACTAAGAGAAGTGCAATACACTTAACAGCAGACCAGTTTTTGTTTTTAATGAGCCAGTATAAACCAAGTGTTAAGCCTAATGGGATAAGTTTTGGTAAGATACCGTCTAAGATATTTTGTAAAACAATAGGACTTTCACCGTTAGGAATTGTTAATGCGATTGTTGTACCACCATATAAGGAAGTAAGAGAACCGACAACCAAGATACCTAAGATGGAAGCTGCACGTGTAAATTCTTTTGCATTACGAGTAATTGCTTCGATTGCCTTAGTACCTAAGTTATAGGACCAGTGCATTAACCAATAACGTACTGCGAATTGTACAACGTTGAACATCAACAAGAATACAATTGGACCAGCGATACTGCCATCAAGTGCCATATTAGCACTGATACCAGCAGCGATCGGAACGAGTGTAAACCAGAAAATAGCATCACCAATACCACCTAGAGGACCCATAGCAGCAACACGTACTGCACGGATTGTACCGATATCGGATTTTTCTTGTTCCATGGATAGAACGATACCCATAACGAATGTTACTAAGAATGGGTGAGTATTAAAGAACTCAAGGTTGTGTTGCATGGATAATGATAAGTCTTCTTTGTCAGTATGAATTTTCTTCAATCCTGGAATAATACCATATAACCATCCTGCAGCTTGCATACGTTCATAGTTGAATGAACCTTGCAAGAAGAGGGAACGCCAAGCCATTTGGTTCAAGGTCTTTTTATCGAGCGGAGCCGCTGGATTTAGATCACGATAATTTGTTGCAAGATTAGATGCCATCATTGCTTACCTCCTTTTTACCAAATTGTTTCATCTTAACATTAGTTTGATAGTCGTAAACTGCAATTGCAAATCCGATTAGAGCGATAAGTGCTAAAGCTTGTCCGCCTAAACCAGCTTTGTCGACGATTGTAGCCAATGCGAATCCTGCGAAATAGAAGCCCCAGTATTCGTTTGACATCATAACTTTCAACAATACAGCAAACCCTACGAAACGCATCATACCACCAGCAGCCTTTAAACCATTCCATACCCAGATAGGTAATACGTTGGTTAAAGTTTCACCAATAGCTTGACCGAATAGTAATCCAGCCAATACGACGAATGCGAATAATAATCCGAGTAAACCCATTGTAATGTAGTTTAAACGTTCAATGCCTTTAGTATCAGCATTCTTAGCATAATCATCAGCCTTAGCCATTAATGGTGAAGTGATTGTAAACACTAAGATAACTGCATATTGACCTAATAAAGCAAACGGAATGGATAAACCAAGCGCAGCTTGTGGGTCTGTAATATTCATGGAAATCGCAAACACTGTTGCCATGATTCCACCGATAACACTGTTAGGTGGTTGAGCACCGCCGACCGGCATACTACCAATCATCATTAATTGATAAGAACCACCAACGATTAAGCCAGTGTTCATATCACCAAGAATAGCACCAACAACTGGTCCCATTACGATTGGTTGATATAATGATTCAAGGAAAGAGAACTGATCAATAGCGGCGATGAAAGTTACAATCATAACAAGTAAAATTTGAATAAAGCTAAAAGTCATATTGTTTCATCTCCTTTATTTTTTAAATAATTTTTGAACATCTTCTGTACCTTCACTCGGTACTTTTCGAATCTCAAGTTCTACCCCAAGTTCGACTAATCTTTGAAAAGCCGCAACATCTTTGTCATCTACAGCCACAACCGTCGCAACTTGACGCTTGCCTTCAGCCATGTGCATGTTACCGATGTTAACTTTTGTAATAGGGACGCCCCCCTCTACCAAAGTCAAGACATCACTTGGATTATCGCACATGATGATAATCTTCTGCTCAGGGCTTGCCTTATGAATGACGTTGATCGTCTTCTCTAAGGTAAAATAGCGAGTTTGGCAAAAACTCGGTGCTGCCATATCCATGAGACCTTGTCTAAAGGTATCATTCGCAACTTTATCATTAGCCACAAGAATAAGATTTCCTTTAACACTTGAAGCCCATTGTGTTGCCACTTGCCCATGGATTAAACGATTATCAATTCTTGTCAAAACTATATTTGCCACTGCACTCCCTCCATTCCTAGTAACGCCGTGATAGCGCTTTACCTACATTTAATATAACCCTATAAAAACTCAATTGCTTTATATTTTTACCTATACTATTTGTATTTTTCGTTATAGAATTAATTTATAGTGTGAATTATCACAAATATAGGAGATATAAAATGTACAAAAAGACAACTTCGATACAATGTGCAAAGTATTGTGAAATATTGAAAAATCTACCAAATAATGGTAATTCGAACTATTTTAATGCTAAAAAAACCATAAAAAAGAAAAAAATAGATGAAGTCTATGTCTATGATCGATCTGTATGCGTACAAGTCGATAGTGGAATCATTGGTATTGTATTTTTAAACGATTTAAATGAAAAACCTGAACTCTTCGCAATACATAAAACATTAAAAATAAAACCAGGTACCTATTTTAACTTTATTAGTCTATCTCAGTCTGGTATCGTTACCATACAAATGAACTTAAATGCGAACAGTCAAAAAGTAAGAATACCTGAGTTTGGTTCAGTGGGCATTAAGTCATCCATAAAGGTTCAAGAGATCTATGCTTACTACTATTCCACTAAAGGAAACTCATATTTCTTCGAAGGCGAAAAACATCCATACTGGGAAATGACATTCGTAGATAATGGTGAACTCATCACGAATGTTGAAGGTGAAGATTATATACTCCCTACTCGTTCGATCTTCTTTTATAGCCCACATCAATTTCATACTCAACGTACAACCGATAAAAGTACCTGCTCTTATATGACAATTATGTTTGATATGAAAGAAATGGAGCCAGAGAAACTCGCTAATAGGGTCATCCATTGTAGTAAAAATATGTATCAAACATTATCCATGTTCATGCACTTATCCAATGAGAATTGGGAGCACATAAATGAATTGTTATTGAGTTTATTAAAACTATTAATAATTTACGCCATGGATGAAACCAATGAAATTGAATTTGCTTCACAGAATATTAATCCAATGCAACAACACTATGAAGATGAACTTATGAATGAAATTACTCAGTACATCATGAATCATATCAATAGTTCATTAAGTATTAATGAAATTTGTGATAAATTCGCAATCTCCCGATCATCTTTACAAGCATTATTCAAACGAAATTTAGATATCTCACCAAAGCATTACATAAACAACATCAAACTAGAACAAAGCAAGATATTACTTAAGAAATCAGCACGTACAGTGAGTGAAGTAAGCGATATGTTAGGATTCGCTTCTATACATTACTTCTCTCGTAAATTCAAATTACAGTATGGTATTTCTCCAAGTGAATACGCAAAATCGATTGTGAATTAAAAAAAGTCTCTACTGAGACTTTTCAACTGCATAAATATAATCATTCAATAATTCATGAACAACATCTTTAACCCAAAGTTCTGGATTATAAGCTAATTGTCCTTCACGTACTTTACGATATTGAATTGGTAAAAATTGACTTAAAAGAGAATAAGGAACATCCTTCGTATTCTCAAATAATACCTTAATCGCTTCTTCTAAACGATGATCAGGCATGTAATAACGACTACGATCCGAAAAACTATATTTTCGTTTAATTCCTAATTCATGTTCATTTCCATGGTAATGTTTTATCCAATTACTTGGATTTTCTAACATAATTTCTTCTAATAACTCAATAAAATGGGATTGTTTACTCGAATCGACCCATGCATTTTCAATAAGAGCTAAAGCAAATAAACCCTCACGTAAGGCAAATGTTAAAGCAGGACCTACTTTTAAAATCGAGATATTGTCATCAACCATTTGTTTTAATCCAAATTTTGTTTGATAATCGGTTGAATGTCCTTCAAAAACAAGTGTTGGATAAAGACTTAGACTTTGTACTAATGATTTGGCTTTAACAGGATTGTATTCATGTACACTCGCATCTGAAAACTCAACACCTGGTTGTACCACAACCGCAAGTACACGTTCAAAAACAGATCCTAATCCAGCTTTATTCATTAAATCTTGATAAACTTCAACAGTATGTTTAAAATCATCTACTTTAGTTACTTCAAGGCCTTCTTCAACTTCTTGAGCACCACCAGGAATTGGAACTTCTGAACCAATAATATAAACAGGCAATAATGCATCAGGATAAATTTCTTTACGTTTAAGATAAGCTGCTTCACAGACCTTCATTAATCGAATGCCACGTTCCGCAATGGTTTCAGTTAATAAAACTTCACCATCATCCGCTAATTTCATGCTCGTATCTAGATGAATCTTTGTAAATCCAGCTAAAACAAAGTCATGAACTAAAACTTCTGCTTTTTGCATGGCTTCTTCAGCTGGTAATTTTGACCAGGTTAATGGACCTAGATGATCTCCACCTAAAAACAAACGATCCAGTGGAAATTGATTTTTTTCTGCTAATTTCTGAACAAAATCCACATAATCTTGTGGTTTCATTCCAGTATATCCACCTTCTTGATTTACTTGATTCGCAGTTGCTTCTACGATTAAAGGACTTTTAACTGATTTGTAATAATCGAAACATGCTTCAATAACCATTGGACTTGCGGTACAAATCGAAATAATCCCCTTTAATTCAGATTGATGTCTTTGATCTAAGAGTGTCTTAAGTGGGTGCATTATTTATCCCCCACGATTGATTGAATCGCAAAACGTGATACTTTTACATTCACTTTTGGCGCAATCTCAACAAGTGCATACTCCTGCGTTAATTCAACTATTTTGCCATAGAATCCATTGGCTAAAAGCACTTGATTACCTGCAGCTAGTTTATTGTGCAATTCTTCAAATGGTTTCTTTTGATTCTTTAAACGAATATAACTTACTGCTAAGTAAATTAGCAACAAAATAACAACATTAATCGCAAGAATGATTGTTCCAGTAACATAATCTTGTAGAGACATTAGATTCCATCCTCCATATCAACTTGTTCTTTACGTGTTGGCATCGTGAATTTGATTAAACGGTTTGAGTCTTTTTCTAACATCGCATCCGCTAACACTTGTGCATCTGTTTCTGCTAATCGTGCAAAAATTAACTCTAAGCATGACGCCAGATTAATTCCTGCTAATACAGAAATATTTTCTTGTTGAACAGATAACGTTGCGGCTTGTTTAAACGGTGATCCACCAAATAAGTCACAAACAATAATAACGCCTTCACACGTTTTTCTTAATTCATGATACGCATTTAATAAGTTCTTATCTAAATCTTCAGTTGATTCAGATTCTAAGAAATTAACTCCAATAAGTGCTTCGGATTGACCTGCAATCATGTTTAAACTACTCATCATACCTTCAGAAAAACGACCATGCCCTGTAATAATTACGCCTATCATATTAAACCCTTTCTACAGGATAAATAGTAACTCCTGTCACAACTCGATTAACCTCACCTGTTGGGCAAGGATTGTCCACTGTAATACCTAATGAATAGGATTTGAAGAATGAAATCATATGTGCAATGACAATCATCTTCAATCCAACTAAAATCATAGGTTGTTCATTATAATCACATTGAATATTAAAATCAGCTTTGATCTCACTTTCTTTGTGATTTACAATCAAAATCTTATAACCTTTTTGTTGTGACTTTAATTCGTTAATTAAGTCTAATTCATAACGACGTATAAAATCATCATCACTTAAGTAAATAACAATCAATGTTTTTGAATTAATAAATGACTTAGGACCATGTCTAAAACCAGTTAATGTATCAAATAATGTTGGAATACGACCTTGAGTAAGTTCTAATATTTTAAGTGCACTTTCCTGTGCAAAACCCTTCATACATTGTGAACCTAAGTAAACAATTCGTTCAAAAGGATAGTCTTGAATCATATCATAAACTTGTTTTGCATGTGATTCCATATCATTCTTAACTGATTTTGCTAATGCACTTACGAGTGTTTTATACTCTTCAATTCTATTCACATTGAAACAGAGAACAGTCGCCAATAACATATTTGTAAAACTTGATGTCATCGCAAAACCCAAATCATTTGTTTCTTCTGGTAGTTCGATTGCTAAAATACGCGGATTATTAACCGCTAGCTTTGCAAGTGAACCATTCTTATTACACGTAATGAATAAATGGAAAGCATTGTTTGTCACCGCATTAACAGCCGAAACAGACCCAACAGATTCTGGTGAATTACCACTTCTTCCATATGAAATAAATAATGTATTTCGATTTGGATTAATATACATCTCAGGATTTAGTATCATATCTGTTGACGCAATACTTCTGGCATTATAATTACTCAATTTATTTAAATAGTGTACTAAGGTATTCCCAATATATTCACTGGTACCTGCTCCCATCAAAACAATATCAAATGATCCAAGCTCTCCAATCTGATTAAAGTAGTTATGAATCACTTCTTTACTGGATTGAACTAATTGAACCGTTTTTTCCCAAGTTTGTGGTTGCTGAGTTATTTCTTTAGCGGTATTGAAAGCATTTGCTGTGTGTAGTGTTTCTTCAGAAATTGTTAATAACATATTTATCACCTGACCTTACCGTCTTTATTATAACCCTCGTATCCTTTTCTTATTTATCTTTTTGATTTTATCTTTTATCAAATTGACCATTTTTTACAAAATATATATAATTTTACTGTTTTTAA
>CAYWGS010000007.1:14430-29133 GCA_964457525.1 uncultured Erysipelotrichaceae bacterium | reverse complement strand
AAATAATAGTTTCACAAATGATTACCCTTCTTCACGAATTCCCCTATGATAAAACGGGTATAGAATAACTAAAATAAGTGAAATAAGCGAAATACTAAACAAAATAGATACGAGTATTTCAATTAACATCACATGTTGTGTCAATAATCGCATAGGCATAATTAACATTGAAAAGATTGGCACAAACGATAAAGTATAACCTAATCCACTGCTTAAAGATTGCGTAGTATTCAAACTTAAAGCTAAATAATAAATGATAAGTAGGATGAAATAGAATGGCCCTTGAATGGACGCAGCTTCTTCCATCGTCTTAACACGACTGGATAAAATAAGAATACATAATTGAATAATGAAGATACCCAATAAGATAAAACCTAATCCAACAAGAATCTGATTTAAATCACTCCATTGTAGACTCAATAATTTAAATAGTTCATCTAACCGGAATGAATCTAAATTAATTGGAAAGAACTTTAACGCTAATCGAACAATCCCTTCCCCTTGATCATATTGATAACGCGAATAACCGATAAGTCCAATTATTCCAACAGAACTGATAATCTGAAACAAGACAGAAACAAAGCCAATAATCAACTTAGATTGAAAGTGCGTTCTTATTTTTACATTGGTCAAGATAATTGGAATCATATGCGATGTTTTTTCCATAATAATCTCATTGGAGTTTACTGCTATAAAATTTAACAACATAAAATAAATCGATGTTAGGAAGATAATGATTATCTGATGTTTAAACTGATTTTGATCTTGTTTAAGTTCTAAGAAATCCACTTCAATCTTCTGATAATCTTCTAACCACGTTTGTACCGACGTATTACTTTTCATCTCTTTTTGTTTTTGATGATTCCTCAGTAACAAATCATAGATCTGTGATTGAGTAAATAAATCACTCACTTGAGAAATGATATAAACTTCTTTATCTTTGCTTATCTGTATAACATCTTTATTTGTAGTAAACTTAAAGCCTTTTTGTTCCCACTCTGCTTCATTCACAATCGATTTTCTTAGATTCGTTTCAATATAGATGGGTATCGGTTCATTTAAATCAAGATTAAGAAATTCACTTACTTTATCAAAATAGAAAACCAACATCACAACCCCAATAAACATAATTTGTAAGAAGATTGTCATCTTATTTAGAAATCTACGTTTAAACGAAAACTTTAATAGTGTCTTCATTCAACCTCCTTTAACATATCTCCAATGGATACATTGTGTAATCGAATGGATGAGATTGTCGATTCTTTGCTAAAGAGGGCCATATTCTTTTTAGCTTCATTTAAACTAGGATAATGAAATTCAATAAATGATCCCTTTTCTAATATTTGTGTATGTGTTTTACTAATGCTTTGCCAACAACTATCTGAATTGACACTTACACAAACCCCATAATCGAGATATAAATCCAATAACTTCCCTTTCTTGATGGTTATTCCTTGATTTAGTACGAGTAAATGGGTACATAGTTCATCCATAAAATCCATTTGATGACTGGAGATTAAGATTATCTTACCTAATGATGCTTGTCGTTTTATTTCATCCATTACGATTTGTACACTATAAAAGTCCAAACCATTTAAGGGTTCATCTAAAATCAACACGTCTGGATTGTGTAATAATGCCGCAATTAATTGTACTTTCTGTTGTTGACCTTTAGAGAGTTTATTGATTACTTGATTCTTTTTATCCATTAATCCAAATCGATCAAGAAGTACATTAATTTGAACTTCAATGAGACTTATTTCTAATCCTTTTAATTCACCTAGAAATTTTAGTTGTTCATAGATCGTTAAATCCAGAAACAAGGATCGCTGTTCCGGCATATACCCAAATCGTTTTCTCTGATTAAAATCACAGACATGTGATTCGTATCGTACACTTCCCGAATCACTCTCACATAAGCCCATAATGCACTTAAACAAGGTTGATTTACCACATCCATTTTGACCCAAAATACCTACAATATCGTGTTTATTCGCTGTGATTGTACAATCTTGTAGGGCTTTCTTTGATCCATAACTCTTACTTATATTTTGTATTTCTAACATAGTTCACCTATGTTTAAATACGATTCGTTCTTGATTTAACCTAAAAAAAATACCTTTTCAGGTATTATTTTCTTTCTTCAGGACGAATGAGGTTCATATTGACATGGCAATATCCACCTGGATTCTTCACTAAATATTTTTGATGATAGGTTTCCGCATCGTAGAAGTCTCTTAAACGTTCAACTTCTAATACAATTGGCTTTGAATAATCCGCTTGTCTCTTTTGGATATAGGCTTTAACCAACTCAATCTCTTCATCATTATCTGGGTAAACACCCACACGATATTGCGTCCCAACATCATGCGCTTGTTTGTTAAGGGATGTTGGATCGATGATTCTAAATAAGTGATCGAGGACCTTCTCAAATGAAATAACCGTTGGATCATACTCAATTTCCGCAACTTCCGCATGATTGGTTCTTCCTGAACAAACATCTTGATAACTTGGATTCTCAATAATACCTTGAGCGTATCCAACACGTGTCTCCCCAACACCTTTAAGTCGACGATAATATTCTTCTACACCCCAGAAACATCCACCTGCTAATACGATTTTTTTCATGTTGTCTCCTTTAACCATTGTGCAATCTCTTGTAAAAGTAGTTTCTCATTTTCTTCATTTGGTTTGTACCAATATGCACTAAATTGATGTCTAAACCAGGTTAACTGACGTTTAGCGTATTGTCGTGTACTAACTAGAATCTTTTGTTTTACTTCCTCTAAAGATACTTGGTTAAGGAAGTATTCCTTCCATTCTTTATAACCAATTGCTTGGAAACTTTGGTAGTCCCAGGTTTTCTCATCTCTAAAGTATTTCTCTACTTCATGGATTAACCCAGAATCAAACATCATATTTAAACGTTTTTCAATTCTCTCATCCAATATTTTCTTATCCAAATCCATCACAACCAAGAACACATCATAAATTGGTTTATGTTCTTGTGCTGCTTCTCGTTCTGATTTTGTTTGTCCTTTTAATCCAATATTTAATGCTCTAATTAATCGCTTACGATTGTTTAGATGTATTTTCTCTAAGGATTGTGGATCAATCTCCTTTAGTTTTGCATAGATTTCTTCATTGCTTAACTCTTCGAATTGATCATCTTCTTCTATCTCATCCTTAAACACATAATCATATAGACACGCTTTAAGATAGAAACCTGTACCCCCTGCAATAATCGGTAACTTATTCTTATTTGATATCAAATCAATGGATTCTCTTGCCATTGTTTGAAAATCCTTAACA
The DNA here is from genome assembly GCA_964457525.1 of uncultured Erysipelotrichaceae bacterium. GTDB lineage: Bacteria > Bacillota_I > Bacilli_A > Erysipelotrichales > Erysipelotrichaceae > UBA2212. The sequence goes on along the minus strand of CAYWGS010000007.1, from coordinate 25,821 downwards.
CTGTACGATTGATCATAGTGAATTAAGTCTAATCCGTAATGAGGAATACCCTCTTTTTCTTGATCGGTGATTTTAGCTGTTCCAATGGCTAACTCCTGATAGACCTGCGTAGAATCTCCACTAATAATCTCACCCTTAAGTAAATGAGCTAATTTAATCGATAAAGCTGTCTTACCACTTGCGGTAGGTCCCGCAATCACAAGTACCTTTTTCATCGTTCAAAATCCTTCCATAAACTTTGTGCATTTTGTTTAACCAATGTAGGTCTACCATGTGGACAATGATAAGGTTGTTTACATACAGACAATTCTTCAATAATGTGTCTCATCTCTACCGGTGTTAGAGCTTGATTAAATCGTATGGAACGATGACATGCCATTGTCGCAATAACAGATTCTCTTAGTACTTCTTGATTGATCTTAGATTCAGATAAGAATCGATCCATCACATCAATCATAAATTGATGGAGATTCTCTTGATTAAGCCAAATAGGGATGGATCGAACAATATAACTATTCAGTGAGAATGGTTCAATATGTAGATGTAAGGTATCTAATACTTGTTTAAACTCATTAAATCGTTCCATAAACGAAGTAGAACATTCAATTTCAATCGGAATTAATAAATCAAACTGATCTTGATTCTCATTGAGTTGTTCGAGTATTAATTCATAGTTTATACGTTCTTTTGCGGCATGTTGATCTATGACATAAAGATCATCTTCTGAGCACGCTAAGATATATCGTCCATGCATTTGTCCAATTAAATCAAGCACTGGGAATGTTGGATGACGTTCTTTTAGTTTCTTAAGTTCTATGATTGGTTCATCAAAAATAATGTTACTTTGTATCTCATTATTTAAACTTCTTGTTTCATTTACTTCTAGTTGAAAAATACGATTATTTTCTGGGTAATGATTGATATTAAACAACTGAGTTTGTTCACGAATAATATCATCCTTCTTCTCAATATGTTCTTTTGGATGTACAAAATCACTGAGTTGTTTGCTTAAACCATCTAAAATAAGGTAATAGGCTTGTTGTTCCTTGGAGAGTCGAACTTCCCATTTTGATGGATGAACATTAACGTCTACTAAATGTGAGTCCATTTGTAAGTTAATGATACAAACAGGATAACGATGGGCTGGAATATACGGTAAAAAGGCCTCTACGATTGCTTTCTGTAGATACCATGATCGTACAATACGATGATTGATGAAGATTAGGATTCCTTTATTGTTGGAACGATGTTCTTGTGGATCAACCCAAACTCCATTAATTGTAAAGTCATAATCATGAAGTGTAAATTCATGCGCCAAACGAGCGATACGATTCCCGAAACTTGTTGCTAGAACTTCTAATATCTGATTGGTTCCACTCGTATTTAATAGAACTTTATTCTCATCACTTAATTTGAATGCAACATCTGGACGACTAAGCGCAAACTTTTCTAATAAATCGATGATGAGCGCAGCTTCATAGTTCGCAGATTTCAAGTGCTTAAATCGTGCCGGTGTTTTTCTAAATAATCCTTCTACTCGAATATGGGTTCCTGTACTGGATGAATGCGGTCGAACTTGCATAATCTTCCCATACGCAATATGCACATAAGTTCCTACTTCATCTTTCGATGTCTTAAGTGTTACATCACTCACAGACGCAATGGAAGGAAGTGCCTCACCTCTAAAGCCTAGATAGTTCGGAGCGAATAATTCTTCTTTAGAATTAATCTTACTTGTTGTGTGTCGTTCAAACGCTAGTTGTGCATCTCCAGGTTCCATACCGATTCCATCATCGATAACTTCGATGGATTCGATTCCACCTTGGGTGATTTTGACCTCGATAAAATGTGCTTTAGCATCTAAAGCATTTTCAACCAATTCTTTGACCACAGCCATCGGTCTTTCAATAACCTCTCCCGCCGCAATCATGTTGCTTAATTGTTCATCGAGTCTTTGTATAATTCCCATTTTATTCCTTTATTTTCTTTTTCCACTCATTGAGATAACTCAATGCTTCAAGTGGAGTCGTTTCATTAATATTTAGTTTCTTTAAATCACTTTGAATTTCTTCAAGTTCTTTGGGGATCGTGACCATCTCAACAATCTCCATACTTTGTTGCACAACACGTTTCTTACTTTCAAGTTCTTTGAGTAAATGATGTGCCCGAGTTAAAATCGCGTTTGGTAAATGTGCGAGTCTTGCGACATTCACCCCATATGAACGATCTGCTTTACCATGTTTAACACGATAAAGGAAGGTTACTTCGTTGTTCTCTTCATAAACTTCTACATGCATGTTTCTAATTTGAGGAAGTGATGTCTCAAGTTGTGTTAACTCATGATAATGGGTTGAGAAGATGGTTTTACATCCAATGACGGTCGCGATGTATTCAACCATGGATTGTGCTAACGCCATACCATCAAATGTTGAAGTACCACGCCCAATTTCATCAAAGAATACCATCGAATTCTTAGTCGCATTCTGTAAAGCGGTATTTGCTTCTATCATTTCAATCATGAAGGTCGATTGTCCTTCTAGAATATCATCACTCGCTCCCATACGGGTAAACAGTGCATCAACGAGTGGTAAACTCGCTTTCTTAGCGGGTACATAAGAACCCATTTGTGCTAATACAATTAGTAGAGCTAATTGACGCATATACGTACTCTTACCCCCCATATTCGGTCCAGTTAGAATATGAATCGGTTGTTCACTTTGTATATTAGTTGAGTTGGAAACATATTGGGTTTGTGTCTCTAAAATTGGATGACGACCTTCTTTGACATCTAAATTAAATCCTGTATGGATTTCTGGTCGTACATAATGATGATCTAAAGAAATACTTGCGAGCGCTACTAATACATCTAGACTAGCTAATGCGAATGATATTTCTTGTAATTCATAGAGATAGTGCGCAATCTTTTGAACTAATTCTGAGAAGAGATATTGTTCAAGCTTTAAACTTCTTTCTGTTGAGTTCAAGATCTTATCTTCCATCTCCTTGAGCTCTGGTGTAATAAAACGTTCTTGATTGCTCAAGGTTTGTTTACGGATATAGTTAAATTCTTCTTTAATATTTGGAATATTACCCTTAGAGATTTCGATGTAATAACCAAACACTCGGTTATACCCTACTTTAAGGTTTTTTATCCCTGTTTTTTCTTTTTCTCTTAGTTCAAAATCAAGTAACCATTTCTTACCTAAATGTTGAACATCTCTGAGTTCATCAAGTTCTGTATGATAGCCTGTTTTAAATACATTTCCATCTTTGATGGAGCTAGGGACATCCTCATTTAACGCATCATTTAATTCTTGGGTAATTTCTTCAAGTACATTGATTTGATTGTACGGTTTAAATAAATCGTGATCAACTAAACTAAGAATTTGAGGTAATTGGTTTAAGGTGTTTCTTAAACGCATGATATCTTGTGGGTTTGCGGAACCAAATGAAATACGTCCAACTAAACGTTGTATGTCGTAACAGTTTGCGAGATATTCTTTTAATTTATCTTTGAGGATATAGTCTTTGATTAAGAATTCTATTTGATCTTGTCGTTTTGTTATCTCACTTAGATCGTATAAAGGATTCATAATCCAATCCTTTAATAGTCTAGATCCCATAGATGTTTTACATACATCTAAGAATGAAAAGAGTGTCTTGTGTTTAGATTGTGCTCTTAGAGGTTCGATTAATTCGAGATTAAGTAAGGTACTATAATCCATCTTCATGATACGTTGAACATTTGTATCCACAATCTTTTGAAGATGATGAAGTGAACGTTTTTGAGTAACGGTTAGATAGTTTAATAATCTTCCATAACACGATCTCTTATATTCTTCTTGAATATGATCGCAGTTCATCAAGTATTCTTCCGCAATTGTATCTAAGTCACAATACGATAGGGTTAAGTATTTGATTTCTCTTAATGTATGAATTGTGTTTGTATCAGAATGATTGGAGATAACAACTTCCTTAATTTGATACTTCATTAAGTTCTGCTTTAAGAGTGTCTTGTCTTCTCGTATTTGTATCATCTCAGTTTTACCCGAAATGAGTTCTAATAGGATAAGTGTGTATTGACCTGCATAAAGCGTTAAAGATGCAATATAATTACGTGTTTTATCTTCAACTAATTCGTCTACCATGGTTCCCGGAGTTACAATCTTGACCACATCACGTTTAACAAGTCCAACTGCAGTTGAAGGATCTTCCATTTGTTCTACAATCGCTACTTTATAACCCTTGTCCACCAACTTCTGAATATAATTTGAAGCGGCATGGTGTGGTACACCACACATTGGTGCTCTTTGATTCTCACCTGCTGCACGTCCTGTTAAGACGAGGTCTAACTCAAAAGATGCGATTTTCGCATCATCAAAGAATAGCTCATAAAAATCACCTAGTCTAAACATAACAAGCGCATCTTGATGTTCATTTTTAACATCCATGTATTGCTTTAACATAGGCGTAAGTTTTTCCATAATCACCTCAACGAACAAAGAAAATGCCTATGCACTTTCTTGAATTTCTGTACTCTCTTTTAATTGTTTTAAAACGGAATAGATCATATAACTACTTGCCCCATACGAAATCGCAAAGCCTGCTCTCGTATCGACAATTTTATTCGCTCTATGATGAATCTTACTAAAATCCACAAGATCACGATTGTATACTTGGATAATAATCTTACTAAGCGAAGCATTCGCTAATCGGATATTTTCGATTCCACCAATACTATCCAGCAATTCCTTAATCACAAGGTCTTTCTCATTTGGATTAATAATACTAATTGCACCTCTACGATAATAATAACTTGTGACCGCATAGTACAATAAGTAGGTCATTAATCCTATAAAGAGTAAAATAACCAACGATTTTTGGTAAACAGGATTCCGCAATAAAACCAATAAATCAAACAAACTTCCTGGCGTCGCAACAATACCACTTCCAGTAAAACTATAGCCTAAAGTCACATCTAACATTGGAAGTACGGCATAAAGGATTGCGGTAAAGAATAGATGGAAGGTAAAGAGAAGTGGAGCTGTAAAGACTAAGAATATTTCAATTGGTAATAACGTTCCAAAGACAACAGACGCAATAACTGCAAATATAACAAATGGTGTTAATCTTCTGTGAACTAACTTGTCTGTGTAGGTTTGAAATGCGGCTAAAATGAATGCAGGAACAGCAAATATATTGAGAATGTAGTAAGGGGTAATGAGTTTACCAGAAGTAAATCCAGAAATACCACGTGCAAGTTGTGCGGTCCACATACCTACATCCCCTGTATGAACAGCGCCTATTGGATCAACCCAACTTCCTCCAAGATTTGTAAACCAGAAGAGTTGATTCATCCAATGACTGAAATTGAAGATACTTAGAATACGATTAATAATTCCATAAATAAATAGATTGATTGGATTATTTAAGTCTTTTGATAAGAATGTAAATATATTGATAAAGAATTGAATCACACTTGGCCAAATAAAGGTTAATGCAATGCCTGCTAATAAACTTAATAAAACAGAACGGAAGACAACGGATACATTCTTATCCACAAAACCAAATATACTATATGGAGAACGCTTCTTTAAGCTTCTTACCGAAGAACGAGTGATATATAAAACAATTAATGCCCCAATTAAACCGGTATGAAATGGTGTTAAAACACCACTATTCTTTGTGGCTAAAAGAGAAGCACTGGCTTGAATTCCAAGTACAGGCGTGTATACTTCTGTAGGTAGGTTGGTAGGCGTAAAAAACATGATTCCAACATGGAAACTTATGTACGCTAAAAGTGCTGCCACAACACTCATTCCATCCTCACTTCTTCGATATACCGCTCTAAGTAGGAAAATTAATGGGAAATAGTGTACAATCATGCTAGACAAGTATCTAAACATATCGATGATCGATAGAATTATTGGTTGATTAATCGAAAAATAGACTTGGAAACTTTGCCCTAAGACTAAGCCCGTTATCCCTAAAATGATGGTAGAAATATAGATTACCTCAAGTGGGAAATAAATTAGTTCAATGAAAGAATTCCATCTACGCATACTGTCACCTCAGCCTATATGATACCATTATAGTAGTTTTACTTCAAACAAACACAGGACGAAACGATGTCACAATATATAAAATCACCTACAAAGAAAACCTTCATTATCGACTGGCCACTCACGCTTATTTTAGTTGCGCTTACCGCCATTAGCTTAATCGCGATTTATGGGGCAAGTCCTTTACTTGTATCCTATCGTGATGGGACAGATTTACTTATCAAACAAGTTATTTGGGTTTCTATTTCAGTCATTGCTTTAGTTATTTTTATTCAGATTGGTGTAGACCGATTATTCACCGCAATTGACATTGCTTATTGGATTTTAATGTTTTTACTATTCTTATTAATCGTCGATCGTTTTATTAATCTTCCTTTTATCGCTCCGGTTAATGGTACACGTGCATGGATTCAACTACCAGGTTTAGGTACGATTCAACCCAGTGAGTTTATGAAGGCAGTGTTGATTATCAAATCTTCCGTTATCATCTCTGAACACATTGATCAAAATAGAATGTCGAATATCGAAAGTGATATTTTCTTGTTTATTAAGATTCTTAAGATTGCGATTCCGCCTTTATTCTTAATGATTTTACAACCTGATACAGGAATTCCAATCATTATTGTCATTGGATTAATTACCATGTTAGCACTCAGTGGAATTCAAAAGTATTGGCTTATTTCAGGTTTTGTATTTTTAGGCTTGGTAGTCATAATCTTTATGGGACTCTTCTTCTTTGCGCCAGATGCTTTAGTCTCGTTAGTTGGAAATTCTTATCGATTAACACGTTTCTATGGATGGCTTCAAACAGAACAATACATTAGTTCTTGGGGTCTACAATTGTATCAATCCCTATTAGCGGTTGGATCTGCGGGTTGGTTTGGGCATGGTTGGGGATCACAAGTTATCACTTTGATTGAACCTCAAAATGACTTTATCTTTGCGGTAATTGGACAGAATTTTGGGTTTATTGGGACTTCCATCGTACTTTTCTTACATTTAGCCTTAGACTTAACCATTATTCGAATCATTCAAAATAATGAATATTACCGAGAAAAAATAATGGCAATTGGCTTGTTGGGCATGTTGTTATTTCAACAAATACAAAACATGGGAATGATTATCGGTCTTCTTCCAATTACCGGTATAACACTCCCATTTATCTCTGCAGGTGGTTCTTCCTTATTATCCTTCGTCCCAATGATTGCGATTATATTCCACATGAGTCATTTGAATCGAAGTAAAATTGTTCACTAAAATAAACTTTTTAAACGTTTAATATAACTCGTATTCGGCCGTCCTACACAATGGACGGTTTTTTCTGAATGTTGACATTGTATTTTACTATCTTTATTTAACTTGATGGATAATTGGTCGTAACATAGTATCGCTTCACAAAAATCATCACTTTCAAGTGTAATTTGTGCATCGTGACCAATAATAAGTGGTGATCCTAGAGAGCGATACGCATGATGATGTATTCCTGTTATCTCAGTAAGTTGAAGTAAATCTAATCCTTCATGTAAGATTGCGCCACCTAACGAACGATTATAAGCCGTTGATCCAGCTTGTGTTGAGATGCATAATCCCGTACCACGGAAGGTTTCCATGTATTCTTGATTAATCGAAACTCTAATTAATTGAGTTCGAATCACGTTTTCAACACGCATTTCATTTAATGCGTAATAATGTTCATTCCCTTTTTGAGATTGAACACAAATATCCAATAAAGGTAATTCTTTACACTCTAAACGCTTGTTAATGAGATCTTGAATAAAGGCTTCGCATTCATCTCCATCATAACTACTAAAAAAACCTAATGTTCCTGTATGGATTCCTACAAATCGTATCGTATCAACTTGATTCATATATTGATGAATGGCTCGTAAGAAAGTCCCATCTCCTCCAACAGATATTACAAAATCTGGATTTTGTTCATCATGGATAAAAGAGAGTTCAATTAAACGTTGATAGAGAGTTTCTTTAAGTCGTTTAGACTGTTCATCCTGTTTAGATCGTATTTCAAAACGCTTCATCGCTTTACTTCCTTTTCACTTAAGCCTATTGTATCATAGGCATATGAAGACAAACCTAGAAATTGAATATAAAACATTATTAACGAAAGAAGAGTACGATCGTGTTCTTGCCTATTTTAGGAATGCGAAAATCGTGAAACAAACCAATTATTACTATCAATCAAAGAATCGCTTAAACAAGAAAATTGCCGCAAGAATACGTCAAATTGATCAAAATTTTGAATTAACCTTCAAGATTAAACAAAAAAAAGGGAAATTAGAAGTTAATTTTGAGGTTCCAAACAACTCGGTTGATCATTTCAAACGACCCGATGTATTAGAATTCTTACTTTCACATAATTATACTGATGATTGGAATTATATCGGTGAGTTACATACAACACGTCATGTTATTCAAGATATCTATGGAGAGATTTGTATTGATTATAATCAATATCTAGATATTGAAGATTATGAGTTGGAATATGAAGTGAATAATGAGTTTGAACAACTTGCCTTTGCTCGTTACTTAGACTTATTAAAGCAATTCTCTATACAAAATAATAAAGCGAAGGCTAAGTTCCATCGCTTTGTCATTACTAAATTTGATCTAGATTAAGATAACGATAATCGAATCCATCCACAACCAATAACTGTTTTAAATCCGAAGACACTTCATACTCTACATAGGTCGTATAGTGAAGTGTTTTTTGTTTAAAGTTAGGAATTCCTTTGGTTAAGGTATCCAACATACGATATTTTCCATATTCATAGATTAATCGTTCGGTTAAATGTAACTTATTGGCTGAAATTGATGTAATTAGTTCTAATTTATCGACATCAAAATGAATTAATTCTTGTTTACGCTCATCCAACCATTGATAACGATCATCCTTCTCAATAAGTTGAGTTAGATATTTTACTTGTTTCTTTTGTTCTTTCTCAGTACTTAGACTTGGAAGATTTGCAGCACGATATTGAATGATATGACGTGCTAAATCATCATCAAATACAGATGAGGATGGTGCATAGGAACTTACCGCGGATGACCATGCGTCTACTCCAATTTCATTGGCTTTGAGTAAGATATTCACGGTCATTTGTGGATTATCTTTATCTAAATAGATGAAACTCTCTAAATTATTAGAGATTCTCATTCCAAATTCACTTAAATAAACAGGCGCTTGAAAAAATACAATATCATTTAGAATCAAACTACTTAAGCTTGATGGTAAAGTTTTTGATTTGGATACTCTTAAAATCGCTTCCTTAAAATCTTCAGGTGTATCATAACCATTTAAGCGCTCATAATGGTTCCACATTTGTCTAAAGGAGTATTGAACACTGTGTTGGAAACGTCCATAACCAATAATCCCTTTTTCACCGGTATGTTTTAATTCAGTGCCTTTTGCTAAAAAGAATAACAAATCACCATGATTAAAATCAGTGAATCGCTTCCCTGCAGAAGGTCTCCAAAAACTAATGGTAGAATTACCATTTAGTCGATGAAATTCAATCATGTTTCGATCTGTTATATACGCTATGGATGACATATTTCCCCTGTATTATACCTTATAAACGATTAAAATAAGCCAATAATTTCTTTTCCATTAATATCAATATGGTTTGCGGCTGGATCTTTTGATAGTCCAGGCATTGTCATAATCGAACCTGCAATAACGACAATAAAATCAGCTCCCGTCGATATATTGAATGATTTTACCGTCAAGTTAAATCCTTTTGGAAATCCAAGTAGTTTTGGATCATCACTTAAAGAAGATTGCGTTTTTGCGATACAAACATTGAGTTTATCTAAACCTAATGCTTCAATTTGAGTATATTGTTCCAATGCTAGTTCAGAATAAATCACATCTTTCGCTCCATAAATACGTTGAGCAATTGCTTCTATTTTTTCTTTAACACTTAGATTTAAATCATATAAAGGATGATATTTGTTATCCTGTTCAACTAACTCGACAACCTTACGCGCTAGATTAACAGCCCCATCTCCACCCTTTTCCCAGGATTCATTGATTTCAAACGCTACTTTTTCTTCTTCACAGAAGGTTTTCACACATTCAATCTCTGCTTCTGTATCACTGACAAAGCGATTGAGCGATACAACAAGTGGTACACCATAGGTTCTAATTATATTAATGTGTTGTTTAAGGTTAATTAAACCATTTTTAAGTGCTTCAATATTCTCTTGTTTAAGATTTTCATACGGAACATTTCCATGCATCTTAAGTGCACGAATTGTTGCGACTATGACAACCGCACTTGGTTTAAACTCACCCGCACGACTGGTGATGTCCATAAACTTTTGAGCCCCTAAATCAGAACCAAAGCCTGCTTCAGTCACAACATAGTCGACACATTTTAGTGCTAAACGTGTTGCGATAATCGAATTACTTCCATGCGCAATATTCGCAAAAGGTCCACCATGGATTAACACAGGATTTCCTTCCAATGTTTGAACTAAATTTGGTTTTATCGCATCTTTCATTAATACCGCAACAGAACCTGTTACCTTTAAATCCTTTATCGTAACTGCTTTGCCTTCATAGGTATACGCCACAATTGTTCGATCAACACGTTGTTTAAAGTCTTCAAGATCTTTTGACAAACATAACATCGCCATCATGGGAGATGCGACAGTAATTAAGAAACTATCGTTACGAACAATTGCTTTTTTATCATTTAATGAAACTTGTATATGACGAAGTGCACGGTCATTCATATCCATGCATCGTTTCCATAATATCTTTTCAGGATTAATATTTAATTCATTTCCTTGATATAGATGATTATCTATGATTGCACTAACAAGGTTATTTGCGGCCGTTATAGCATGCATATCTCCTGTAAAATGTAGATTAATATCTTCCATGGGTATTACTTGGGCATAACCACCACCGGTTGCCCCACCTTTTACACCAAAAACGGGGCCTAAAGAAGGTTCTCTGAGACAGCCCATTACATTTCTTTGAATTTTAGCTAAACCGTCGACTAACCCAACAGTCGTAGTTGATTTTCCTTCTCCTGCTTTAGTTGGGGTAAGTGCAGTCACAAGAATTAATTTTCCATCTTGTTTGTGTTTGATATCGTCATAAAAACTCAAATCTACTTTAGCTTTGTATTTACCATAATTTTCTAAATATGCATTTGGTAAATGAATCTTCTTGGCAATCTCTTCAATCGGCAATGCTTGAGCGCTTTGAGCAATTTCAATATCTGTTTTCATTATTAGATTTTCTGCCTTCCTTCCATGGCTTTTATTAAAGTAAGTTCATCCGCATAGTCCATATGTGCAC
>CAYWGS010000007.1:0-14420 GCA_964457525.1 uncultured Erysipelotrichaceae bacterium | reverse complement strand
TCCATATGTGCCCCCATCGGTAAACCATGAGCTAAACGAGTAATCTTACCTACTTTACTTTCTAATCGTTTCGCAAGATATAAAGCCGTCATTTCCCCTTCAACTGTAGGGTTAGTGGCGAGTATAACTTCTTCTACATTTTCACTCACACGACTAACGAGTGAATCAATACTTAAATCATCTGGCATAATTCCTTTTGATGTGGAAATAACACCGTGTAATACATGATAAACACCTTTATATTGTTTGATTCTCTCAATCGCAATGACATCCTTAACATCTTGAACAACACAGATTGTCGAGTGATCACGTTTATCATCTGAGCAAATCATGCAAGTATCCTTGTCCGTAATATTCCCACAGATAGGGCAAAAATGTAATTTTGACTTGGAATCCGTCAGTGCTTTGGCCATTACTTGAATCTCTTCATCTGACAAATTTAAAAGCGCAAACGCATAACGTTCCGCAGTTTTAGCCCCTACACCCGGTAATTTTCTTAAATTTTCGATTAGAGTTAGTAAAACGTTTGGGTACATCTAGATAATCTCCACATTCTCTTCACCAAACAATTCAAACAAACCCTTTTCGATGGATTCAGTTGGTTTAACTACTTTTTTCTTCTTCTTTTCAAATACCATTGGTTCTGGAAGATTATTTTCGGCATGTAGTCGTTTAAATTCCACCATTAATTCATTAACGCTTTGTGCATCTACTGCAAATGCTCTCATTTCTATTCCAAAAAGGAATTGAGTGAAGTCTTCAATCAATTCTTGATTATCTTCACTATTTAATTCATTTACATAAAGTTTATCGGTATGACTCAACACAACAAACCCCTCATTTAATGCGATTGGTGTCGCATTAACAAGTATCTGTGCTACTCTTCCATATTTTAAATCAGTTAGGTAGGATTGAATAGTATTCCATTTAGCATTAATCTCTAAACGTTTTTGCTTATCCCCTGAATTAAGCAGACTGAGAATCGTGTTTTGATCATGAGACTCAACTTTACTTAAAACCTTCTTCTTTTTTGGTTTAGGTTTTAGATCTTCAATCTCAACTGATTCAAACTGTAGATCTTCGGTTGGTTCTTGAACTGGGATAATTGGTTCAGGTTCTACTTCTTTAATACTTTCAACAACTTGAACAGGTTTTTCAATCTCTTCAACTTTGTTTACTACAACTTTTTTAACAGTTTCTACTGGTTTAACTTCTTCTTTACTTACGTCTTTAACACTTACAGTTTGAGCTGGTTCTTTAACTCGACTAAGTAGTTTTAACATTCCAATCTCAAAATAGGATAAAAGGTTTGAAGCACTACGATACTTCTCAGCTGTATCCATTAAATCTTCAATCATACTTAACGCAATAGAATTAGGAATTGCATTCAATGATTTCGCTTCATCTACTGTTAGTTTGTTTATAAGTTTCTCATCTTTAGTAAAACTATAAACAACAGATTCTTTTAACAACTCCATTAAATCATTCGTTAATCTACGAATATCTATATTTTTTCGTGTAATAATCTCTATTTCTTGCATTAAAAGACCAACATCAACTGTAATTATTGCGTTTAATAGTTTTAATTTATCTTGAGTTGTGGCGATGCCATAAATATCATTTACATGTTCAGCTAATAAGTGATTTCCACTGTACGCAATGCATTGTTCAAGAATACTTAATGCATCACGAACACCACCATCTGCTAATTGACTAATTAGCCGTATAGCCTCTGGTTCATACGTGATTTTCTCTGCTTTTAGAACTTCTTCAATTCTTGTTTGAATATCTTTACGATTAACCCGTACGAAATCATATCTTTGGCATCTGGAAATAATGGTTGGAAGCACTTTATGAGGTTCGGTTGTGGCTAAAATGAAAATAACATGTGAAGGAGGTTCTTCTAATGTCTTTAACAACGCATTAAAAGCACCTTGTGATAACATATGGACTTCATCAATGATATAAACTTTATATTTTGCTTGAATCGGTGCATATTTAACCTTTTCAATTAAATCACGGATCTCATCAACACCATTATTACTTGCGGCATCGATTTCAATAACATCTGGATGTGTTCCATTCTGGATCGTTCTGCAATGTTCACACTCATTACAAGGAGCCTTTTCAGGATTTAGACAGTTTACTGATTTAGCCACAAGTTTTGCGACTGTTGTTTTTCCTGTACCTCTTGGACCACAGAAAAGATATGCATGAGACATTTTATTTGTCTTTAATGCATTTTGTAATGTTTGAATAATATGCCTTTGCCCGACTACCGTTTCAAACGAATGTGGACGATACGTTCTGTATAAAGATTTATAAGTCATAGCTGTTTCTCTTAGTTTCTATTATAACAAAAATAGGGTATAACTTATACCCTATTCCCTTACTCCAATCGTTTTTTACGTTTATTTTTAAAGAATAATTTTAATATATTTGAACATTCATCTTCACATACCGAAGATTTTATCCAAGGATAATGATTAAACCCATTTATGAGTGAAATATCATATAAAGAACCCAAACTACCCCCTTTAGGATCTTTAGCCCCAAACACAATTCCATCGACTCTAGAAAGGATACTTGCACCTACACACATTGTACAAGGTTCGAGCGTTACATAGAGCACACAATTATTAAGTCTCCATGTCCCAAGTTTCTTACACGCTTTATTGATTGCGAGCACTTCCGCATGAGCAGTCGCACTTTGATTCTTCTCTCTTAAGTTATGTGCCTTTGCGATGACTTTCCCATCCATTACAATAACTGCACCAATCGGTACTTCATCGAGTTCATACGCTTTTTGCGCTTCTTTAAGCGCTAACTTCATATATTTAATGTGTTCCATTGTTTAAATCATATAAAAAGGCTGCCACACATGCAAGAGCCTATTAAGGCTGCTGTCTTCCGACCCTGACCTGGTTCAAAGGATTGCATTGTAGCAGCTCATTTATTATACATAAGCTTACTGAATATTTCAACGTTTCACGTGAAACATTATTTGTTTTCTTTTACTTCTCTAATATCCCACAAATACTCACCATTTTGAGATTTTGTTTTCGCCATTACTGAGATTAACCCTTCATCAGGATATTCAACTACATCAGGTGATGTCTCGTATCCAATAAAAACCATTCTGACCTCTTCATTGGTATCATTTATAACTTGGTGCGAACCTTCAGGCCCAATCCCAAAAGTTACAACCTCACCTTCTAATAATCGACGAGTTTCATTTGGTAATCTTAGTAGCGGAGTTCCTTTGATCATAATCAACATTTCTTCTGTGCCATGATGATAATGATATAAGCCAGAGGTTTTACCTGGTTTAAGTACATAAACTGATGATGACAATGATTTCCCTTGAGGTAAATCATAGGTATACGCTCCACCTGTCCAAGTTTCTTGTCCTAAGTCTTCAAAATCCAAACTGTATATTGTGTTTTTCATTGTTATTTTTTAGGAGTAATAACTTCTTTAAATCCCATATAAGGTCTTAAAGCAACAGGGATATTTACGGATCCATCTACATTTAGATTGTTTTCTAAGAAAGCAATTAACATACGTGGAGGTGCAACAACCGTGTTATTCAATGTGTGCGCAAAATATTTCTCATTCTCACCTTGTACACGAATTTGTAGACGTCTAGCTTGTGCATCAGTAAGATTTGAACAACTTCCTACTTCAAAATATTTCTGTTGTCTTGGTGACCACGCTTCAACATCCACTGATTTACTCTTAAGATCCGCTAAATCGCCTGAACAACATTCCAAAACACGTACAGGAACATCAAGGGAACGGAAGAAATCAACTGTATTGTTATAGAGAACTTCAAAATACTTCTTACTATCTTCTGGTTTACATACAACAATCATTTCTTGTTTTTCGAATTGATGAATACGGTATACACCACGTTCTTCTATACCATGTGCACCCACTTCTTTTCTAAAACATGGTGAATAACTTGTATAGAGATATGGCAAATCCTTTTCATCTAAGATTGTATCGATAAATTTACCAATCATAGAGTGTTCGCTTGTTCCAATGAGGTATAAGTCTTCACCTTCAATCTTATACATCATGTTTTCCATTTCCGCAAAACTCATAACACCTGTCACAACCTCTGAACGAATCATATAAGGTGGAATAACGTAATCAAAACCACGATCAATCATGAAATCACGTGCATAACTTAAAATAGCAGAATGTAATCTAGCAACATCACCAATTAGGTAATAGAAACCATTTCCACTCGTTTTACGTGCCGCATCAAGGTCTACCCCTGCAAAACGTTCCATAATATCAATGTGATATGGTACTTCGAAAGGTTTTAAAGCAGGTTCACCAATTCTCTTACGTTCAACATTTTCGCTATCATCTTTTCCTAATGGAACTGTTTCATCAATAATATTAGGAATAACAAGCATTCTTTGACGAATTTCTTGTTGGAGTGGTTCTTCACTCGCTTCTAGATCTGCTAATTCAATGGCTAGTTGTTGGACTTGTTTCTTAACTTCTTCAGCTTCATCAAACTTCTTTTGACCCATCAAAACACCGATTTGTTTACTTAACTTATTACGTAAACCTCTTAGTTCATCTGCACGTGTTTTAGTTTGACGATATTTAAGATCTAATTCTCCAACTTCATCCACTAGATTCAGTTTAGAATCTTGATACTTCTTACGCATATTCTCTTTTACTAATTCTGGATTCTCACGAATCAATTTAATGTCTAGCATTTTATTTCTCCTTTAAAATAAAAAAATCCCTTGTAAGGGACGATTGTTTACCGTGTTGCCACCCTCGTTGTAATGTTTCACGTGAAACAATACCACTCATACAGATAACGGTTGCGCCGGAAGTAAACTTCACTCAGGGGTGGAATTCAAGAAAGTGTATTACAAGTTTCACCATACCTTGTATCTCTACAAAACACAATATTGATTAGTCCCGTCTTTGTTTATGCATTCATTGTATAAATAGGTTCATAATAAGTCAAGAATTGACATCATTTAACAGTATTAAAAAACTTTGAATCTTCATTTGATATATGTTCAATTAATACCTCTTTAACAAGGTATGACATTAGAGCAGCTAATGTTATTTCACCATTAAGTGTTTTTCTCAATAAAATTTCATATTCTGATAGAATTCTTTGGTGAATTGAACGATGTTCTGTGTACTCTTTGTACTCTTTTTTTAATAAAATACTCTCTTCCAATATAAAGTGCTTCTTAATATGTTCAGTCATATCAAAAATAGCTTTATGAATTGTATCAATTGGATATTGATTTGTAATTAAGTGATGGAGTTTGTTTATATGAATAGCAAGTTGTTTATGATCATTATCAATTTCTTTGTTTCCTGATTCATACTCGGTTTCCCATACAAATCGATCAAAATATTCTGGCAATGATTCATCATCTATCCAAGTAACCCAACGATTTCGACCAGTTTGTTTAGCGCGATATAGTGCCAAATCAACACGATTAAACCAGTCCTCTACTTTTTCATCTGAATCAAATGTTGCGACGCCAATACTAACCGTTATATTTCCTATTACATCAAATTTACTGTTTCTAAAGTTCTGACTTATCTTTTCCGCAACAATACTTGCTTGTTTATTGTTTGTGGAAGGTGTAACAATAACAAACTCTTCTCCTCCCCAACGATAAACACGATCACTTGAACGAATAGACTCTGAGAGTATCTGTGCTGCTTGTTTTAGTACATCATCCCCTACTAAATGTCCAAAAGTATCATTAACAAGCTTAAAACGGTCTAAATCAACCATTAACATTGATAAATCTGTATTACTTCTTATCGAATTTGAGGTTAAGAATTTTAAATCATAATCTAAATAATGACGATTTGCTAAACCAGTAAGATTATCAATTAAAGCTAGCCTACTAAGTTCATCGTTCTTTTTTTCTAATTTAATCACAACTTGAGCTGTCTCAATCCAAATATAGAGCGCAAACCAAACACTAGAAGTTATTAAGCCAAGAATATAATAAACGCCTGTAGTAAACCCTTGGTCCACTAAGTATCTTTGTGTGGATTCTTGATTAAAAACAAAAAATATTCTGGATAACCAAACAATTATACTAATAAAAGCTATTGTTATAACAATTTTATTGATCGCTTCATTAACTCGATCTTTAAATCGTCGAACTATAACAATCAGATCTATTAACATTAAAGATAAGACCATAGAGGTCACAATAATTCTTGATGTAATACTAAAATCAATGTAAGTATAGTAGTAAATCCCAATAAAGGTTAATAAAAAATAAACAAGATACCAAGCGTTAATCGACTTCAATCTGTAAAGAACTCTAATTCCAATAACTACAAACAATTGACTCAATACTACGAGTAAGTTCATTAAAATAAAACTTATCCAGTCAGGAAAATATTTTTGAAAAAATAATAGAAAATAGGTTGAAAATAAAGTTAAAAACGTTAATAAGTAATAAATTAAATATTTTTCTTTTCTTATACGAAAAATAATTAATGACATTACAAAATAAACAAACATTAATATAGTCATAGTAAAATTCAAGGTAAGTGCATCTAACATATTTTCATTATATCAATTAAAAATAAAGTAGCCATAGATTTGGCTACTTTAAGTTACATTATTCTTCTACGATTTCTTCTTTTTCGACAACCGCAACCGTTTTAAGTGTTTGGTCATCTTTAACATTGATTAAGCGAACCCCTTGGGTACTTCTTCCATAAACACCAACTGTTTCAAGATTAATACGAATGATGACACCTTCCGATGTGACCATGAGTAGATCTTCATCCCCATTAACAGCCTTTAATTCTACGAGTGGACCATTCTTATCGGTAATATTAATCGTCTTAACACCTTTAGCACCACGACTGGTTAAGCGATATTCTGTTAATTCAGATTTCTTACCATAACCATTTTGTGTAACAGATAAGATATATCGTCCTTCTTTATCGGTTGCTAAACCTACAGCTTCACAGCCATCAGTATTAAATCCTTTAACACCACTTGCGGTACGACCCATTGCACGAACATCTTGTTCATTGAAACGAACTGCTTTACCGTTAGATCCAGCGATAATGATTTCATCTTCACCAGATGTTAATTTAACTCCAAGTAATTCATCATCATCCTTCAATGTAATCGCAATCTTACCTGTTTGTCGGATTGATTCAAACTCGCTTACATGAACACGCTTAACAAGTCCTAGTTTAGTTGCGAAGAATAAGAAATTACCTTCATGGTTTGGATTGATGGATACTAATGCACGAATCTTCTCATTCTTATCCATATCCAATAAGTTTATAACAGGAATTCCCTTACCAATACGACTTGCTTGAGGAACACGATATCCTTTAATTCGATATACTCGACCTAAATTTGTAAATAGTAATAAATGATCATGAGAATTCATTGTTAAGAATTGATCCACAACATCATCCTCATTAACACTCATACCCTTAACACCCTTACCACCACGATTTTGTGTCTTATAGGTATCAATATTGGTACGTTTAATGTATCCGTTTGTTGTCATCGTAATAACAACTTCTTCTCTTGGAATTAAGTCTTCATCTTCCATATCGATATCCGCATCTACGATCTCTGAACGGCGTTTATCATTGAATCGACGTTTAATTTCTAACATTTCTTCTTTGATAATATCTACGACACGTTGGTGATTAGCCAAGATATCACGATAATCTTCAATAGAAACCATTAATTCTTGATATTCTGCTTCTATTTTTTGACGTTCTAAGCCTGTTAAACGTCTGAAACGCATATCTAGAATTGCTTTTGCTTGTATTTCAGATAATCCAAATTGTTCCATCAAACCATTAAGTGCTGTTGTATCATCTTTACTGGATCGAATTAAATGAATAATCGCATCAATATTATCTAACGCAATACGCAAACCTTCTAAAATATGAGCTCTTTCTAATGCTTTGGTTAACTCATATTGAGTTCTTCTACGAATTACTTCGATTTGATGCGTATTATAATACTCTAAAATTTCTTTAAGATTGAGTAATTTAGGTGCATTATTAACTAAAGCTAAGTTATTAACCCCAAAACTTGTTTGTAAAGAGGTCATTCGATATAACTGATTCAAAATTACTTCACTTTGAACATCCCTTCTTAACTCAATAACAATACGAATCCCCTCACGATTGGATTCATCTCTTAAATCGGTAATTCCCTCAATTTGCTTATCACGTACTAAAGACGCAATCTTTTCAACTAAGGTTGCTTTATTGACTTGATATGGAATTTCAGTGACGATTAACTGCTTCTTCCCATTCGATAATTCTTCTGTATCGACTTTTGAACGAATAACAATGGATCCTCGGCCTGTTTCAAACGCTTGTTTGATCCCTGCACGACCTAAAATCGTTGCCCCAGTTGGAAAATCTGGGCCAAAAATATAGTTTTCCATCAATTCTAAAATAGTTATATCAGGATTTTCCATGACTGCGATTGCCGCATCAATAGTTTCTCCTAAGTTATGTGGCGCAATGTTTGTGGCCATACCAACCGCAATCCCTGTTCCTCCATTCACAAGAACATTTGGGAAACGAGATGGCATTACAGATGGTTCTTTTTCTTCTCCATCATAGTTATCAACGAAATCAATGGTATCACGATTTATATCACGTACCAATTCCATCGCAATCTTTGACATACGTGCTTCGGTATAACGCATCGCAGCTGCCCCATCACCATCGATGGAACCAAAGTTACCATGACCTTCAACTAACATATAACGATATGAGAAATCTTGGGCCATACGAACCATAGAATCATAAACTGCTGTATCACCATGAGGGTGATATTTACCAATAACATCCCCAACAATACGAGCTGATTTCTTAAAAGGTTTATCAGCGACAATCCCTAAATCATTCATAGAGTATAGAATTCTACGATGAACTGGTTTTAATCCATCTCTAACATCTGGTAAAGCTCTTTGTACGATAACACTCATTGCATAGTCTAAGAATGAGGTTTTCATCTCAGAAGAGATATTGACATGCTTTATACGATCAAATTGTACTTCTTCCATGTTTTCTCCCTCCTATATATCCAAATTCTTAACGAATTGAGCGTTATCTACGATGTAATTACGTCTAGGTTCAACTTCATCACCCATTAACATATCAAACACCATATCGGCTTCCATCGCATTTTCTACGCTAACTTTAATTAAGGTACGAACACTTGGATCCATTGTAGTATCCCAAAGTTGTTCCGCATTCATTTCCCCTAAACCTTTATAACGTTGAATGTTGGTCTTTTCACCTAATTCAAGTTTAAATGCATCGAGTTGTTCTTCAGTATATGCATATCGCTCTTGATTCCCTTTACTAATCTTGTAAAGAGGTGGTTGAGCAATATAAATATGTCCGGCTTCCACAAGTGGTTTTAAGAAACGATAGAAGAATGTTAATAATAAAGTACGAATATGCGCACCATCGACATCGGCATCGGTCATAATGACAATTTTATGATAGCGTAACTTCGATAAATCAATTTCATCTCCAAATCCAACTCCAAACGCCGTTAACATTGAACGAATTTCATTGTTATCGAAGATACGATGAGCACGTGCCTTTTCAACGTTAAGAATCTTACCTCTTAACGGAAGAATCGCTTGGAACTCACGATTACGACCTAATTTTGCACTTCCACCCGCGGAATCCCCTTCCACGATGTATATTTCGCATAATTGTGGATCACGACTTGAACAGTCTGCTAGTTTACCTGGTAAAGAAGATATTTCTAACGCCCCTTTACGACGTGTTAATTCACGTGCCTTTTTAGCCGCTAAACGTGCTTTGGATGCCACAACTGCTTTTTCAATGATAATCTTCGCATCACTCGGATTTTCAAGTAAGAAACGTTCTAATTGTTCCGCAAAAATATTCGATACAATCTTACGAACTTCACTGTTTCCTAATTTGGTCTTTGTTTGTCCTTCATATTGAGGATCTGGATGCTTAACTGAGATAATTCCAGTTAAACCTTCACGAACATCCTCCCCTTGTAAAGCTTCTTCATCTTTCTTAAGAACACCACTCTCTTTGGCATAGTTATTTATGATACGAGTTAAAGAAAGTCTAAAACCTTCTTCATGTGTACCACCTTCATGCGTATTGATGTTGTTACAGAAAGAATAGATATTTGGCATATAACCATCGTTATATTGAATCGCAACTTCTACTTGAATACCATCTTCTTCACCCTCTACATACACAATTTCTGGATGAATTGGTGTCTTATTCTTATTGATGTATGCAACATATTCCTTAATTCCACCTTTGTATAAATAGGTAAAATTAGAAGGATCGTGTCTCTCATCAATAAAATCAATTTTTATCCCCTTATTAAGGAATGCGATTTGTTGTAAGCGATCTTTAATAACATTGTGATCATATTCTACTGTTTCAGTAAACACCAAAGGATCCGCTTTAAAACGGACAATACTTCCATGAATATCAGTATCACCAATAACCTTTAACTCAGCTTCAGCTTTACCACCTTGGATAAAACGCATAAAATACTTCTTACCATTCAAGTGTACAGTAACTTCTAACCATTCAGATAATGCATTAACAACCGATGCCCCTACACCATGTAGACCACCAGAAACCTTATATGCACCACCACCAAACTTACCACCTGCATGTAAAACAGTAAAAATTGTCTCAACCGAAGATTTCCCTGTCTTTTCATGGATACCAACAGGCATACCACGTCCATTATCTTCAACTGTTACAATATTTTCTTTATCAATACGTACAATAATATGATCCGCATAACCAGCTAATGCTTCATCGATCGAGTTATCTACGATTTCCCAGATTAAATGATGTAAACCTCGTTGTGAAGTTGACCCAATATACATTCCAGGACGTTTGCGTACCGCCTCTAACCCTTCTAAAACTTGAATATCATCCGCAGTATACGAATGATCTACTGGTGTATTAAAATTACTCATCAATTCGACTCCTTTCAACAACCTTCCCCTGATTTACTTCATAAATACTCACATGATCTTTCGTCCATAAACGAACATCTTCTAAATCGGTAGTTGTTATGATTGTCTGTGTATTTTGATGTAATACATCAAACAATGCTTCTCTTCTTTTTATATCCAACTCACTGAACACATCGTCCAATAAGAGAATTGGTTTACTTCCCGTCATTTCTTCAATGACTTCTATTAGTGAACACTTCAAAGCCACAATAATCAAACGTCTTTGACCTTGAGACGCAACACTAATCACTTCTTTATCATCGATATAGAATTCAAAATCATCTCTATGAACACCAATATGTGTCATTTTAAGATACTTATCACGTTCTAACGACTTCTGATACTTATCCAACAAATCTGATTTAATCGTATCTGACCATTCAACTGGTCCAGAATAATGAATTCGAATTACACTATTAGAAATTGATAATCGCTGATAATATCTTGAGATAATTTGATTTAAACGATCGATAAAACCCGTTTTATATCGAATAATATCACACTGTAAATCCACTAATTTGTTTGTTAATACTTCTAAATATGCTTCATCCAAATGATTTCCCTTTAAATAAAGATTTCTTTCTTTTAAAACCTTTAAATACTGGTTTAAACTATCCATATAAAAAGGATTAATTTTTCCCAACTCGACATCAATCAATTTTCGACGTGCTTTTGGTGATGTTTCAAACAAATCCATATCCGATGGAGAAAACATAACCGCATTCATCTTACCAATGAATTCACTACTCTTCTTCAAAGGTTGATTTTGATAAAACAAGGTTTTTCCTTTATCATGAATCACAACCTTAAGTTGTATCTCACCATGATGTTCAACAACCGCACGACACATTCCCATCATTTGATTTGATCGAATACATAATGCTTCATCCTGAATGCGATGAGATCTTCCAGTTGAAAGAAAGTAAATAGATTCAAGTAAATTAGTTTTACCTTGAGCATTATCACCAATAAAAACATTGATATTTGGATTTAAAGATAAATCAAGACTTTCATAATTACGAAAATCTCTTAAGTGAATGGATTTTAATTTCATTACTCAATCGTATAGGATTTTCCTTCAATCTCAATCACATCATTTGGATATAATTTACGACCTCTGCGATCTTCCTTTTCACCATTAACTTTAATTTTTAAAGTCTTAACAGCAACTTTAGCTTGACCCCCAGAATCGATCCAATCCGTCATCTTCAACAGTTGTCCAAGCGTAATATAAGGCGTTGAAATGCGAATCATTTATAACCCTTCTTTCCTGTGCAAATCCTCACAAATTATACCATAAAAACACCCTAATTGTTAGGGTGTTGTATACGATTATGAGTAGGTTCTAACTGGTAAAATTAACTGTAATATCGAGTCATCATCGACATTTCGAATAATGAATGGTTTCATCTCACCGCTAAATTCTAATTTAACAATTGAACCATTTAAAACACGAACTGCATCAAATACATAACGACCACTAAATGAGATTTCTAATGGATTTCCTTTGTAATTGATGGTTGTTAATTTTTCCATCGAAGACCCAACTTCTTGAGATTTAGTACTAATCACAACTTCACTTTGATTTGCACTTAATTTAACAATTGAGATACCTTCACTCTTAATAAATGAAGCACGGTCAATCGCATTTAAGATATCGCGAGCATCCAATGTTAACTCATACATAAATTCAGTAGGAATTAATCGACTTGTTTCAGGATATAATCCATCAATAAGTCTAGTTTGAATAACTGTATGATCAATCCAGAATTGAGCTTTCTTATCACTTACACAAATTAATACTTTTTCATCACGTTCTAACGTTTTCGCAACTTCACTTAAACTCTTTGCAGGAATCGTAATATTGAACTGATTGTTGCTATCTACATTTACAGTTTTCTTTGCAAGTCTGAAACTATCTGTCGCAACACATTCAAGTACATTTCCATCACATTTAAAATTAACACCTGTTAATACTGGACGAGTTTCTTTATCACTTGTCGCAAAACTTGTTTGAGTAATAATTTTTAATAAAATATCCGCATCAATTTCAAATTGCTTAGTTGGCATTGTGAAATCAATTGATGGATAATCCGTTGATTTCATACCATTAATATTAAATTCTGCAGAATGACCACTAATCTTAGTTAAAGATCCATCCACAACCTCAACAATCAATTCATCCGCATCAATCTTACGAACAATCTCAAGGATGTATTTAGCTTCAATTACAATTGAGCCTTCTTCTTTAATTTCAAAAAAAGCATCTTGTTTGTCTGCTTTTATTACTTTTTGAATTGAAACGTCGGAATCACTACCCGTTAAAATTAATTCATTGTTCTTCGCTTCAATTTTAATTCCAGATAACCATGGTAACGGTGAATTCGATGATATGGCTCTTGAAACAATCGATAAAGCATTGAAGAAAACTCTTTTTGATATTCTGAAATTCATAAGCTAAACCTCCTTTTAGTATCTTTAGAGAATTATTATTATTAAGGCTGTTAATAAGTGGATAAACTACGAAATACCCTTTATATACAATGATATTTTAACATTTTTAACTGTTAATTAAAAGTGAATAGATGTGTATAACTTTTAATTACTAATTAATTTTTCAATTTCAATCAATGCTTGTTTATAATTAATATCTGATTTAGAATTTCTTTCGACTTTCTCGCAAGCATTCATAACAGTAGAATGATCTCTTTTACCAAATTCTTCTCCAATTTTAGAGAATGGTAAATCTAAACATTTACGACAGAAATACATCGCAATATGACGAGCTGTCGCAATATTCTTAGTTCTTGTATTGGAAGAGAGTTGTTGCTTTGTTAAACCATAGTAATCTGCCACAATTCGTTTAATTTTATTCGCAGATAATTCATTCTTATCCGATGTACTATTTCCTTTAAATGCTGCTAAAGCAACTTTAAAATCAATTCGTTCACTTCCACTGAAATTAATGGAATAAAATAATAAACGATTTAAAGCACCTTCTAATTTACGTACATCTTTATTAAAATTTGTTGCGATATAATTTAAAACTTCGTTATCAATTGTAGATGTATCAACAGATTGATGTTCTAATCTAAATTTTAAGATTGCTAAAGCAGTTTCAAACTCAGGAGAATCCATTCCAACCGATAAACCAGAGGAGAAACGACTAATCAAACGATCCTCTAATCCTTTTATTTCAGAAGGATTTCGGTCACTGGTTAATACAATTTGCTTCTTGTTGTTTACGAGCTCGTTGAAAATATTAAAAAACACTTCATGAGACTTTTCTTTACCTGCAATAAACTGAATATCATCCATCAATAAAACATCTAAATGATTCATTTTTTCTTTAAATTTCTCAAT
>CAYWGS010000006.1:0-29362 GCA_964457525.1 uncultured Erysipelotrichaceae bacterium | reverse complement strand
CATTTGTATGAGATACCAGTGCACCCTTATCAGCCGCATTCCAATCCTCAGTTGTAGATATACTTATATTAGCTCCGTTTGCATTAACTGAATTCTTCCAATCATTTAATGCTGATAGAGATGAATATGATCCAACTTGAACCTTCCCTATAGAAATGACTAAATTAATTGTTGAATTAGTATCAACTGTAGTACCAGCCGAAGGCGTTTGACTGATAACTTGACCACTTGGGATAGATGCGTGGTACGTCTTAGTAGTTGTTATCTTTAATCCATCTTGAGTTATTGTTGTTGATCCAACAAAATTATTAACTGTAATCCCCTTACCTTTAGAGATAGATGCTTTGATTTCAGTACCAGGATTAATATCTCCACTGGATGGTGTTTGAGTTATGATTAAGCCACTTGTGGTTGTATCACTATAGGCTTGTGTAGAAGATACTTTTAGGTTCGCACCTTGTTTATTGACTTCATTCACCCAGGCTTGTAATTCAGATAATGCTTTACCTTTGAAGTCAGATATAGAGATCTTACCAAGCGATAAAGTTACATTAACGGTTGTGCCATTTCCAACTTTTGTTGAGGCGTTAGGACTCATGGATATGCCGATATCTTTATTCTGTGTACCTGAGTAGGTGTAGGTATAATTTACTTTTAATCCATTATCATTGATAAACTTATCAATGGTTGATTTACTCTTGCCTACAAGGTTTTCTAGGACCACTCCAGCGCCTAATGAGAATCTAACAGTAATACTGCTTCCATCATAAACATTTGAAGTAGGAGCCTGAGATTGGCTTATAACCTTACCTGATGCGATATCGTTATTAAATTCTTCAATGAAGTTTGTCTTAATGTTATTGGTTTGTCCCCAAGAGGATATTTGTTGGCGTGTATATTCCGCAAAATCTGGAACAACCACCGTTGTTAGTTCATCTTTAGATCCTGTCGATATATAGAATTTGATTGGTTGACCACGCTTGATAGAAGTCGCTTGAGTATCCATTCTAATGAAGAATGCGGAACTAATCTCAGTACTCTTTTCAAATTCAATGGTAGCGGCTAATAGTTTACTCGTTTCGATAAACTGTTGTACTTCACCAATATCTTTACCTTTTAGATCAATTAAGTTTACCATCACATCTGGATTAGGTCCTTTTGAGACAATTACTTTAACAGTTGATCCAGCAAACAAACGTTCACCAACAATTGTATTTTGTGATATAACTTTTCCTACTTCGATTTCATCATTGTATTCTTCAATGGTTTCAATCTTAATATCATGTTCCTGTGACCAAGTTAGGAGTTGGTCCTGAGTCATACTCGTAAAGTCTTCAATTCGTATGGGTGTTTCGATACTGACATTTCGTGCCATAGAAAAACCAAAGAGTATGGATAAACTCATTGCGAGAGATATAAAGAGTAAAGTTGTTTTGTAGTGATAGAATCGTTTCATATGGAATATTTTATCATATTTAAATTAAATTAAGCGTAAGATATCTTGAAGAGTCACAAAAGCCATAAGTACAAGTAATAAACCAATGGACAAAACCATAAGTACTTGTTCAACTTTCTTACTCATCGGTTTTCTAAAAATCATTTCATATAAGGTTAATACTACACGTCCACCATCTAAGATAGGAAGTGGTAATAAGTTAAATATAGCAACATTGATGGATAATAAACCCATTAGATATAAGATGTTTAATAATCCATACGAAGCTTGAGTCGCCGTTACTTGATAGATACCAATCGGACCACTAATCGCATTTAATCCAATACCTCTAATTAAACGCGTTATTGTAAACACCATACTATCAACCGTATTCTTCACTTCAATTGCCCCGTATTTAAAGGATTCTAAGAAAGTGATTTCTATACGAGTTGCGCTTGGCATTTCAATCCCTAGGAAATAACGATTTTCATCTTCGATAAACTCAGGCGAAACAGATATACTTAACTCTTGTCCATCACGATCGATAACAAACGTTGTCGTATCCGTATACATTTGAATATAAGTAATGATTTCATAGAAATCCTTAGGTTTTACCTTTGTACCATCAGAGAAAATGAGTTCTTTAATCGTATCATTTGCTAAGAAACCAGCTTTTTCAGCGGGTGAATTCTCTACGGTCCCAACAATCACGGGCTTTGGGGCTTCTACTGCTTGACCTTGATAGGCATAAATACCCACGAATATAACGAATGCGAGTACGAAGTTCATCGCAATACCCGCCAACATAACAATCATACGTTTCCAAGGTTTAATGCCTAGAATACTCCGTTCAAATGGTGCATTATCATCGACACCTTCTTCACCAGCCATCGCCACAAACCCACCTAATGGTAATGCACGAAGACTATATTCTGTTTCGCCAAACTTTCGACTTAAAAGTTTAGGACCCATTCCAACCGCAAATTCTTTACAATATACATTAAATAACTTAGCCGTAATTAAATGTCCTATTTCATGAATAAGAACAATAACGCCTAACACTAAGATAAAATACAAGAATGTATTCATAACGTCTCCTTATAATGATTCAATACGGATTCTTTAATTTCAGTATCTAATTGAACCATTTCATCAATACTAATTATTTCTTTATATGGAATCTTCTCTAAGCATTCCTTGATAATTCCTTCAATTTGTAAGAAAGAAATCTTTTCATTCAAGAACAATTGAACAGCCGCTTCATTTGCCGCATTGACAATTACCATTTGATTACCACCCTTTTGTGCAGCTTCAATAATCATTGGGAAACACGGATAGAACGATTCATCTAATGGTTTAAAGTGTAATTGACCCAGTGTATTAAAATCCAATCTTTGACCCCTTAAAGGTAAACGATCTGGACCACATAAAGCATATTGGATAGGAACACGCATATCCGGTGAGCCTAATTGAGCCATAACGGATCCATCAAAATATTCAACCATTGAATGGATAATACTTTCCTTATGAATAACGACCTCAATCTTTTCATACGGTAAATTAAACAACCAATGCGCTTCAATGACTTCAAACGCTTTATTAACGAGTGTTGCGGAATCAATGGTAATCTTTTGACCCATAGACCAATTCGGATGTTTCAAGGCATCCTTTACACTTACATTCTTAAGTTCATCACGCGTTTTATCTCTAAAACTACCACCCGATGCCGTCACAATAATTCGACTTACTTCATCGAGCTTATTGCCTTGAAGGGATTGAAGGATTGCGGAATGTTCAGAATCTATAGGCCTTAAGTTGACATGATACTTGTTTACAGCTTCCATCACTTGTTGTCCTGCGACGACTAATGTCTCTTTATTGGCTAAGGCAATATCCTTACCCTTCTCAATCGCATTTAACGTTGGGACTAAACCAGCAAAACCAACAAGCGCATTGACTACAGTATCCGCTTCATCAAGTGTCGCAAGTCTTAATAAACCTTTATCGCCACAATCAAATTCTTGTGACGGAAAAAGTTTGGACAAATCGTCCATATCATTTTGATTCTTAACTACAACTAATTGATAAGAATGAGCTGTAAGATGATCCTTTAACCAATCAATCTTTTGACCCACACTAATGCCTAAACACTGTAATTGTTCTGAATGTTGAGCGATAACATCTAAGGTTTGTACACCAATCGATCCACTCGCTCCAAGAATTACGATCTTTTTCATTTATAACATGATTCCTACTAAAATATAGAATGTCATTAAACTAAACAATAAACTATCAATACGATCTAATACACCACCATGTGCTGGGAAGATCGTACCAAAATCCTTGATATTAAAATGACGCTTAATTGAACTAAAGGCCAAATCACCAATCTGTGAAATAATTGGGATAATTGCACTACAGATAAGCATGAAATTAAACGGTAAACGTTCTACTAAGAAATAGGCATAGAGTAGACTAATACCAAAACCAAACAACCAACCACCAATTGAACCTTCGATGGTCTTCTTAGGTGAAATACGTTCATTGAGTTTATTCTTACCAAAGAAATAACCCGCAAAATAAGCTCCAGTATCGGTCGCATAGGTCGCAAGTAAGATATAGACTAATTCAATTCGTCCATAACTAACCGCTACAAACACAGCACGTAATGCGGTGGTAAGTAAAATCATTAAGGTATAAATATAACCTAAGTCTAAAGGTGTAAACCAATCAAAGGTTATGGTAATTACAAACAAAGACATCAGTAAGATAATCATACCAAGATATAAACTATTTAGATCTAACGTCGCAAATAGAATAATCAAAGCAACCATAAGTAAATACAACCAAATCGGCCACCTATCTTTCTTAACCGCATACATTTCATATAAGGCTGTTAGTATGAAGAAAAACACGACTAACTTAAAAGGTAATCCTCCATACAAAAATGTAGGTAAGACGACAGCTGTGATTCCAAGTGCGGTTAATATTCTTTGTTTCATTAAAGGCCTCCGAAACGACGATCCCTTTTCTGTGCATCCAATACAATTTCTTTAAAATGATCTGCCGTTAAATCTGGCCATGCACACGGTTCAAACACCAATTCTGCATACGCTAATTGCCATAATAAGAAGTTGGATAAGCGCATTTCACCGGATGTTCGTATGCAACAATCCACAGCGGGATAATCTTTAGTCATCAAGAATTGTTCAAATTCACTAAGTGTAATATCTTTAGATATTATACCATCTACAATAGCTTCATGATAGTGTTGAGCAGCTAAGAAAATCTCACGTTGAGAGCCATAATTCATCGCAAAACACAAGACCATCCCCGTATTTTTCGAAGTTGCGTCAATAGCACGTAAAAGAACATTACGCGTTGATTCAGGGAAAGCATCCAATTCACCTATGGTTTGAATACGGATATTCTTTTCCATGAGTTCTTTTAAAAACTTATTAAAGAACACATCAGGTAGTGCCATTAAATAATCCACTTCTTCTTTAGGACGTTTCCAATTCTCAGTTGAAAAAGCATATAAAGTTAAAACCTCTAAACCTAGATCATTTGCGGCAATGGCAATTTCTCTTACCTTTTCACTACCTTGAAGATGACCAAATGTACGTACTTTATTTTGAGCATTTGCCCATCGTCCGTTACCATCCATGATTATTGCAACATGTTTAAATCCCATAGAGTCTCCTTTAGAAAATAAGCTCACGAAGTGAGCTTATACTGTCATAATGTCTTTGTCTTTAGCCTTAACAATTTCATCAATTAACTTAATGTGTTCATCGGTTAATTTTTGAACTTTTTCAAGTGCTTCTTTTTCTAAGTCTTCCGTTAAAGTATCATCTTTCTTAATTTGATCATTCGCATCTCTACGAATGTTTCTTAAATCAACTTTAGCTTCTTCTGCATGTTTAGCTACTTCTTTGGTTAAATCTTTACGAGTTTGTTCCGTTAATTGAGGAACAAGAATACGAATCACTTGTCCATCATTCGTAGGATTAAATCCTAAATTAGCAGCTTGGATTGCGTGTTCAATGCCACGTAAAATAGAACTATCGTATGGCTTAATAACCAATTGACGACCTTCCACAACTTGAATACTAGCGATTTGATTAATAGGGGTTGGTGTTCCATAATAATCAACCGCAACTTCAGCTAATTGATTTGGATTAGCACGACCCGTACGAATCGTTTGAAAATGTGCTTCTAACTTCGCAATACGTTTTAACATCTTTTCTTTAGCGGCATCTAAATGTGCTTTCATTCATTGTTCTCCTTTGAAATAATGGTTCCAATATTACGATCCACAACAGCTTTACGAATATTACCCTTTTGATTCATATTAAATACGATAAGGTCAATATTATTATCATTACACATGGTAATAGCTGTGTGATCCATAATTTGCAAATTCTGTTGGATGACATCACGATAACTTAAGTGATCATAACGTTTGGCATTTGGATTAACTTTAGGATCTGCATCGTAAACGCCATCCACACCATTCTTTGCCATAAGTATAACATCTGCGCCAATCTCTGACGCACGAAGTGAAGCAGTTGTATCAGTTGAGAAATATGGGCTACCAGTTCCAGCAGCGAAAATAACGACACGGCTCTTCTCTAAATGACGTACAGCACGTCGAACAATAAAAGGTTCCGCAATCTTATTCATTTCAATGGCTGATAGAACACGTGTGATAATTCCATGTTTTTCAAATACACCTTGAATAGCGATTGAATTAATCACTGTACCTAACATTCCCATGTAATCTGCTTGAACACGATCAATTCCCATTTGTTCTGCAAATTTACCACGAATGAAATTACCTCCACCCACGACGATCGCAACTTGAATGCCTAATTCAGTAATTTCTTTTACTTCATTCGCAATCTGTGCCAAGACTTCTGGATCATATCCATTACTGCTTCCTGCTAGTGCTTCGCCACTTAATTTTAACAAAATTCGTTTATACATGCTGCCTCCTCTTTTAATAAAAGGACACAAAATGTGTCCTTCAGATTTTTACTGACCAAAAGTTTGGTTCATTACTTCTTCCGCAAAATTGTCAGCTTTCTTCTCAATACCTTCGCCAACAGCATAGCGAACAAACGCTACCACATCAGCTTTAGCAGATTTTAATACATCCGCAACTTTTTTGTCTTGGTCTTTGAAGAACAATTGATCAACTAAGCTAGATTCTTGAAGCGTCTTGCTTAAACGACCTTCTAAAATACCTTTAAGAACATTTTCAGGCTTGCTCGCTAGAGCTTCATCATTCTTAATGATTTCAGATTGAATCTTACGTTCATGTTCAACGTATTCAGCAGGCATATGTTGACGAGAAATGTAGCTAGGATTCATAGAAGCAACTTGCATTGCCATATCCTTCGCAACATCACCATCTTCAGTAGCACTTAATTTAGTAACAACAGAAATCTTACCGCCCATATGTACATATGAACCAAATACTTCTGCATCTGTTTTATCTAATAATTCAAAACGACGTAAAGTGATTTTTTCACCGATTGTTGCTGTCGCATCAACGATCCAGTTTTCTAAAGTTTTACCTTCGAAAACTAAAGCATGAGCTTCTTCAACAGTCTTTGCATTACCTTGTAGTAAAGCATGACCAACAACATCTAATAAATGTAAGAATTGTTCATTCTTCGCAACGAAATCAGTTTCAGAGTTTACTTCTAATACAACTGCACGATTGCCACTCACTAAAGCTTTTGTTAAACCTTCAGCCGCAATACGATCCGCTTTCTTAGCTGCTTTAGAAATACCCTTTTCACGTAGCCAATCAATCGCAAGCGCAATATCACCGTTTGTTTCGGTTAATGCCTTCTTGCAATCCATCATACCAGCGCCAGTCTTATCTCTTAGCTCTTTTACTTGTGCTGCAGTAATCATTATTCACTTACCTCTTTTGTTTCAACTGCTTTTTCAGCTTCAACTACTGGAGTTTCAACTGCTTTTTCAGTTCTTGGAGTATATTGTTTGAAATCACGTTTTGGACGATCAGATGAATTACGGTCATTACGATCGTAAGGCTTACGGCCATAACGTTCTTCACGTTGACGACGTTCTTCCATACGTTGTTTACGACGGCGTTCGTTTTCTTCGTTTTGTTGGTTAACGTTAATAATAACATCGCTCATCGTAATATCTTTTTCAAGATCTTGTTCTTGGTGAGCATATGTTAAGATACCACCCTTAGCTTCAACAATCGCATCAGCCATTAAGCTAACGATTAACTTGATGGAACGAATCGCATCATCATTTGCTGGAATACCATAATCAATTAGATCTGGATCACAGTTAGTATCTGTAATCGCAAATACAGGAATACCTAATTTCTTAGCTTCTAAAACTGCATTGTAATCTTCAGTAGGATCGACAACAAATACCGCATCAGGTACTTTCTTCATGTCTTTAATTCCACCTAAGAAGTTTTCTAAGCGTGCTTCTTCCTTCTTAATTTGCGCAATTTCCTTCTTTGGATAAACACTTAATGTTCCACTTGCTTCCATTTCTTGGATATCAAGTAAACGTTTGATTCTCTTTTGGATTGTTCTGAAGTTTGTCAAGGTTCCACCTAACCAACGTTGGTTAATGTAGAATGATCCACTTCTTAGCGCTTCATCTAAAACGATTTGTTGAGCTTGTTTCTTTGTACCAACAAACAATACTTTACCGTTCTTTTCAGCGATAGCACGTAGTGCTGCGTAAGCATCATCCAACTTAGTTAAAGTTCTTTCTAAGTTAATGATATATACCTTGTTTTTAGCCGCGTAAATATACGGCTTCATTTTTGGGTTCCATTTCTTGGTTTGATGACCGTAATGAGTCCCATGTTCTAACAACTTCTTCATCGATACGACTGACATTTGTAATCCTCGCTTTCCGTTAGTCCTCCACCAGTTCTGACACAATTAACTCTTTGAGCACGGAATTGTGAATCCCTGATGTGTGAAGTACATCTCCATAAGATGCCATTGAATAATATACCATAGTGAAACACTTCTGACAAGTCTATCAACTACTTTTTTGCCCTTTCAAAGGCTTTTAAATAACTATCTTTTAAGCGATCCAAGGTCACATGCGTATAAATCTGAGTTGTACTTAGATTCGCATGTCCCAAGAGTTCTTGGACAACCCTTAAATCAGCCCCATTATCCAATAAATGTGTCGCAAAACTATGTCTTAACATATGTGGATGTACGGTTCGTTTAAGCCCAGCTTCAAGTGCACTCTTATCTAAGAGATATTGAAAACCACGTGAGGTCATACGATCTCCCTTTACATTCACAAACACAATGTCGTGTTTAAATGAATTCTTGAATGTAGGACGCACATGTTTAACATAGTTTAACAAGAGTTCATTCATACTTGGATAATAAGGAATCATTCTTTCCTTACTTCCTTTACCAATAAAACGCAAACTCATATCTTGAAAATCAATCTCACTGATTTTTAAGTTCACACACTCAGAAACACGTAAACCACAAGCATACATAAGCTCAAACATAACGCGATTACGATACGCTTCAGGATCACTTAAATCAAATGAGTCTAATAAAGCCATCATTTCATCA
Source organism: uncultured Erysipelotrichaceae bacterium (assembly GCA_964457525.1). GTDB lineage: Bacteria > Bacillota_I > Bacilli_A > Erysipelotrichales > Erysipelotrichaceae > UBA2212. Next base: position 20,314 of record CAYWGS010000006.1, on the reverse strand, counting down.
AATAATAAGAAATCCGGTAGATGGTGTTTCTTCTTAATCGGACTCAAATCATGAAATGGATTATAATCCAATACTTCTTGAGATACTAAAAAGTCATAAAAAGAGCGCAAACTCGAAAGTTTACGCGCTAAACTGGTCGATTTAAGACCTTGTTTTGTTTTTGTATTTAGATGATGAATATACGAATGAATAAAAGGTAAATCAACCTGTTTAAAATCCTGAACATTTTCATTCAAACAATAATCATAGAATTGTTTTAAATCACGAAAATATGCAGCTTCAGTATGTTTAGAACCTGTGTTCTTTAATCGTATGGATTTTAAAAAGTCATCGATTTCTTTATACATCATATTTTTGAATCATTGTTCTACATGCATCAAGCGCCATTTGAGCATAGCGTTCTTTACGATCATGTTTCTTTCCTTTGTCATCATAGTTCAATAAGCCAAAAGTCGCATTCATTGGTTGGAAATGATCTGGATCAGTGTGAGTAACATAATACGCCATCGCTCCAATAATCGTATTTGGATCAAAGGTAAAGACTTCTTGATCTAAGAGTCTTCTCGCTAGACTAATCCCCGCAATACAACCACTTGCGCAAGATTCCACATAACCTTCAACACCACTCATTTGTCCTGCAAAGTACCAATTTGGTACATCTTTACTTTGATAATTACTGTTTAAGAGGAGTGGCGATTTGATATAGGTATTACGATGCATTACACCATATCGTGCAAATTCACAATTCTCTAAACCTGGAATCATACGAATAATACGACGTTGTTCCGGCCAGGTTAAATGAGTTTGGAATCCTACAATATTATATAGAGAAGCCGCCGCATTATCTTGTCTTAATTGTACAACCGCATAAGCACGCTTACCATTATCTTTTTCAAGTCCCACGGGTTTCATTGGTCCGAAGGTTAAGGTCTTAGGTCCACGCTTAGCCATAACTTCAAATGGCATACAGCCTTCAAAGAAAATTTCCTTTTCGAATTCTTTTAATGTGACAGTTTCCGCATTGATGAGTTCATGATAAAAGGCCTCGAACTCTTCTTTAGTCATTGGACAGTTGATATAATCTTGGGTTTCACCCTTATCATAACGAGATTTAAAATAAGCCTTTTCGAAGTTAATCGAATCTTTTTCAATAATTGGCGCTGCCGCATCATAGAAATAAAGTGATTCTTGATTAAATCGATTACGAATAAATTCTGCGAGTGGATCCGAAGTTAATGGACCTGTCGCAATAATAGTTGGAATATTCTCATCCAACTCTGTGATTTCTTCATGAAAAACAGTCACAAGAGGATGTTGCTTAATTTCTTCAGTAACGCTCTTCGCAAAGCCTTCACGATCCACTGCTAAGGCACTTCCCGCTGGAACACGATGTGCTTCCGCATGTTTCATGATGAAACTATCCAACATTCTTAATTCTTCTTTAAGTACACCTACCGCATTGAGAAGTTGATCACTTCTTAAAGAATTTGAACAAACGAGTTCCGCAAAATCATTGGTTTTGTGTGCAGGTGATGACTTGATTGGTCGCATTTCATATAAATGAACTGGGATACCTCTTTTAACTAATTGGTAGGTTGCTTCGCATCCAGCTAACCCTGCCCCAATGACACGTACAAACTTATTCTCCATCTTCACGCTTCGCTTTCTTTTGAATATAACGACATTTAGGATAATTACTGCATCCTACAAATGGTTTACCATAACGACTCATCTTCTCAACAAGCGGTTTACCACAATCCGGACACATTTCACCGGTTTCTTTCACTTCTTGTGTTTTTGCCTTTGAGTTGATAATGGTCTTACAAGTAGGATAATTACTGCATGCGACAAATGGGCCAAAACGACCTTTACGCATAACGAGTGGTGATCCACAATTTGGACACATTTCACCCGTAAATTGAGGTTCTTCTTTTTCTTTTTCTATCTTTTCGATATGTTTACACGTTGGATAGGTACTACATGCAATAAATGGGCCGAAACGACCTTTACGTTGAACAAGTGGATTACCACATACTGGACAATCACGACCGACTTCAACTGGCGCAATCTTTTCCATCGTTTCATACGCTTGGGTTAAGAGTGGTGTAAAGCGATTATAGAAACGAGTTAAAGCTTCCACATGATCTTGATTGCCTTCCGCAATATGATCGAGTTCACTTTCCATCTGAGCCGTATAGTCGACATTAATAATCGATTCGAAATGTTCTTTAAGTTTAGAATCCGTTAAGAATCCTTGTTCAGTAGGAATAAATACTTTCGTCTTACTGGATTCACCCTTCTCTAAGGTCACATAAGCTCTTTCAATAATCGTATCAATGATCATCGCATAAGTACTTGGTCTACCAATTCCTTTACTTTCAAGAGCTTCAATTAAACGAGCTTCAGAATAACGTAAAGGAGGATTAGAGAAACTTTGTGTTCCTTCATTCTTTAGACTATGTAAGATTTCATCTTGGTTAAGTTCTGGTAACCATTTATCCTTGCTGGATTCGTACTTACCATAAACCTTTAAATAACCATCAAACTCTAACTTCGATCCCTTCGCCACAAATTGGTACCCTTTTTGATCCAAGGTAACCGTAATGGTCTTCGTTTTTGGGGAAGACATGAGTGATGCGAGTGAACGAGCATATATGAGTGAGTATAGTTTTAACTCATCTGCACTTAGAATATCTTTTAAATAATCAGGGGTATATTCAATATGCGTCATACGAATCGCTTCATGCGCATCTTGAGCATTACTATTTTCTTTTACTTTATAGAAACCAACATATTCTTGACCATATTCTTTACGAATAAAGTTTTGTGCATCCTTAACGAACCCATCTGAGAAACGAGTTGAATCGGTACGCATGTAAGTGATCAAACCTTCTTGACCATCTTTCATATCCACACCTTCATACAACTTCTGCGCAATACGCATCGTTTTCTTCGCTGGGAAGTTGAGTTTGTTCGCAGCTTCTTGTTGGAGCGTAGACGTAATAAATGGGAACTTATGTGCTTTTGCGCCAGCTTTCTCTACTATGGATTGAACTTTAAACTCATTGTTTAATTCCGATAGTATTTTATCGTTCTCTGCTTGGTTCTTAATTTTTAAAGTCTTACCTTCAAATTTTTCTAACTCCGCATCAAACTCTGTTTTATTTTTTTCAAAATAAGCTTTGATTGTCCATTTTTCTTCTGGAACGAACGCTTGAATTTCTTTTTCTTTTTCAACGATTAAGCGAAGCGCAACAGATTGTACACGTCCAGCAGATTTTGATGAAATCTTACTTTGTAATAATTTGGATAATTTAAAACCAATAATACGATCTAAGATACGTCGAGTTTCTTGTGAACGTACTAGATTCATATCGACATCACGTGGATGTTCAAAGGCTTCAAGAATCGCTGGTTTTGTAATTTCATTAAACACAACACGTTGTGCTTTGGTATTGTCTAAACCGAGCTCATCCGCTAAGTGCCAAGAGATTGCCTCACCTTCACGGTCAGGGTCAGTCGCAAGGTAAACCATTTTTGCTTTTTTGACTTTCGTCTTTAGTTGCTTTACAGTATCACCTTTATCTTTATTGATCTTATATGTCGGTTTAAATCCATTTTCGACATCGACCCCTAAACCACCTTTGCCAGAAGTTGATAAATCACGAATATGACCTTTGGATGAGACAACTTCAAAATCATCTCCCAAATATTTCTGGATGGTTTTGGACTTCGATGGGGACTCCACGATTACTAAATTACGCATAACTGCTCCTATATTAAACGATTACCGTTTTTTTTCACTGTATTTCATAGTTTGGTCAATTCTAGAGGGTTTGTCAAGATATTTGCGCCTTGTTGGATTAGAAAATTATTCCCTTCTCCTTCAACTTGATCACAATTAAAGGGTAAACAAGTAACGTCTTTACCACAATCAAGTGCGACATTCACTGTAATCATTGAACCACTTTTTAAGTTCGATTGCATCACAAATAAACTTTGACCTAAACCTGCAATAATCCGATTTCGCATCACAAATTGATGTTTACGTACCTCCGTTTTACCTGGATACTCGGATAGAATTAATCCATTCTTCATAATCTTATGATATAAATCTTTATTGCATATCGGATATATGACATCAATCCCACAACCCAATATCGCAATGGTACTTCCATACTCAAGCGCAACTTCATGCGCTAATCCATCTATTCCTTTAGCTAATCCACTCACAATAACATAATTCTTCGAGAGTTCTTTGACCACAATTTCTGTCCATTTAGACGCATATGGTAAAGCATTCCGACTTCCAATCACTGATACACATTCACTTTGTAATAAATTTAGGTTTCCTCGATAGTATAGTACAAAAGGTGGATTTTTCAATACTTTTAAAGAATCAGGATAAATATCATCACACAGAGTGAAATAAAAACCCTTATCCTTTACGGGATGATAGGGTTCATTTTGATGGATTGCACGTTGGATTGATGCATAATCCCCTTCATATTTAATACTATACGCTAAGAGTTGTTCAGAGTTCATAACTATAGATATGAGTTATAAACTTCCTTCCCTAATCAAATAACGTTTTTTGTGTCATTGACTTTACCGGTTCAAATGTTAATCGATGGATTGGAGTAATTCCATATTGATTGAGTGCTTCCACATGTTTCTTCGTTGGATAACCTTTATGTTGTGCAAAACCATATTCTGGATATTCTTTATCATACTCTTCCATCATATGATCACGTGTTACTTTGGCAATAATACTCGCAGCCGCAATATTAATACTTCGTGAATCTCCTTTTACATAATCACGGATATCTTTATCCTTAATTGTAAAAGGCATCGCATCGGTTAAAACAATCTTCGCATCCGAATAAGACGCAATCAACTTCATCGCATTTTTTGTTGCTTGATAGATGTTATCTTTGTCGATTGTTTTAGGCGTTACCGAAATAATCATAATCCACAATGCATCTCTTAAAATATCCTTATAGCATTGTTTACGTTGCTTCTCCGATAATTGCTTAGAATCATTGATTAAAGGATGTTGATACCCTTTTGGAAGAATAACCCCAGACACAATACAAGGACCTGCAAGTGGACCACGTCCAGCCTCATCAAGTCCTAGAATGCATTCATCTGTTATTTCATCTTCAAGCCAAATCTTGGACATATTCAAAACTCATTGGACCTAAGATCCCTTGTTTTAACTCTCTTAAGAATGTGTTATAAGCTTGATCAATTTGTAGTTCATCTTTCTTAATATATAGACGCAATTTACAAATATGTTCAAAGAAATCTTTTGGATCAGTCCCAACAAAATCATAACGATTCTTTAGTGATTCTGGATAGTGTTTTAAAACAAATTCAAACGCAAGATACGCTAACTGATCAATTGGTAATACTTTTTCACTAATCGATCCCGCAAGCGCTAGATGAATCCCTGTTTGAGGATCATCAAACTTAGGCCACAATACACCAGGTGTATCGAGTAAATCGAGTTGAGGGTGTACATTCGCCCATTTAAGTGACATCGTAACGCCAGGTCGATCTGCTGTTGTCATAATCTTTTTCTTAGCGAGTTGATTAATGAGCGTAGACTTTCCAACATTCGGAATTCCTACCACCATCGCTTTGATTCGACGAGCTCCGATACCACGTGCTTTCCAACGTTCAAACTTTGGTTTCATAACCAATAAACACGCATCCAAAACTTTCTTACGAGTATCATCATTGAGTAAATCAAGGGCTAATACAATCGTGTTTTCATTACTTAAATGTTTCATCCATTCGGCTGTTGCCTTAAGATCAGACATATCTAATTTGCTTAAAACAATGAGTTTAGGCTTGTCTTTTGCCAATTCAAAAATAAGTGGATTAATCGATGCCATCGGGATGCGTGCATCACGACATTCAATCACCATATCCACCATTTTTAAGCGTTCTTGCATTTCACGTTTTGCTCGAGTCATATGACCCGGAAACCATTGAATACTCATTTAATCTCCTTTAAACCAATTTATTTCATTAAATGGATAAAAAATATACGCATCTTTTGCGATAATATCCTTTAATTTGAATGCTCCAAATACTCTAGAATCACTGGAATACGGACGATTATCTCCCATTAGAAAGACTTCATCATCACCGAGTGTTACAGAATTAAATCCATTTGTAAATGTTGAGAATTGACTGACATAATCTTGATCTAAGAAATCTTGCTTGATTTCTTCACCATTGACATAGACCTTATCATCTTTGACTTCAATCGTTTCATTTGGTAATGCAATAACACGTTTGACCAAATACTCATTCAACGACTCAACATACACAATCACAATATCATTTCGATTAACCCCAAATAATGTATAAGTTAGGATATTCGAAAATCCTAGTGATTGATCTTTTAATGTTGGGAACATACTGTCCCCATTAACCTTAATCGGTTTAACGACAAAATTCGTTAGTACCAAAACAAAAATTAAGCTTGTAAAAATGCTCTTAGCGAATTCTATAACCGCTGAATAACTCTTGTTTTCTTTCATAATTAGAATAAAAGCCGGTAAAAACCGGCTTTTTCTTATCGAATTTCGACCAAACGAGATGCTTTACCTGAACGTCCACGCATGTAGAACAATTTAGATCTACGAACTTTACCACGACGTAACACAGTAATATTCTCAATAATAGGTGAATGAACTGGGAATGTTCTTTCTACACCGATTTGGGAAGACATTTTACGAACGATAAATGTTTCACCGATACCTTTTCCCTGACGTGCAATTACTAGGCCTTCAAACGCCTGAATTCTGAATTTGTCACCTTCTTGAATACGTACATCCACACGGACTTGGTATCCAGGTTTGAAATCAGGAAGATCAGTGCGTAATTGAGATTGAGTAATTTCTTCAACTAAATTCAATTTCATATTTCGCGCTCCTTTATTTTCTCACAGTTCATGTCATCATGTGATCAGCGGAACTGCCTAGCCATAGGCTTTAATAATATACCAAAGATTGAAGTATAAATCAACCTTTTTTTAAGTCTTCTTTCAATATTTCAATCATCATCTTCGTCTCTTCTTCATTCAACGGTTCCTTTATAAATAGATCCGGTCGTTTATGCCAAGTTTGACGCAATGATTCTTTTAAACGATACTTACGAATTTCTTCATGATGGCCTGAGAGTAAGACTTCAGGAACTTCAATTCCATCATAAATCAGTGGACGTGTATACTGAGGATATTCTAAACGATGTTCCTCAAAACTCTCATCTTGATGGGACGCTTCTTTGATAACCCCATCGAGTAATCGAGTAATCGCATCACTGATAACCATCGACGCAAGTTCTCCACCCGTTAAGATGTAATCACCAATCGAAATCTCTTCATCCACATAATTTAAGATACGATCATCAATCCCTTCATAGTGTCCACAAATAAAGATAATATGATCTTTTAAGCTTAACTCACGAGCTTTCTTTTGATTGAAGGTTGTTCCTTTAGGACTACTAATCAATGTATACGAATTCGCTTGTTTAACTGAATTCAAGGCATCGAGAACAGGTTGTACTGCCATCACTAAACCTTGTCCACCACCGAATGGATAATCATCCACTCGATTATGTTTATTCGTTGTGAAAGATCGAATATCGATACATTCAATTTCAACCAAGCCCTTTAAACGAGCTTTCTTAATAATCGAAGTGTTTAAGAATCCTTCATACATCTCTGGAAACAAGGTTAAAATACTGATTTTCATAGACCTTCCATCCATTTAATCGTGATTCGATTCTTCTTTTCATCAACCTTAATAATAAACGCATCGACATAAGGGATTAGAATATCCTTTTCGTCTGTCTTAATTCGTAAAACAGTATGAGCCGGTGTTTCCATTACATCACTCACAATCCCAATGTGTTTATCATTCTCATCCACCACTTCCATATTCATTAATTGGAAGTAATAAACGGTTTCTTTGGTATCAATGCTCGAACGATCGACATATAAATCAGATTGAGCTAAGGGTTCGACACTGGTTAAATCCGGATAGCCTACAAACTTAATAAGGGCATGTTCTTGATGATAGCGTACCGATTCCACAACCACATCTAAAAATCCTGTATCTCTTTCGATATACAAGGTCTTTTTTGACTTAAAGCGTTTCTCAGGAAAGTCTGTATAAATCTTTACTTTAACTTCACCTTTGATCCCAAAGCCTTTTACAATTCTTCCAACTCTTATTTTTTCATTTGTCATAGGTTTAAAAAAGGATGCGACGCATCCTAATAAGACTCAAATTTAATGGAAATGCGTTTGTTTTGGACACGAGTCGCAATCGCCATTACATTACGTAAAGCGGTAGCCATACTGCCTTGACGACCAATTAAACGAGCCACATCTTCACTTTTTGCATAGACGTAAAGCAATACTTCATTCTCATCCAAGCTGGCCATTTCTTTGACACTCAAACTGGTTTTGTCTGCCACTAAAGGTTGAACCAACTCCAATAATGCTTGTTCAAGATTCATAATGACTTACTTCGCGTTCTTTGATTCGTGGAATGCTTTTAATACACCCGCATTGGATAATAAGTTACGAACTGTTTCAGTTGGTTGAGCACCATTGCCTAACCATTTAAGCGCTAATTCAGTGTCGATTTTAACTTCAGCTGGTGTAGTTGATGGATTGTAATAACCGATGTTTTCGATAAAACGACCATCTCTTGGATAACGGGAATCTGCTGCTACAATACGGTAAAATGGATTTTGTTTAGCACCCATTCTTTTTAAACGAATTTTTACTGCCATAAGGTCCTCCTAATGTATTTACTTGTTTAGTATAGCGTAAATAATTTATCTGTCAAGTCTTTTCCCTTTACACTACTTAATATTTGGATTGTTCTTTGCTAAACGCTTTAATAAACGCATTTGATCTTTTGCTTTTTCATACTGATTGATTAAACGATTCACATCATTAACGGTCGTACCACTCCCCTTTGCGATACGATTTTTACGTGATGCACGTAATAAAGACGCATCTTCACGCTCTTCTGGAGTCATACTTAAGATAATCGCTTTATTCTTCTTAATCATCGCATTGGATTCATTATCATTCACTTGATTCGCTAATTGGCTTGCGCCTGGAATCATCTTTAACATGTTTTGTAGTGAACCCATCTTTGATAATTGATTAAACTGATCTAACATATCATCAAAGGTAAAGATACCCTCCATGATACGATCCATACTTCTTTGACCTGCTTCAATATCCATCTTCTCTTGGGCTTGTTCAACGAGACTGAGTAAATCCCCCATCCCAATTAAACGATTTGCCATACGATCTGGATAGAAGATATCCGTATCATCTAACTTTTCACCTGTACCAACTAATTTAACGGGTACACCAGTGAGTGCTTTAACGGATAATACAGCACCACCCTTAGCATCTGCATCAAACTTCGTCACAACTAAACCTGTTAGGTTAAGATTACGATTAAAGCCATCTGCTGTATGAATGACGTCTTGTCCAGTCATCGCATCGACGGTTAATAATACTTCATCTGGATTGAGATAATCATGAATTTGTTTAAGTTCTAACATCAATGCTTCATCAATCGCTAAACGGCCTGCTGTATCCACGATGATGGTATCAAAGTTATTCTTTTCCGCATATTTCATCGCATGCTTAACAACATTGAGTGAATTCTTTTCATCCTTCTCAACAAACACAGATACTTGTGCTTGTTCAGCTAAGATTTCTAATTGATCAATCGCTGCTGGACGTGCTAAGTCAGCCGCTACCAATAAGACTTTACGTTCTTTCTTAGAACGAAGTAATTGGGCTAATTTAGCGGCGGAAGTGGTTTTACCTGTCCCTTGTAGACCAACAAATAGAATAACTTTCTTTTGTCCTTTAGGATAATCGAAACTTGGTGTATCTGGTCCTAAGAGTTCTACAAGTTCGTCATAGACCAACTTCATCAATGCTTCATTTGGTTTTAACGATGTTAAGATTTTTTGATTCAATGCACTAGAATGAATCTTATCTAAGAATTGATTGACGACTTGCGTATTCACATCCGCATCGAGTAATGCCAATCGTACATCACTTAAAAGTGTATCTAAATGTTTCTCTGAGATACGATCTTGTTTCGTAATTCGCTTAAAGCTTTCTGTTAATTTTTCGGTTAAACGATCAAATGCCATAATGCCTCCTATAGATATGTTTCTTGGTGATATCGAATTTCACTGGTTTCAATCGACTTATAAGCGACTTCAATGAGTTCATCGAGTTCACATTTTGCTTCTTCGAGCAGTACTATTTTTAATTTAGGCTTTGTAATTGGATTGGAAACACTGAATATCGTGCAACAATCTTCATACGGTAAGATGGATGTTTCATAGGTACCAATCTTCTTTGCCACATCGATAATATCATTTTTATCAAACGTTAACAAAGGTCTTAAGATTAATCCATCCATCGCATCTTGTATTGAAGCCATACTTTGTAGGGTTTGACTTGCGACTTGTCCTAAGCTTTCTCCACTGACAAGCGCTAACATCTTGTTCTCACGCATGTATCTCTCAGCGATCTTCATCATCGCACGACGCATTAATACAACGGTATATGCAGGATGAGCTTTCTTATAGATTTCAAGTTGTATGTCCGTAAATGGCACGACATGTAGTTTAATGCGTGGTTGATATACACTGAGTTTCTCAGCGAGTTGTTTAACCTTATCTAAGGCTTGTATCGTTGTATACGGTGGAGCCGCAAAGTGTATGCATTCAATCTCTACACCACGTTTCATCGTATAATAACCCGCTACAGGCGAATCAATCCCACCCGATAATAGAAGTAAGGCTTTACCTCCAACACCAATCGGGAATCCCTGTGCACCTAATATGGTCTTTACCGCAATGCTCGCCTTTTCCGCATCGACATCGATACGAATACGAATATCAGGGTTATGAACATCCACACGATGTTCAGTTTGACTTAAGATAGCCTTCGCAACACTAAGGTTTAAATCGTTCGATTTGAAGTTCAATGTCTTATCTTTACGATTGGTATCCACTTTAAATGTCCCAATCTTCTCTTGTTTCATGAGTTCTAAGCAAGCTTCACTAATACGATCAAAATCAGTCGGTGTTACTACTACAGGACTTAAGGAACGAATTCCGAACACATGTCTTGCGCGTTCTATTACTTCTTCTGAATCTGCCCCATTGAGATCAATCATGACTCGATCAAATTGATTGCGATAACGAAGTTCAGGATAATTACTTAATTGATATCTTAAATTTTGTATCAGTTGTCTTACAAATAAACCACGATTCTTACCTTTATTGGATAGTTCTCCAAATCGAACTAAAATACGGTCTGTTTTAATCTCTGCCATGCTTCACAATCCCTTCCTTAATGACGGAAATAAGCGTTTTCGCTTCTTCCATGGTGTTAGTATAACCGATACTAATCCGGATTACACCATTTAATCGATTCCCTTCAAATCCCATTGCCTCTAATACATGTGATGGTTGTGCATCACGATTGAGGCAAGTCGCCATAGCAGATACATATATTTTGTTTTGATTGAGCCAACTCAGCATTATTTGAGAAGGCACTTTTAAACATGAAATATTCAGAATATAGTTGGAACATCCTTCTAATGGACTATTGATCACAATCCCATCGATTTGGCTCAATTCATCAATTAAATACGATTTTATACTTCGAACACGATCTTTGTTTTGACTCAATGCTAATCTTAATGTTTTTGCGAATAAGATATGATGAATCGCATTCGGAGTACCAGGACGTAGTCCATCTTCTTGAGATCCTCCAGTAATTAATGGATGAATTTGAACATTCTTCTTTTTAACAAAGAGTCCACTTCCTTTTACTCCGTTTATTTTATGAGCAGAGAAACTTATACAATCGATCGAACGTAAATCAAGATCAATCTTAGTTAACGCTTGAACCCCATCCACATGAAAGATAGCCTGTGAATTTGAGTGTACAATCTTCGCACATTCTTGAATTGGCATGATTGTTCCTGTTTCATTATTCACAGCCATAATACTCACTAATGTCGTATCTTTTCTAAGCGATTTTTCTAAATCACCTACTCGAATTCTTCCATCTTGATCAACCGGTAAATAAGTTACTTCAAAACCAAAGAACTTCTCAAGATCTTGAAAACTCTCTAAGACACTTGAATGTTCAACGGATGTGGTAATTAGATGTTTTCCCTTATGTTGGTAAGCGAATGCGATTCCTTTAATCAAGATATTATTCGCTTCTGTTGCGCCTGAGGTAAACGTTATCTCAGAAGCTAAAACGCCAAGAAGAGAAGCAATTGCTTCTCTACTTTTACGTATCATGGTTTGTATCGTAAGTCCTGCTTCATGAAGGGATTCACTATTCGCATAATGAACTAAGGTTAATTCAGATAGATTCTTAATAATCTCTGGATGAACGGGTGTAGAACTTGCGTGATCAAAATAAATCGGACTAGTGCGCACTCTTCGCATTCTCCTTAATTAAACCTTCAAAATGCTTCGGTTGAACGGCTTCAATCGCTGCGATTGCGACTTTAATACCTTGGGTATAATCCCCATTACGATAGAGGAGCTCAGCACGAGTTAACTGTGTATCCAGATCAGAATCTAAACTTCGATATTTATTGCCATACACAATCGCATTCTCAATCATTTCTACGGTTCCTACTAAGTTATTAACATTGTTGTAGAGTTTATAGATATGATCAATCGCATCATTTACTGTTGCGTTCAAGAGTTGAATATCGATTGTAGGCTCATCCAATAACTTCGCAATACTATTGACATATTGATAGGATTTTCTTAAATCCCCTTCATAGGTTTCTGAGATAACTGGTAATCTAAACTTACGAATCTTAACTTGTATTTCATTCATAATAAGATGAAGTTTAAGAAGTTGTTTCTTCGCTCTTTCTTCATCATTACGAGCTGAGGATAATCGTTCTGAAGAATGATTCAAGTCATTACGTGTATTATGAATCAACTGCATCGATTCTTTTAAGTTCATTAATAAAGTTGTACTAGGTAAACTATTATCTTCAACAACTTTCAAGTATTGTTTATGATTCGTTTCCAATAACTTTAATGCCTTCGCTTTATCATTGAGTAATTCCGTTAAATCTTCCCAACCAAAACGACCCGCATCCTTCTTTAAATGTTCCGTTAAGTTATGATGCAACTCACGAATCTCATTAATTCCACTTCCGACTTGTTCGAGTGTCTTAGCACATTCATCATGCGCTAATTCTTCCTTTTGAAGTGATGTAAGTAATTGACTTAAACGCTTTTGATTTTCACGTAAATGTTCTTCTACTTCTTTAACTAAACAACGACTCAAACTAATACGATCCTGTTGAGTTGTCTCAGAGATAAGTTCTAAATTCTTTTCAACTTCTAAATGTTTGGTATAGACTTGTTGACCCATCAAACGTTTGGTATAATCCGCAATTTCATCCATTTGCTTAGGAATAATTCCATTTGCTAACGTAATTAAATCGGGTAAGACTTCCAACCAATTACGGAGTTCATCTAAATTGATTTGAATCTCTTCCATCTTCTCTTTAGCTTTCGCAAATTCAGACGCATACATCCATTCTTCAAAAGAAGTAAATGCCTTTTCAATATCATTTAAACGTGTTTCCAAGGTAGGATAACTATGTGCTAATTGAACACTACGCGCTACTAAATCCGCTTTTGTATGTCTAAAGATTTCCTTGAGCTCCGTAATCTGTCCTCTTTGTTGGTTTTCTTCTTCTAAGATACTATCCAACTTACTATTTAGTTGATCGACTTGTTTCTCAATTTGATTTAACATTTGAGCTAAATCAATTAGATTTAGTTTCGCATGTTTCGCTTTGCCAATGACAATCGCATCTTCAGTCTCAGCTAAAACATGGGTAATGGACTTAAAGTTTTCTTGAATATCTTCAAAACTATTTTTAAAGTCATTCACATTCGCAAGAATCTCAGGATTAACTCGAGCAAGTGCGACCGCTTTGTTTAATTTAAATGGTAATGGTATACTTTTTACATTGTTATAACGCTTCTCAATTGCTTGCATTTTTTGCTTTAATTGATGAATATTTATGCGTTTAATAACTAAAAATAAGATGACAAAAACAATTAGAACAGCGAATGCAATTTGCACTTCAATTCGTTGTATAATCTGTAAAATACTGTCAAAATTCATACCATTTCACCTCCTTTTTATTGTAGCATAATCCAAGCCTCGATTCGACTCTTTCATCATTTGACTTTATGGTTAACAAATGCTAAACTGTTAAAGCGTCAAAACGCGGCAGACAAAGTCATGTAACGAGCGTTAATCACATCTGGCGAAGAGTACCCTAGCTGCAACGGTGAAATTCTTAGATTAACACATTAGATGAAAATTTGTCCCCCATGATTTGAGTAAACCATAGGAGGTAACAAAATGGCACGCATTAATGGTCCGGTATGGAAAGTATCGAGACGCTTACAATTTTCAATTCTTGAAACTGGTGAAGAATTCGCTGGTAAGAGACCACGTACGACGGCTCCTGGTAAAGCACCAGATTCACGTCCTGCAAAACTAACAAACTACGGTCAACAACACCGTGAAAAACAACGTATTCGCTTTATGTATGGAGTTACTGAACGTCAATTCTACAACACTTACTTAAAAGCTCAACATGCTTCAGGTAACACTGGTCATAACTTCTTATTCTTATTAGAAAGTCGTTTAGACAATGTTGTATACCGCATGAACTTAGGTAGAACTCGTCGTGCAGCTCGTCAATTAGTTAACCACGGTCACATCCTTGTGGATGGACGTAAGGTTGATATCCCTTCATTCACTGTTAAACCTGGATCTGTTATTACTGTTAAGGAAACTTCACGTAATATGCCAGCAATCAAAGAAGCATTAGAAGCTACTGTTTCCACAAAGAACTATGTCACATTTGACAAAGAAGCGATGAAAGGTATTTATGTTCGTTTGCCAGAACGTGCTGAATTAAATGACGTCGTTAACGAAGCATTAGTTGTTGAATATTACAACCGATAAGATTTATACAATGATTATAAGAAATGCACTCTATTTATTAGGGTGCATTTTTATGTTTATCATTAACAATTACAATAGGTACCAAATGTGGTCATTCACTCATTTATAATAAGTAATACTATTTTTAACTCTAAGGCATATCGATTCTGGGATAACGGATGGGTATTCTTACCTACTACCGTATCTTCACTTAAGAATTGTTTGAGTTTGGTATGATACGTTCTTGCTCTTAAGTATTGAAGCATGGAGGAACGTTTGTTTTGGATGAATTTGATTTGAGTTCACTTCGTCTTTTAGGGCAAAAACATTACCTGCTCGAATTTTTATTTCGGTACAAAATATAGGAAGGTAGTCGCTTGCGACCACCTTCCAGTGACTTTCGCCGGCAGTTCCGACGTGATACGTGGTCGGTAAAGCTCATAAACCACCATTTCAAGCGATTCTGAAGGTGTTTTTAGAGATGTTTGAATGTTTTATTGACTATTTGTTCAAAATGCTTGTCCTCATAACACTTGAATGTAACTCTGCTTTCTTCATCAGTTCTTCCTCAAACTTTGATTCAGGCTTTCCAAAATGTTCAAATAAAGATTTGTATACCTTGAGATGCTTAATAATTTCTTCGTTCTGGGAACTTTTCATAATCCGATTTTTTATTGTTCAATATTTTAAAAATGACAATGTTCACACCTTCACCCATTATCTCATATGAAATTGAAATAGTATGATTCTTATCAGTATATTCAACATTGTAGAGCATTGAATTTTTGGACTTTTCATCCACTTCTAAAAAATCATACCCCTCTACTAGAAAGTTAAAGTACTTTCTAACAGCATTATAATATCCTTCTCGAGCAATCATATTTCACCTCATTGCAGTTTAGTGTGTGCATTCCAACCAGGGTGAAGCTTTTGTAGTTCTTTTTCATATTTTGTTCCATTTCTTAGAAAATACTCGGCGTCTTTCTGTTGGCATCTAATCCAATGTCAATAATCTCACGACCGCTTATAATTTGCTCAAGTATCCACTTTCGATTGTACTCCATTATTTTGGAAGTAACCTTATAATCTTTGAGCCCCATTTCTTTTACATATAAAGCTAAATATCACTGTTTCCTGAAATCCACTTTTTAATGTCTACATCACCATAAAGATAGACATTTGGAGCTTCAATAACGTCAATACCACCAATCTCCTTTAAAAATTCCCATGTTGTGAAATCATCAATTTCAAGTTCGTCATTGTCGATATATTGCATCGTCCAATTTGATACTTTTTCTCTCGTTAATTCGCCGCTGAGTACATTCTGAAGTTTTGAAATTATTTCTTGTTTTGTTGGTTGTTTCATTTTTTACACTCCTATTTTTTTTGGCACCCAACTACCTGTATAATTGCCATCAACATCAAACATGTAATGAGTTTTTACACCACCAGTAAGATCTGGGTTAGGTTTAACTTGCCTAATATTTCCGGTGTGGTCAACAGTCTCTTACCATGTTCTAGTTGCTACTGTTGCTGGATCCCATTCTCTAACTAATCGCGCTCCAGCCATTTCTCCTTCATTTGCTGCTGCTTTAACATCACCATAAAACCTACATTTACTGTTTTCAAGCTCTTTTATCGAACCAGTACCATATTTTTTAGCTTGACTGTAGAATTCTTTTAGTTTCGCTCCAGTTGCTATGTTGTCAGCACCACTTGCTGTCCCACCCTTGACATACACTCCAACTGCTTATGTTGAGGTGGGCGGTGGCTATTTCTTAAAAAATCAGTGCTTTTCAGCATTCTGTTCTTTAAAAAATTACTACTGCCTACGTTTTACCATGCTCTGTTATTTTCGAGTACCATTATTCTGAAACTTGAACATTTTCAAGGCATGGAAGTCGATACTCAGTTTTATTTTTCAGCATGCCATAGATGATGTTCACCAGTCTTCTGGCTATGCTGACTAAGACCAGCTTGGCATTTTTACCTTCTGCCAGTTTACGGTCGTAATAGTCTCTGAATATAGGGTTTCTTGGCTTGCCTTTGGTTGAAACTTGAATCATTTGGATCGCAAGAAAGTAAAGGGTCGCTTTGAGTCTGCGATTGCCTTGCTTTGATGCTTTATCTTTGCCCTTACCCGCTGATGAGAGCTTGATGGGGGCTATGCCTGCGAACTGTACCAACTTTGCAGGGTTTGGAAAGCGATTGACATCGCCGATTTCAGACATGATTTTTACTGCCGTGGTAATGTTCATACCGGGCATGGTGGCAAGTGTACAGCCAAGGTCATGGTAAAGTTGCTCCAATTCCTTGTC
This sequence comes from uncultured Erysipelotrichaceae bacterium, assembly GCA_964457525.1. Taxonomy (GTDB): domain Bacteria; phylum Bacillota_I; class Bacilli_A; order Erysipelotrichales; family Erysipelotrichaceae; genus UBA2212. The sequence continues at coordinate 2,902 of CAYWGS010000006.1, read as the reverse complement.
TACAGCCTTTAATTGCTCGTCATAATGCTGAAGGTCTTTGACAAGCCCCTTCGTAATTACATCTCGATAATTCTGGTATTCTTTCGCTTTTGTGTGGTCACGTTTAACGGCATCTAAGATAATCTTGCAGCGTTTAACTGAAAAACTGTTGTGACCATCATCTTTAATTTCTTCTGCAAGGCTTTCAGGCGTTTTGCCTCTGAGATATTTCTCAGACGGATAGTGTTCCCAAAAGAACAGGGCAGTCTTTCTACTGATGTCCTCGAAGAACTGCTTGTAGCTTGGATAAGCAATACAAAGCTGTTCATGGAGTTGATTTTTAAGTCTGATCCGTTGCGTCATGATGTTGTCTCTGCGATTAACCATTTGGGATAATGACCAATAGGCATCGTTTGGACAGGCATCTGGCAGTGTATACAGCATGTTGATGGTGGCAAGTGCGATGGCTTCTGCATCGTCGCTGTCGCTTTTTTTGTACATGGCTCGGCATTTAGCTTGTCTATGAGCAAGGGAAGTGTTGACATCCTTGACCATCAAACCTTTGGCAATAAGCAAGACTGCTAATCCTCGACCGTAGCCGTAAGCATTCTCCAGCCCATAGACTGGTTCTTTGTTTTCGGTACAGAATTTGTTTACTTTTCTTACCAGCTTTGGAAATTCAGCTGGTGTATTGGCGAAGGTAGTCTCGCCAAGTTTTGTGTTCCAACAGTCTAAAATGACTGCGGTGTGAGAGTCTTTATGCAGGTCTATGCCCACATAAATCAGGTCTTCTTTACGCTTATTCATTCAACATTGTCCTCCTGTTTGGCAACCGAACTACAACCTCAACTGATAAGTCTCTCTCCTGGAATTACATCCTCTGACAACCAAGGGGACAAGGGTGGGTAAGTATTATTGGGTCTGGGAGAACCAGTCTCCGTAGCAAGAGTACACCCTGTCAGAAACAGGTAACTTCTGGAAATAGACTTAACTATCTCGAAGTCGTGTGTGTGATATTAACTCTGGTTCAGCTCGATTACAAGTCAAACTTTGAGGAAAATGTTGAAAATACTATGATTCAAAAAATAATAACAGCAGAGAAAGAAAAGTATTAAAACCTTTTTCTTCTCTGCTGTTGATTGATAATTATTGTTTTAGTTCTGGTCAGTCCAGCAAGGATTTTTGGAGAAACCGTCGCCCCCCTTAACCCCCCCAGTTGCGTCCCAGTTTACCAGATGCCAAAATAGCTGTCAAGTAGGGGTTCACCATGAACCGAGGGGTAGCGGGAATGGTATTTAATCTGGCTGAACGATGACAGAACTTTTAGCTGAGAAGTAACGCTGTTTTTAAACTTAAACCACTGGCATCACTGGACTAAGTGTTAATCTTGCCTTTGTGTGCCCCACGTTCGCCCTGTGTGGCGTTTTCAAGTCCTCAGTCGAGCAAGGATGCCACTGAGGGTAATCGAAGCCGAAATTGGGGCTTTGTGACCGATTATTTTGTGAGCAGCCATTCAATCCGATGACGACTAAAGCATTGCCATTACTGACTCAGGTGTTTTATTGCCTACCTGTCGCACACGTTCGCCCTGTGTGGCGTTTTCTCATCCCATGTGGATTTAAAGATACCACTGGAGATGAAAAGCGTCTGTTTGGGACGAATTTGGCGAGCGATCCACTTCGCTTTTTGAGATAAAACCACTGCCTGCTCTAAATATTATTTCGGTGCAGGATAAAGGAAGGTGGTCGCAAGCGACCCCTTCCTTTTACATTCGACGGCAATGGCCGACGATTCAGAGATTCTTGTTACGTGGTCGAAATGAGCCTTTGTGAGTCAGATAGGTGGTCGGCAGTGCTGTAAACCGCCAATTTTAGCCGTTTTATAGGTGTACAACTTTGTCCATTTATATTTGTTACCTATTACCGCTAACTCAAAACATAACATCAAAACTTACATTGTCAAAATTTAAATAAGCGTTGCATATCTCAGACTTGTAATAAGGTTGAATGTCTGGGATTATTCTACCTGTAATGAAAAGACCAAAACCGGAAACATTATTAAAATTACTTTCGTATTGAAGTATCTCGGATTCAGTATCATCATTTGCGATAATAACATCAAAACTCTTTTCTGCATTTGGAATTATTCTAGTATAAACCCCAATCAATCTATTTATATCTTCATATATGGACTCACTTGTGAAAACAATGTCTATAATATCAAAGTCTGTTTCAAAATATTGACGATCTTCATATTTGTAACTTTGAACTATGACTTCCAAGGAGTACTCTTTTCTTAGTGCGGACTCTATTAAATAAATCTCCGTTTCATTTAAAGGCTCTAGCGATAATACAGAATTAACCAATCTCATTATTTGACCACCCCACTTTCTAACAAATACTTAAACTGATTATCACTTAGTTTAAATGCAGTATTAAAAGTGCCATCAGCGTTTACAAAAGCCCATTGCTTAGTCGTTGCATTGTATATATGGGTACCTTCAACGCCTTTCCAAGTGCCGGATTTCTGAATACCATTGTTTATGAGGTTAGAGACATCATTTTGAAACTGTTGGAGGCTAGCTTTGCTACCATCAGCATATTTGCCAAAATCTGCACTGTGCTTAGTGAACGCCTTATCAATTGAGCTTTGCTTGAAAACAACGTCATCAGCACTATTTACAATCTTGTTTAACCCACCCTCATTACTGTTCTTATTACTTAAATCATCAGTAGGATCATCTTGAACAGACTGAAGTTGATTCTGATTATTAGATTCTTGATTTGAATTACTACTATTTGTGTTACTTATAACAGTTGGCTTATTAGCATTATAATAGTCCATTGTTGCAAATGTAAAGCCAAGTAAATTTATGGCATTCGCTAACATTATTCCACCACCAGAAGATTTTCGTACTTGTGCT
>CAYWGS010000005.1:0-29375 GCA_964457525.1 uncultured Erysipelotrichaceae bacterium | reverse complement strand
TAACTCATCTATATTAAGATCATAATGATTTAATGGATACTTAAATCCAATCAAACTTATATTTGCTGGATGATAGGCAAAAACAGAGAAATACAAATATTCCTCTTTCTCAATTAAATAGTCACCTACTTCATAGGCTTGTATCTTGTTTATATCGTTATATAAAATGATTTGAGGGTATTTATACGCAAGTAAACAATTGATATGTTGATGATCTAAACGTTCATCTAATGCCCCATAAACGTGGATACGCGTATATCCTTGATTAATACACCATTGTACAGCAAGTTCACTATCGGATTCATCCTTAATGGATGATACTTTTATTATATTCTTAACCTTGTTTTGAATGACTTCATACTCATTCACATTAATTGAATCAAAGTCCCCTATTGCACAAACTAAAGCATGTTGGTCTCGAACTAAAGCATAAGCTCCACGCTCAACCCCAACACAATCCCCTTTAACTTGATAAGGTACATCCCTTAAAACTAAGGTTACTTCAGATTCCATAATGTATTGATTGTTTCCTTGATATCATTCTTAAAGATATAACTACCCGCAACTAAGACATCAACACCAGCATCAAGAACCCATTGTGCTGTTTCCGCATTGATTCCACCATCCACTTCAATTAAACAGGATAATTTATTTTCATCAATATACTGACGTAAGAATGCAATCTTATCCAATGCACTTGGAATAAAGCTTTGTCCACCATATCCAGGATTAACACTCATGATAAGAACTAAATCAATCTTATCCATAAATGGAAGTAAGTCTTTAACATCGGTTGCTGGTTTAATGGTTAATCCAACTTTTATCCCTTTATCATGAATCTTTTTGATAATCGATAATACTTCTTCCTCAGATTGACAAGCTTCAAGATGGAACGTAATTAAATCCGCTCCAGCCTCAATAAACACATCCGAGAAATAATTTGGATCACTCACCATAATATGCACATCCATAAACAAATCACTATGCTTACGTACTTGTTTACAAATATCTGGTCCAAAACTTAGATTAGGAACGAAATGACCATCCATCACATCAAAATGAAGCCAAGTCGCTTGACTCTCTTTTATTTCATTTAATTGTTTAAGGGTTTGAGTAAAATCCATACTCAAGAGAGAAGGTGCAATGATCATTTGTATGTTTTCCTTTCATCGATGATAAGTTGTCTAACTTCTAGATAATGGGTATATCGATCTTTATTGATAAGATTTTGATTAACCGCATCTTTAACAGCACATTTAGGTTCATTCACATGTGAACAATCTCTAAATTGACATTTCTCACGATATGGATCAAATTCTTTAACCAATAAATCAAATGTCTTTAATTCAATATCTCCAAACTCAAGAGATGAGAAACCAGGTGTATCCGCAACCCATCCTCCTACAATTGGATAGAGTTGTACATGTCGAGTTGTATGTTTACCACGACCTAATGCTTTGGATATTTCTTGTGTTTGTAAAACAAAACCTGGATTTAAACGATTGAGTAATGTGGATTTACCGACTCCGGATTGACCCGTTAAAACACTAATCTTATCTTTGATTGTATCTTCTAAACCAATAATTTCTTTACCACGCGCGATGCGAATGACTTTTATTCCATCTTTTTCATATTGGTTAAGATCTTGATAAATTGAACTATCATCAGGTACTAAATCAAGTTTAGTCACGATTAATACCGGTTCAATGTTCGCGTTACGAACCAGCCAAACAAAACGATCAACGAGTTGTGTAGAGAAATCAGGTTTAACGGCACTCATCACAATCAATGCTTGATCAACATTCGCAATAGAAGGTCGTTTCATCTCATTATGACGCGGTAAAACCTTTGTCATCATAACCACATCTTCACGAAGCTCATATTCCACATGATCCCCTACTAAAGGTAAAGAATTAAACTTGAGCTTACCACTTCCTTGCGCAATGAGTTCTTGTTGGTCCTCGGTTAAGATTGTATATCGATTTGAAATATTTTTAATAATGATTGCTTTGTCCATTAATAGTAACTTAACTCAATAAAGTTATTGGCTCCTTGTGTGTAATAGGTTAACGGTTCAGGTGTGATATCAACGACGACATCACGAACAATTTTAGATATTTGGTCTTCTGTTAATCCATCGGTTGATAATTGGTTCAGATATACAACAGCACCTAATGCTTCTAGTTGAGCCTTTGCGATATTAATGTTCACTCCAACGATTTGCGGGATTAAAAACTCAACCGGTGCAGATACAATAAATTTAATTTCATATTGACGTTTAGGATCAAGTTTCGTATCTGGATCTAACAAGGTTTGTTCAAGAATTAATCCAGATGGTACATCTTGTCTTGGTGAATATTCAACACGAACATTAATCTTAGTATCCTCTAATTCTTTCTTGACCTCATCAATATTACGTCCTTTGTAGTCATCTACTACAAAATATATTCCTTCACTTAAGGTAATACTAATGGTTGATCCTTTTTCAATCATTGTCCCGACACTTGGCGTAACTTTGATTATCTTTCCTGCTTCGACACTATCTGTCAATTCATATGTAATTGAGGACGCAATTTCAATACCAGAATCAAAGATGGCTTCACGTGCTTCCGCAAGTGTCATACTCATTAAATCTGGAACCTCAACCATATTACGGTTTGGATCAAAAATTCCACTAACGGATAGAATAAGAATAAGTAGTGTGGATGACACAATAACCAAACTTAATCCCCATAGTGATTTAATATTCCATTTAGATGTTTTTTCTTCTTTTAATCCATTTACTTTATTAATAATAATGGTTTGGTCATTCTCTTGAGGTTGATCAAATTCTAAACGTTTAACATTTTTATTCTTATCCGATAAACAAGATAATAAATCAGCACGCATTTCTTCCGCCGATTTATAACGATGAGCACGATTCTTTGCGGTGGATTTTAAGATAATATTCTCAATCGACATCGGTAAACTAGGATTGAAATCAAGTACACTTGGAATTTCATCCTTCAAGTGCTTCATCGCTACTTGAACCGGTGTTTCTCCACGATATGGAACTTCACCCGTTAAGAGTTCATAGAAACAAATACCCAATGAATAAATATCACTTTGAAAACTTGCACTCTCGCCTCTCGCAAGTTCTGGCGCAAGATAATGTACACTACCCAAAACTGTATCCGCTTGGGTCAATTGTAAAGAGTCAGATACCGTCGCAATCCCAAAATCTGTAATCTTAACTGTCCCATCATCTTTGATAAGAACATTTTGTGGTTTGATATCTCGATGAATAATATTCTTTTTGTGAGCTTCTTCAACTGCGGAAATCAACTGATCCATAATCGCAAGTGCTTCATTCTTCTCTAGTGCACCCCGTTGTGCAATCAGTTGTTTAAGGGTACGACCGCGAATATACTCCATCACAATATAATGAAGTCCTTCTTCCTCACCTACATCATAGATTTCTACGATGTTTGGGTGTGTTAATGCACTTGCGGAATTGGCTTCACGCTGAAAACGTAATAGTGAAACAGGTTCCAATGCTAAATTACCGCGCAGCACCTTTATGGCAACTTCACGGTTGAGTAATTCATCTTGAGCAAGGTAGACATCTGCCATTCCACCTTCACCCAATCGTTTTATGATATGGTAACGTGACGCAAGTACTTGTAACATACTTATTTCACCTTCCAAGCAAGCGTAACAGTTATATTGTCATAACCCCCTGCTTTATTGGATTCTTCGATGAGTTGATTTACTTTATGTTCAACGGATCGTCTTTGTCTTAAAATCGTTTCTATTTGTTTATCACTTAACATATTATGTAAACCATCACTACAGCACAATAATGCTTTCACATTGGATGGTACTTCAAAAATATCCACTACAATCTTATCCATCACACCACACACATTGGTTAAAACCGATCGTTGTGGATGTGTTTTAGCTTGTTCAAGTGTAATTCTTTTTGATTTTATCAATTCATTGATCAATGAATGATCTTCAGTTATTTGCATAAGCTTATTATTTTGATCCAACACATACGCACGACTATCCCCCACATTGGCACAAAAGATAGAACCCTTAAATGTCATAAAGGCTACTGCAGTCGTACCCATTCCACTGTAATCGATATTTAATTGAGCTTCGTCATAGATGGATTGATTCATTTTAATAAAAGATTCTTTCAACCATGTTTTTAATTTATCGATTGAGAAATGGCTAAAATCTGTCGATGTAAACTGTTTACGCATCGATTCAGTCGCAATTAAAGAAGCGATTTCACCTGCATTCGCACCACCCATTCCATCACAGACCATCATTAATTGAACACCGTCTTTTTCTTCAATCAAAAAATTATCTTGATTGATTCGTCGTAATAATCCAATGTGACTCTGACCGACCATCTTCATTAAAGTTTACCTTCAGCTTTAGCCCTTAGTTGTCCACAAGCCGCATCAATATCTCCACCATTTTCTTTACGTAGAGTACTCTTGACACCTAAGCGCATTAATTTATCATAAAACTTCATCGCAGACGCAAAATCGACTGCTTTGAACCCATGTTCATCTACCACATTGTAAGGAATAAGGTTAACATAAGCATTCATCCCTTTAACTAAATGGGCTAATTGATTGGCATGTTCCGTTTGATCATTGACTCCTTTGAGTAAGATGTATTCAAAGGTTATTCTACGATTATTCATGGTTGAATATTCGTGGAGTGCATCCATTAATTCACTTAGAGGATATGCTTTATTGATCGGCATTAATTTAGAACGTAATTCATCATTTGGCGCATGCAAACTAATCGCAAGATTGTACTGAACTTTTTCACGTGCAAACTGACGAATACGAGGCACAACACCACAAGTTGACACTGAAAGATGACGTGCACCGATGGCTAAACCTAAATCATGATTAACGGTATAGAGGAAGTTCATCACGTTATCATAGTTATCAAATGGTTCACCTGTCCCCATGATGACAATATGACTCACACGTTGTTCAAGTACATCGAGTTCTTTTTGAACATACATAACTTGAGCTAACATTTCACCCGAAGTTAAATCACGGTTCTTCTTTAAAAGTCCACTCGCACAAAAAGTACAGCCCATATTGCATCCCACTTGGGAACTAACACAGACCGATTTCCCATAATCAAATTGCATTAACACTGTCTCAACTAAAAAACCATCTTGTAGTTCAAATAAGTATTTTACCGTTCCATCTTTACTGGCTTGTCTTTGTTTAAGTTTGATTGGATTTACAACAAATTCTTGATCAAATGTATCAATTAAGCTTTGTTTAATATCCGTCATTTCTTTAAATTCATTAATGCGTTTACGATAAAGCCAACCAAATACTTGGTTTGTACGAAAAGGCTTTTCGTTATGTCCTAACAACCATTCTTTAAGTTGTTCATAGTTAAAATCATATATCGTTTTTTTCATATCGTTATCTTACCATATTTATGCAAATCGTTTAAGTTTAGCCATGTAGAAACCATCCGTATTATATTGATAAGGAAATATCGTTTTCTCTTCCATCAATTTAAATTCAGGGTGTTTCTCACAGAAACGTTGTATCTGCATCTCGTTCTCTTTGCGATTAAGCGTACAGGTTGAATAAACCATCAAACCCCCTACTTTTAAACATTCATAAACACCTTCTAAAATAGAGGCTTGTAGAGCTTGTAGTTCATCCAATTGTTCAGGATTTACACGTAATTTAATATCTGCTTTACGTCGAAGGACTCCTAAACCACTGCATGGCACATCGACTAGTATTCTATCATAAAAATCATGTTTGAAATGTTCTTTCGCAAAACAAGCATCCATGGTATAGGTACTTACATTGGTCACCCCTAGATGAATCAGTTGTTTATCAATCAGTTGTTTACGAACTTCATGTAATTCAATCGCATCAATATGGCCTGTATTATGCATCAAAGTAGCTGTAGCGGCTGTCTTCGTCCCTGGTGCACTGCATGCGTCTAACACATTCATATGATCTTCTACTTCTAAGAAATCACTGACACTTTGACTCGCTTCATCTTGAAGCCAACATTCACCAGTCTTAAACCAATCACTTTGTACCAGATTATCTTTGGTATAAAATGCATGCTCACTTAAAACACCACGTCTTACATTGGGATCATAGAATATCTCATCGGGATCAATCTTTAGTGGATTAACTCTTCCACATAATGTAGAAGGTTCTAACAATGCCTTGGCATTGAGTAAGGTTTGTTCAAGTCCATAGTGTTTATTCCATAACTTTACAATAAACGTTGGTAATGACGCATTTAATGCGATGGTATCCAAATCATCTGTTCCTATCAGTTTTTCTTTTCCACATTGAATCACTTTGTGTAAAACCGCATTCACCATTTTTGCGCTATTGAATTCAATCTTCTTAGCCAATTCAACGGTCTCATTCAGTACCGCATAATCCGGAACACGATCAAAGAAGATAAGTTGAGTTGTGGCACTATCCAATAAAACAGCTATTTTAGACGATGGAAAATAACTGGTATGTCTTTGCCATAAAGCACGTATGTAACGATGATTCTGTAAACAGGTATAAATGATTGAAGTGCACAACGTCTGATCGATAGGCACAACTTCAGAGAGTCGTTGTTTCAAAGCTAAATTAGCGTACTGTTCATGTACAATCACATCATATAGAATTTCATAAGCGAGTTGTCTTGCTTTCATTAGAGGATCCCCATTGGATTGACATCGATCAAACAGTTCCAATTGTGTATCGAAACCGTTTCATCGAGTGTTTTCTTTAGGAAAAGACGCATTTCTTGAATATCTTTTCCTTTTAATATTATACGATTCTTATAGGTATAATTCACCTTGCCCATATCACTTGGACCTAAGCATTTAATCGAATCATGTTGTAAACGTTCAAATAACAATCGTGCATTACGATTTAAACTTTCTTGGTTTGTTCCATATAGAGTAATGGTTATGAGATAGGTATAAGGTGGGTTCTGCCCTAACTTTCGATATCCCATTTCTTGCGCAAAGAAACGTGGATAATCGTGTTTAAAAACAGAATTAAAGACATAATGATTACCTAAATCACTTTGAATAAGTACTTCACTCTCTAACTGACTTCGGCCACTTCTTCCTGCTGTTTGTACAATCAGTGAGAAGGCATCTTCAACACTTCGATAATCGGTTCTTAATAGAGAACGATCGATATCTAAGATAATCGATGCACTAACTCTAGGATTATCTAATCCCTTCGCAATCATCTGTGTTCCAAGCAATAAATCTGCTTCATGGTTATTAAAGGCATCGAGTATTTTCTGATGACCATTCTTATTCGCTGTAGAGTCTTTATCCATACGTAAGACACGAATACCTTCTATTCTTTGATGTAACTCTTCTTCTAGTCGTTGTGTCCCATATCCCATCATTCTGAGTTTAGGTGAACCACAACTTGGACAAGTATGAGGTACAGGATGTGATAATCCACAACTATGGCACTTTAGAGTTTGGTCTTCCTTGTGATAAACCATGAGTCGATCACAGGCTGTACACTCAATCGCTTTTGCACATTCAACACACTGATAAACTGGCGCAAATCCTCTACGGTTTAATAGGAGAATGACTTGTTCATGTTGAGTGATTCTTGATTGAATTAAATCGATGGTTTCTTGTGCAAGTATATTCTTTCGATTACGTGGGTTTGATATAACACGAATCGATGGTAATTGTCCCTTTACTCTCTCATTCAACTCGACCATTTGATACACATTTCTTAGTGCTCTTGCATAGGTCTCAAAACTTGGTGTTGCACTACCTAAAATCACTTTTGAATTAAAATGCAATGCACGTTTAATCGCTACATCACGCGTATGATAGTATGGCAAGGATTCTTGTTTATAGCTTGAATCATGTTCCTCATCTAAGATAATCCATGCTAAATCTTTAAATGGTAAAAAGATTGCGGATCGCGTCCCAACAACCAAGGATACTTCATTTTCACTGACACGTTTATATTGTAGATATCGTTCATGATCACTTAAATGTGAGTGATACACCACAACATCTTGTCCAAAGCGCTCTTGTACTCGACGGACCATTTGTTCAGTCAATGCGATTTCAGGTACCAATATTAAACTTTGTCGATTTTGTTTGAGCGCTTCTTCTGCAAGTTTTAAATAGAGCTCTGTTTTCCCAGATCCTGTTTTCCCAAACAAACAGATAACATTCTTATCCGTTTTTCGGATTTTATCCAATGCATTATTTTGCTTATCACTTAATGTATAATTGGGTAATTTTTGTTGTATAAATTGATTCTGATAAGTCTTTTCTTTTAGATAGGTTTCTACGTATCCATTCTTAATTAAGGTATTTAAACTAGATCGTGAACCTTGTATATCAGCTAATCGTTTATCTTCCTTGAGTTCTATTATTATTTCATTTTGTAGAGGTGAACACTTCTCAGGCATTTTAATAAGTCGAACCCATTTCTCCATCTGTGCATCTTGATAGCTTGAACTAATTCGTTTTACTTTTGGCAACATGACTTGAAAACAACTAATTACTGGAGATAATGTCTCGTCTGCCATCCAAAAACCTAATTCAATGAGTTCTTGATTGAGTACAGGTTCATTATCTATAACTCTTAATACTTCTTTTCTTTCAATTTCTTTTTGTTTATATTCAAATATTTTCTGTTCATCATATTCTTCTGTTTCTACTACAAAACCTACACAGGATTGATTGTTAAAGTTTACTTCAACTCGCATACCGACTTCACAGCTTAAAGGAGCCAAATAGGTATAAGATTGGTTCAATTTCAATTGTTTATGTTCGATATAGACTTGTACAAGTTTATGCATGGGATAATTATACCATATAAAAAAATATGGAAGGCTAGGCCATTTCCATATGTCTTTTTATAATAAGAGAGATAATTGATGCGGCAAGTTTAGGGTCATCATTGCATACCACAAACTTGTACTGTCCTACCATTTCCATTTCTTTAGAAGCTTTCTCTAAGCGTTTAGCAACAACCTCAGGTGCTTCACTCTTTCTACCACGAATACGTTTCTCTAATTCTTCCATACTAGGAGGGACAATGAATATGGTTAAAGCATCCGGAACTTTTGCCTTTACTTGAATCGCACCTTGTACTTCAATTTCAAGTAATACATTCTTTCCTTGATTGCGCAGCTCTTCAACCTTATCCATCGGTGTTCCATAATAGTTACCGACAAACTCTGCGTATTCTAATAATTCATCATTCTCAATCGCTTCTAAGAAGCGCTCTTTTGTGACAAAGTAATAATCAACTCCATCTATTTCTGTCGCTCGTTGTGAACGAGTCGTCATTGATACGGAAAAAGCGATATTTAATTCCGGATCATCAAAGAATAAACTACGAACGGTTCCCTTGCCCACCCCACTCGGTCCGCTCAGTATAATTAATAAACCTTTCTTCATTTTTTGCCCTCTTTTATCAAGTATCATACTCACTTAGATGCCTTGTGTCAATGTGATATAATATTATTTCAATAGAGGTTTAGCTATGGCACTGGATGGAATACTTTTAAATCGAATTATTAAACCACTTGAGGCATTATGCCCACTCAAGATTCAAAGAATATATAACTTATCCGAGAATGAGATCCTTTTAAATATCCGTTCGAACAAAGATAAGTACCAACTCCTCATCTCTGCTCATTCAGTCCACAATCGAATTCAAATATCAAACCAAAACTTTGTACCACCCCAAGAACCCAGTAACTTTGTAATGTACCTTCGAAAACATATTGAAGATGGATTAATCTTATCCATTAAACAAATGGGTCTCGATCGATTGGTTGAAATCAGTATCCAAAAACGCAATGAAATGGGTGATTTACACCAATATAAACTCATGATTGAACTCATGGGTAAATACGCAAATGTTGTGTTTGTCGATGAAAATAATAAAATCATGGATGCTCTTAAGCGCATACCAGCGTATGAGAACACCAAGCGTACCATTCATCCTGGCGCAGAGTATACCCTCCCTGACCAACAAGATCGTAAAGATCCATTTATCAGTGAGTACAATCCAAATGAATCGATCATGAATCAATTTCATGGATTCTCTCCTTTACTCGCACGAGAAATTGAACATCGTTTAGAAAAAGGTGAGGATTTTAAAGAAATTATGAACATGATCTCTAAGAGTGAACATATTCATATCGTAAAGGATAAAGAAGAAATCTTTCATTGTATTCCTCTTTTACATGTATCTCAAAGTTTTAGAGTCTATCCTTTAATGGAAGGCTTAGATCTAATTTATCAATCCTTAGAGGAAAAAGAACGTATTAAGCAACACTCTGGGGATATGATTAAATTTATTCAACGTGAACTAAAGAAAGCTCAATCAAAACGTCCAAAATTACTTGAAGCGTATGATGAAGCCTTGGATTGTGAGAAATGGCGTACGTATGGGGATTATCTCTATGCTTATGGTATGGATCTACAGAAAGGGTTAAAGTTCTTTGAAGTCAAAGATTTTAATACCGATGAACCTCTTGTTATTCCACTCGATGAAAAATACGATGGTAAACAGAATGCACAACGTTACTATAACAAGTACCAAAAAGGTAAAAAAGGCCAAGTACATATCTTAAACCAATTAAAGATTAATCAAGATGAACAAGATTACTTTAATGGATTAACCCAACAACTCGCTATCGCAAGTGTGCATGATGCGATGGAGATTAAAGAAGAGCTTATCAAAGGAATGTATATTCGAGCTAAGCTTCCTAAAAAGAGTGCTAAGAATCAAAAAGTACATTATCTTCAATTAAATCTTGATAATAATATCCGTTTATATGTTGGTAAGAATAATCTACAGAATGAAACCATTACTTTTAAATTAAGCCAAAAGAAAGATTTATGGTTCCATGCCAAAGATTATCATGGAGCTCATGTCTTACTTCAAGGGGATAATATTACCAATGAACATAAGAATATGGCCGCTTGTTTAAGTGCTTATTATTCTAAAGCAAGAGGATCTAAGAAAGTAGAAGTACAAGTCGCATTAATTAAGGATATAAAAAAAATCCCAGACTCAAAGCCGGGATTAGTGAGTGTTACACAGTATACCAGTGTGTATGTCGAACCCATTGAAGATGAAATCAATCAATGGATTAGACAATATCAAGTTAAGTAACTAATCAGGGGGATAATATATTGAAAAGAATTACTTCACTTTTATTTAAAATAATTACGATTATCATACTATTCGTAATTATTGACTTTATTCATAATTTAATCGCATTGAATGTCCCAATTTATATCGATTATGATGTAGAAATTACGAATATATTATTTATCTTGAAAATCGTTCTTGCGGTTATTGTATTAATGAAAAAATCGAAATAAGTTTATATCTTTAGGTTAAATAACCATATTGATAAGGCGTCATACGACGTCTTTTCTTATAGTCAGGAAGTACATCCTCAATCGCTTGATAGAACTCCTTAGAATGATTCATATGCTTTAGATGCATGAGTTCATGAACACATACATATTCGATAAAACGCGGATCACATTCAATCATCTTCTCACTTAATCGAATATTTCGATTGGAATCACATCGTCCCCAACTACGCTTTAAACTCTTAAGTTCTATTTTATTGGGTTTTAGTTGTGTAACTTCCATCATACGAAGCATGATAGGAAGAATAATATCTTGTGCAAGTTGTTTACGAACACGATTAAAGGCAGTTTGTTTACTCATCGATTTAGGATATAAAATAACTAACTCGGTCGGACTTAATTCATAGCCTAATTTAGGATAATTCTCATATCTTACATTAATCTTACGATTTTGAAACCACATTGTATTTTCATCGACCATTAATTTCACTTGAATTCTAAATTGACGCAAGATCCAATCTTTCTTAGAATCAACCCAATCATCAAGTGTCTTTAATGGCATATTTAAAGGAGCTTTAACCACTAAAGCTCCATCTCTAAAACGCATTACTACGGATCTACGATCTTCTAACACAACAAGATATTCTAAGATCGTATCATCAATTCTCATCTGCTTAATAATCACTTATTCACCACTTTGTAAGATAATAGAAGCCGCATGTCCTAAGAACGAACGACCATCCTTACACCTTACTTGTAACATATCACTTTCTGAATAATCTTTCCAGGAATCTACTTCGCACTTAATCGTTTCATCCCCAACATTAATGTAGGCATAATCGTATTTCCAAGTTGTATCAATTACTTGAAGATTACATCCACTTAAGGCTAATAATACAATACTAATCCATAAGAACTTTTTCATCGATTTCCTCCTTGCCATTTTTTAAATGTCTAACTCTAAAAAACATAAATCCACCAACAATTAATACCAAATAAAAACTAAAGAAACGCCATAGAATCATAATACTTGAAGCCGAAGCTTTTCCAATAACAGTTGAGAAAGTTAATACAAATAAACTCTCAGTAGCGCCAGCTGCACCAGGTAAAGGTACAAAGGTATTCGCAATATTAATGAAAGAAGCTAAAGCGAGTAATGTATATACAGAAGAGAAATTGATATCAAGGTTTAAAATCAACCCAATCATAATTGGTGTAGAGAAATAGACTAATACTCTAAGAATATTTAATCCAAATAATTTCCACAACATGCCTTTATTATCTTTAATTGCAGTCTGAGCTTCATAAAAGTGATCAAGTGTTTCATTCCATGAATGCATAATCTTTTCTTTTTGCTTAACGAGTTTTAACCATTCCAAAGTGTGAATGATAAAATGCATGAATTTACGATAGATATTAGGAAAGTAAACCATTAAACCGAGTAATACAAGCATTAAGATATTTACGAGTAACCCTAACGCAAATACAAATGTAATTGAACTGTGTGCAAATTCAGTAAACTGTCCTAAGAATAAAACAACCGCAACCAATACCACTGATAATGAGTAAAGGAAAAAATCCAACCACACGATTCCAGCACCTTGACTACTTTTTAATCCATGTTTCTTAAAGGCATAGGTCTGCATAAATTGACCACCCGTACTCGATGGTGTAATACCTGATCCAAATCCTTCAATGAACGAATTAATTACACCTTGTCGATACTTATAACTTGGTTCAATATGGTGTGCCATCGTATATAAAACACAACCATGAATAAGTCTTGGTAATATGCTCCATGAACTAATAAGGATAATCTGAATTATTGTAATTTCTTGTAAAGTCTTCACAACAGTTGGAAAACTATCGTAAAGCGCTAGACCTAATGCTAAACCACTTAGGATAAGAATAAAGATTAAAGTAAACCAAATATTATCGAAAAGTTTTTTCATACTTAACCATATTAACACACTCTAATATGAAAAAAGCACATTTCTGTGCTTAATTCATCTGATTTTTAACTCTTACAACATAATCATGGTTATCATAATCCACTAGAATATTGGAATCCTGAGGTGGATTATTCTCAAGAATATAGTAGGCAATCTTACTTTCAATCTGTCTTTGAATGTGTCGTTTCATTGGACGAGCACCATATTGTAGATCACTTCCCTCAAGAATAATATTTTGTTTAGCAGTACTTGTGACCTCTAATCGGTAGTTTTGAGCTAGTAGTCGATTTCTAAGTTCAGAGATAAACTTGTCCGCAATTTGATTTAATACTGCATTATTCAATGGATTAAATATGACAATCTCATCAATACGATTTATGAACTCTGGTTTGAAAGTTCTTTGAACTTCTGCCATTACGAGTTGTTCACGTCGTGATTCATCTTTGTCCAAGATATATTGAGATGCTAGATTGCTCGTCATAATCACTAAGGTATTCGTAAAGTTTACCACAACCCCTTGATTATCCGTAATTCTTCCATCTTCTAAGATTTGTAATAGGATATTAAATACATCTGGATGTGCTTTCTCAATCTCATCGAGTAACACAATGGAATACGGTTTACGACGGACCGCCTCAGTGAGTTGTCCACCTTCTTCATACCCAATGTATCCTGGAGGTGCACCGATTAAACGAGAGACAGAGTGTTTCTCCATGTATTCACTCATATCAATACGTACAATCTTACTTTCATCATCAAAGAGTTGAGCTGCAAGAGCTTTAGCGACTTCAGTTTTACCAACCCCTGTAGGACCTAAGAATAGGAAGGATCCAATCGGTCTGTGTTCATCTTGAATATGTGCTTTAGAACGCATGATCGCAGAACTAACGAGTTGTAGAGCTTCATCTTGACCCATAACACGTTGTGCAAGAATCTTAGGTAGTTGTAAAAGTTTTTGTCTTTCCGTCGACATCAACTTACTAACATCAATGTGTGTCCAACGCGATACAATCTTCGCAATGAGTTCTTCATCCACAATTTCTTGGATTAAAGCTCCCTCTTTCTTCTTGTCTTGTTCAAGTTTAATACGTTTTTCTAGATTCGGAATGGTCTCATATTGAAGTCGTGCAGCTTCTTCATAACGTGCATCATTACTTGCGTTTTCTAAATCGAGTCGTGCTTTTTCTAGGGCTTCTTTGTCCCCTTTGACTTGGTCTAAGAATTTTTTTTCTTCTTTCCATTTCAAATCTAAGATCTTATGTTCTTCTTTGAGATTCGATAATTCTTTTCGTAATTCTTCTAATCGATCTAAGGTTCTTTCATCCGTTTCTTTCTTCAACGATATTTCTTCGATCTCTAACTGCATAATCTTACGATTTAGATCATCGAGTTCTTGTGGCATGGAGTCCATTTCAACACGAATGGTTGCGCAGGCTTCATCGATTAAATCAATTGCTTTATCGGGTAAGAATCGATCATTAATATAACGGTCGGATAATTTAGCCGCTGCGATAATTGCTTCATCGAGTATGTTAACCCCATGATGAGATTCAAAACGATCTTTTAAACCACGTAGGATCGAAATGGTATCTTCAACCGTTGGTTCATCGACTAAGATCTTTTGGAAACGTCTTTCAAGTGCGGCATCCTTTTCAATGTGTTTCTTATATTCATCGAAGGTTGTGGCACCGATACATCTTAACTCTCCTCGTGCTAACATCGGTTTGAGTAGATTTGCCGCATCCATCGAACCTTCCGTTTTACCTGCCCCAACTAAATTATGGAGTTCATCGATAAAGAGAATGATATTGCCTTCAGCTTGTTTAACTTCATCGAGTACGGCTTTGAGTCTTTCTTCAAACTCACCACGATACTTCGCTCCTGCAATGAGTGCTCCCATATCGAGCTCAATGAGTTGTTTCTCTTTGAGGCCAAATGGTACATCCCCCTTCATAATTCGCCATGCTAGACCTTCTACAACCGCTGTTTTACCAACACCAGGTGATCCTATTAAAACTGGATTGTTCTTTGTCTTACGGGATAGTATTTCAATCACTCTTCGTATTTCGTCTTCTCTGCCAATAATCGGATCAATCTTACCATTACGAACATCTTCAACTAAATCACGTCCATATTTACGTAAAGCTTCTAATTGATTTTCTGATTCTTCAGATTGTACTTTCTTACCTTGTAAACTTGTTTGTATCGCTTGTGATACCATTGTGTTATTTAGTTTGAATGTATCGACAATCTTTTGACTTAATGTTGTCTTATTAAATAACATGACTTTAAACAGCAACAATGCCCCTAAATGCGTTTCTTGGTTCTTCTTCATTTCATTGAGTGCATTTAAAATACTCTGATTTAAGTCTTTAGATAAGACTGGCTGACTTGTTTCAGATTGAGTTGGCAATTGTTCAACTGCAGAAGACACCATATTTTCAAACTGGTTTGGATTGATATTTAAACGAGATAATATTCCATCCAAGATACCATCTTGTTTCATGGCTAAGTAAACATGTGCACAGGTAATCTCAGGATGATTACTAGAGAAAGCCTGTTCAGCTGCTTTACTTAATATAAACTGTAGTTTTTGTGTAAATTGATTCATGCTCATACATAAACCTCCTTTTTACAAAAAAGTAACAGAAAGACTGTTACTTGAATGCTTTTTTGAAACGATCGTAGATCGAGTCTTTTCCTTTAATATTTCTTAATTTTTCGTAGAGTTCTTTTTCTTCACGACTTAACTTCTCATCGACTTGAATCTTAACTTCAACGTATTGGTCTCCTAGATTATTAGAATTGAGATCTTTAACCCCTTTACCTTTTAATCTAAATTGAGTACCTGTTTGTGTTCCAGATGGAATGGTTAGTTCCACATCACCATGAACGGTTGGCACATCAATCTTACATCCAAGTGTCGCATCGAGTGCAGATACTGGGACATTGATATAGATGTTATTTCCTTCACGTTGGAAGTATTTATGACGGCTGACTAAGATTTCTAGATATAAATCACCATTCGGTCCGCCTTGTGTACCACGTTCACCTTTACCAGGAACACGAAGTTGTTGACCTGAATGGATACCCGCTGGAATCTTTACATCAACGGTTACACGTTTGCGTTCATAACCACGTCCATGACATTTATTGCATTTATTAAGAATCTTCTTACCTGTTCCTTGACATTCAGGACATACACTGGAAGACTGGAATACTCCAAAAGGTGTACGTTGTTGGGTTGTGACTTGTCCTTTACCATTACAGGTTGGACATACTTGGACATCAGTCTTACTGTGTGCTCCACTTCCCATACATTCGGAACATTGTTCTTCAACATCTAAACTGATGCTTTCAGTTTTACCAAAGATCGCATCCATGAAGTCAACGCGTAACTGCATGAGTCGATCTTCACCTTTACGAGGTCCTGATTGTCTTCTTTGAGAAGAACCAAAACCACCTCCAAAGAAGGATCCAAAAATATCATTAATGTCTTCAAATCCACCAGATTGGAATCCACCAAAACCTTGACCAAAGCCTTGTTCGGTTGACGCATGACCAAATTGATCATAGTTTGCACGCTTTTGGGCATCACTTAAAACTTCATACGCTTCTTGTACTTCTTTAAACTTTACATCTGCCCCTTTTTCTTTATTGATATCGGGGTGATACTTTTTCGCAAGGCTTCGATAGGCTTTCTTTATTTCCGCTTCCGTGGCGTTTTTACTAAGTCCTAATACCTCATAATAATCACGTTTATCTGCCATATTTCGCCTCCAGGATAAAACCTAGGGATATCCCTAGGTTGATGTTATTCTTTTTCTTTAAAGTCCGCATCCACAACATTGTCATCTTTTGGACCTTCAGCTTGACCATTTTGAGCATCTTGTTGTTTATACATTGCTTCAGCCATGGAATGAGCTGCTTGTTCCAATTGATCAATCTTTTCTTTTAAGACCGCAACGTTGTTATCATTGAGAGCTTGTTGAAGTTCATCGCGTAATTTAGTCACTTCTGCTTTTTGTTCAGCGCTCACATTTGCATTCTCAGTTTCTAGGGATTTATTAATCTGATGAATGAATTGTTCCGCTTTATTCTTCAATTCTGCTTCTTCTTTTAGACGTTCATCTTCTGCTTTGTGTTCTTCCGCATCACGAACCATACGTTGGATTTCTTCATCACTTAAGCCTGAAGAACCAGAAATCGTAATGGATTGTTTCTTGTTCGAACCTTTATCTAATGCAGATACGTGTACGATACCGTTAACGTCAATGTCAAATGTAACTTCGATTTGAGGTACACCACGAGGTGCAGCCGCAATACCATCTAGTTTAAATAAACCGAGGGATTTATTATCCTTAGCCATAGGACGTTCACCTTGTAATACGTTGATATCAACGGCTGGTTGATTGTCCGCAGCTGTAGAGAATACTTGTGACTTACTGGTAGGAATGGTTGTATTACGTGGAATAAGTGTTGTCATAACACCACCCATTGTTTCGATACCTAATGATAATGGAGTAACGTCTAAGAGTAGAACATCCTTAACATCACCACTGATAACCGCACCTTGAATTGCAGCACCAATTGCGACAACTTCATCAGGGTTAACGGATTTGTTAGGTTCTTTACCTAACTCTTGACGAACAAGTTCTTGAACCGCTGGCATACGAGTGGATCCACCAACGAGTAATACTTGGTGAATATCATTCTTCGTTAAGCCAGAATCTTTTAATGCTTGACGAACTGGTCCTACACAACGTTCTACTAAATGACGTGTCATATCTTCAAACTTAGCACGGGATAAGCTAGTTTCGATATGTAAAGGTCCATTCGCACCTGCAGAGATAAATGGTAAAGAAATTTGTGTACTTACCATGGAAGATAAGTCTTTCTTCGCTTTTTCTGCAGATTCTTTTAGACGTTGCATTGCCATCTTATCATTTCTTAAATCAACGCCATTGTCTTTCTTGAATTGATCAACCAACCAATCCACCACAACGTTGTCAAAGTCATCACCACCAAGGACATTGTCCCCAGCGGTTGCGAGTACTTCAAATGTACCGTCTGCTAACTCAAGGATGGATACGTCGAAGGTTCCACCCCCTAAGTCAAAGACTAATACTTTTTGTTCTTTATCTGTTTTATCGATACCGAATGCAAGTGCTGCAGCGGTAGGTTCATTGATAATACGTTCAACATCTAAGCCTGCAATCTTACCAGCATCCTTTGTTGCTTGACGTTGTGCATCGTTGAAATATGCAGGAACGGTAATAACTGCCTTGGTAATCTTTTCACCTAAGTATTCTTCTGCATACGTCTTAATGTATTGAAGAATCATCGCAGAAATTTCTTGTGGTGTATAACTCTTACCTTCTAAAGTAACCGTTTTATTAGAACCCATAATACGCTTAATGGATAATACGGATTCCTTGTTAGTAACTACTTGACGCTTAGCCGCATCCCCAACAATTCTTTCACCATTTTTATATGCTACAACGGATGGAGTTGTACGATTTCCTTCAGGGTTAACAATAACCTTTGTTTCTCCACCATCCATAACAGCGACACAGGAATTGGTGGTTCCTAAGTCAATACCAATAATTTTATTGCTCATAAGTTTCTCTCCTTTATTCGCTTACTTTAACCAATGTTGGTCTCAATAATCTGTCTTTCAATTTGTATCCTTTTTGTAATACTTGCAATACTTTATTTGGTTCAACACCTTCTACCTTTTCCATCATTAATGGTTGATGGAAGTTAGGATCAAAGTCTAAACCATCTGCAGGGATTTCTTCAACCCCTTCTTTTTTCAGCGATTCAATCAGTTGGTTATAGGTCATTAAGACACCCTTTGCCACTGAGCTCTCTTTATCTTCAATCGTTTCAAGTGCACGTTCTAGATTATCAATAACAGGTAAGATATCCGACGCAAAACTTTGAATTCGATATTTTTTTGCGACTTCTAGGTCTTGTTGATTACGACGCTTGATGTTTTCCGCATCCGCATATGCTTTATAGTAATCATTTTGTAACTTCTTATTCAGTTCTTCTAATTCAGATATTTTTTCTTCTAACTTCTTAATCTTCTCACTATGTTTATCTTTATGTTCTTTATGTTTCTTTTCTTCTACAACTTCTTCGTGTATGACTTCTTTTTCTTCACTCATGATGAATCTCCTTTTCCATAAATTGTCTCAATCGCTTTGCTCATAAACTCCATGAGCGCTACGACTCGATCATACTCCATGCGACTTGGTCCAACCACCATAAGCTGTCCGGATTCTTCTTGATCAAGTTTGAATGTACTCGTTACAACTGCCATATCATCCATCCATACAAGTGATGAATGATCACTGACATCGAGTCTTAATGCATTTTGATTGGATCCGATATCCTTCCATACTTTACTGTTCTCAAACATCTGCATCAGTTGTTTAAGCTTGTTGATATCGGTAAATTCTGGTTGATTAAATATGTTGTTGCTTCCACTTAAGTAGAAGTTTGTATTCGCAAATTTGATAAAGGCATTAAAGAACGCTTCGAATATCGTTTCATACTGCTTAATGGATTGTGCAAGAATGGGCTTAATCAGTTGTAACTTCTCAAGAATATGATCGAGAGGTGTCCCTGTTAATCGTTCATTCAGTATTGCGCAACAATTCGCTAATTCTTCTACACTCACCTTTTCTTCAAATTGGAATACTCGATTCTCAGTATGCCCAGCATTCGTAATAAATACCGCCACTGCTTTATTCTGATCCACTGGGAACAGATTAATGTGTTCCAGTGTTTGTGATTCTGCTTCAGGGCCTAAAACCATAGAGGTTAAATTAGTCATCTGAGCTAAGATATCACAACTACGTTTAATCACTTCATCAATCTTCAGTTGACGATCAGAGAAGACAACTTGTAGTGCTGTTTGAAGGTTATTGTCCAACTTCTCAACCATAAGATGTTCAACATAATAACGATAACCTAACGTTGAAGGAATACGTCCACTTGAAGTATGTGTTTTTTCAAGATAACCCATCGTCTCCAACTCTAACATTTCATTACGAATGGTCGCAGAAGAATATGGAAGGTTAAACTTTTCTACAAGTGTTTTTGAACCTACTGGTTCAGCACTTGAAATAAACGATTCTACGATAGCTTTTAATATTTCTATCTTACGACTTGTTAACACTTCAACACCTCCTTAGCACTCACTCAATATGTCTGCTAATAGTATAACATGAAAATTAGCACTGTCAACTTACAAGTGCTAATTTAATTTATCATTTTATTATTTTTTCTATCGATACTTTTTCTCAATAAAATCTTTTACTTGAGTTGGTACAAATGGAGCTAAATCGCCTTTGTTCTGTGCTATTTGTTTAACCACTGAAGAAGATAAGAAAGAGTACTGTGGACGAGTTAATAAGAATACCGTTTCAATTCCAGGTGCTAATACCATGTTAGCTGTCGCTTGTTGAAGTTCATACTCATAGTCCATAACTGCTCGAATACCACGAATTAATATACTTGCGCCAGAAACTTTTGCATAATCAACCGTTAATCCTGTTTGTGCACTTACTGTCACATTATTAAATTCTTGAATAACAGAAGAAATCATTTCTAAGCGTTCTTCTACACTAAAATCAGAATTTGATTTATTCGGATTACGCATAATAACAACTTCAAGTTGATCCACGAGCGCACTTGCTCTACGAATAATATCTAAATGCCCCAGTGTAATAGGATCAAATGTCCCTGGATATATCGCTTTTTTCATTATTTCCTCCGAATGAAGTATAAGGCAATTCTACCATAGCTCTTTGTTTTATCAAGCGTATATGCCTCTGGTATGATAACTTCTTCTTCATCTAAACATTCATAGATAATCAAACTATTCTCATGAATAATCGGTAAACATGCATTGAGTAGCTTATGTAAATCGAGTTTCTGGTAAGGTGGATCTAAATAGATGAAATCAAAGATGATCTGTTTACTCTTAAAGTATCGACACGCTTGGAAACAATCCATACGATAAACACTGGATTCTTTCTCAAAATTAAGTGCTTTAATATTCTCTTTAATAATCTGACACGCTTGATTAGAACCATCCACAAAATGAATAAACTGAGCACCACGTGATAAGGATTCTAAACCAATATTTCCACTACCTGCAAATAAATCGAGACCTACTTTATCTTGAATCCAAGGACCTATCACTGAAAAACAAGCTTCCTTAACCACATCTAAGGTAGGACGAGTATTCTCACCTGGTAGACTTTTTATAATTCTTGATTTGCGACTTCCTGCGATAATTCTCATTCTGATTCTTCTCTTTTCTGACGTATGATAACTGCTTGAGCAATCCCTAATCCAAACATAATAGAAAGTGTACTCGATCCTCCAGATGACAACATTAACAATGGTACACCTGTTAGAGGAATTAAGGCTGTAACACCACCCACATTTAAGACAAAATGCGCAAATAGGTAAATACCAATTCCTACAAGAATCATTCGTGATTTCTCATCTTTTGCATTCAACGCATGTTTGAATAACTGATAAAAGAGGATGAAATAAAGAATAAGAACAGTTAATACTCCAATAAACCCAAACTCCTCCGCAATAACCGCTAAGATAAAGTCAGTCTTTGCGGCAGGTAAATATCCATATTTTTGTAGACTCTTACCGAATCCAACACCTGACCAATTCCCTTTTACAAACGCTACTAAACCATTTACAAGTTGGTAACCACTACCATACTTATTCACAAATGGATTAATCGTATTCTCAAATCGAGCGACCATATAATCGGGTAAGTTTAATGCATTCTTAATAAAATGAATACCAGCTGGACTCAATACAATAAATGCCCCTACTACAGCAACAATAATTAAGATAATCATCCACATTTGTAACTTGGCAAGTTTCTTATGACCCGCCATCAACAAAGTAAAGTAGGCAATTATAAATAAAACAATCGCTGTTCCGGTATCCTTTTGAAAGAACATGATGATAATAAAAGTAATAATGAAATATAACGCAGGTTTCTGAATAAGATCCCCAAAACTAATATCCCGCTTTCGATTATCGCCTAAATACACCGCAAACACGATAATTAACCCTAGTTTAGCGAACTCACTGGGTTGAATCGTACCAAATCCAGGAATTTGAATCCAAGCGTATGCACCGTTGATTGGACCAAAGAAACGAGGAACAATAAGTAGAAATATCATTACAATTGATAGTAAGACACTGAGTTTCTTAAAATACTCAATCCTAAAGTATCGAGCTAACATAACATAGCCAAAGTAACCAATCGAAATAAATACAATTTGTCGGAGTGCTGTATTCATTAATGCTTGAGTAGAAATATTGGTTGTCATGGATGCGGATACGATCATAAGAAGACCAATCAAGCATAAAAAGACCATGGCTAGTTGAATATGTATGTTTCTTCCTTTAGGAAGTCTGAGTGAGAATTTGAACTTTTTCATCGTATTTATTGTATCAAATAATAAGTATAAGTTTGCTTATGATTAAAAATATTTTGTTGGTAAGTTTTTTATTTGAATGTAATCGTTTACTTTCATATTTTTTAACAAGTCAATTCAAATCACTATACTTTAAGGAATGAATTCGTTATAATGTGTCTGTACTTTAGATCGTTACATATCATCAAAGGCGAAAAAATCTTTTTTGATGTGGGAATATAGAGGGAATATGAATCGAATCACTTATACGTCTATTGTGAAGGATGATAATCCGAGCCTTAGATTGAAATCAGAACTTTTAAACTTGCCTTTACAAAAAAAATACATCGCTTTAGCCAAACGCATGTTGCGTTATGTTAAAGATTCAAGAGATGATGAAAAAGCTCAAAAATATGATCTTAAACCTGCAGTTGGTTTAGCAGCACCTCAAGTTGGGGTGAATGTTCAAATCATCGTAGTTGTCGTAGATGATGAAGATGGGAATTTTATTGA
Source organism: uncultured Erysipelotrichaceae bacterium (assembly GCA_964457525.1). Classification (GTDB taxonomy): domain Bacteria; phylum Bacillota_I; class Bacilli_A; order Erysipelotrichales; family Erysipelotrichaceae; genus UBA2212. Next base: position 6,039 of record CAYWGS010000005.1, on the reverse strand, counting down.
GTACTGTTTAGCGAACCCAAAAATAATTTCTCACTCAGTACAAAAAACAGCCTTATCTCTTGGAGAAGGTTGTTTATCCGTTGAAGTTGAACATCAAGGTTTAGTTCATCGTAGTGCACGCATTAAAGTTCGTGCGTTTGATGTCTTAGCCAATGAGATGGTTGAATTTAGAGCGGATGGCTATTTAGCTGTAGTTTTACAACATGAAATTGATCATTTAAATGGTGTCTTATTCTATGACCATATTAATCTAAGCGATCCTTGGAAAGTAGAAGAAAATACCTTAATAATTGAATAAACAAGGAGTATTATGGAAAATGAATTAAATATTGAACCGAAGACCTATAATCGGAATACTGACACACTCGTTTATGCCTTAGGTGGTTTAGGCGAAGTCGGGAAGAACATGTACTGTTATGAACATCAAGATGAAATAATTATCTTGGATGCAGGCGTACGGTTTCCGGAGGAAAGTCTTTTAGGTGTGGATTACGTTATACCTGATTATAGTTACTTAGTACGTAATCAACACAAAGTAAAAGCATTAATTATTACACATGGTCATGAAGATCATATTGGTGGTATACCGTTTTTACTTAAAGCAGTGAAAATACCACGTATCTATGCACCAAGCTTTGCGGCTGCACTTATCAACCGTAAATTGGAAGAACGTAGAATGCGTGAGTTACCTAAGATTGAAATTATCAACGAGAATTCTAAAGTTGAAACAGAACACTTTAGAGTTGGTTTTTATAACACAACTCACTCAATTCCTGATGCATTAGGTGTATTGATCAATACTCCAAATGGAAGAATTGTACATACCGGTGACTTTAAGTTTGACTTAACTCCTGTTGGAGCGAATGCAGATTATCAAAAGATGGCGTACATAGGACAAATTGGTGTCACCCTTCTTATGAGTGATTCCACAAACTCTTCAGTTAGTGGATTCTCCATTAGTGAAAAGAAAGTTGCTCAAGCGTTACTTGATATCGCGCGCAAGACACAAGGTCGCTTAATCATGGCAACCTTCGCATCGAACGTATATCGTGTAAGACAAATTATTGAGGCTGCGGTGGATACAGGACGTAAAGTCTGTGTATTTGGTCGTTCCATGGAAAACGTTGTGGTAGTCGGTCGTAAACACGGTCATATCCCTTATGGTGATGAACACTTTATTGAACCGAATATGTTAAATACCATTCCTGCAAATAAGGTATTAATCTTAGCGACAGGATCACAAGGTGAACCTTTAGCTGCTCTATCACGTATTGCGAATGGAACACATCGTTTTATTAAGATTATTCCTGGGGATACGGTTGTATTCTCGAGTAGTCCTATTCCTGGTAATGCACAAAGCGTTTCGGGTGTCGTTAATCGTTTAACCCGCTCAGGGGCGAATGTATTAACCAACTCACTCTTAAACTCATTACACACCACAGGACATGCGTCTCAAGAAGAACAGAAGCTCATGTTACAATTGATTAAACCTAAATACTTTATGCCAATTCATGGTGAATATAAGATGTTAAAGGTTCATGCGAAAACAGGTATGGAAACTGGTATTCCTAAAGAAAATATCTTCATCATGGCGAATGGTGATGCGGTTGTCTTACGCAACGAAGAAGTCTTTATGGCAGATACACGTATCCAAAGTGATGATATTTATGTGGATGGCAATGATACATCTGGATTATCCACTTCTGTTATTAAAGATCGTACAATCTTAGCGGATAATGGTATGGTCAGTGTTATCGTAACCATTGACTCACGATACAATAAAATCTTAGTAAGACCTAATATTGTATCTCGTGGATTCGTCTTCTTAAAAGAATCTCAAACACTCTTGAAAGAAGCTGAAATGGTTGTATACGAAGCTCTTAAGAAAAAGATGTTACAGAAGACCACATTTGGTGAGCTTAAGAACACCATTCGTGCTTCTCTAGAACCATTCTTATATCAAAAGACAAGTCGTAACCCATTGGTTATTCCTGTTATCTTAAATCAAAAAGCAGCCATGGCTGCTCTACAAAATAAGTCTAAATAGTGCGTTAAGCACTATTTTTTTATTGATAAATCTCTATACTACCTAAGATACACGTAAAATTCACATTCAATACTTTTGTACTACTTGGATCTCCCATCGATTTATCACTGATATCCCCTAAAATAGGTGAACCCGATAAACTAATACGAACCCCTGTAGGCAACTTAACAAGCACACTGGATAAGACACTGTTAATCTCAATCGAAGCCGAATCATTCTTAAACTCTACTTGACTAAAGTCCACTTCAGTTGAAGCGAGTACTGAGTTGACTGAACAACGCTCAAAGTTTGAGTTATTCACTTGTTCATTCATAGAATTGAGGAATGAATTATACTCTTTTTGGTTCGATTGATGTTTAGGTCGTGTCGAAGGTTCAATTGGTTTAACTTTTTGTGGTCGACTAAACAATAGGTTTAGGCCAATCAAAATTAATACCCCAGGCCAGAAATAGGTCATGATTTGTCTAAAGGTTATATTGATAATCTCTAACTCATTCAATAAGTAAATCGACCCGATCGCAATTAAGATAACCGAGAAAAATTGTATTCTACGATTACGAACTAAGTTAAACAAACCAATCAGAATGAGTAAACTTGGCCATAAATACTTCATAATATGTTCAATCGAAATAATATCTAAATTACTTAGGATAATAAGAACCCCAATGATAATCAATAACGATGCGAATAATCGTCTCATAGTTCACCTCTCATTAACTCTTCATCCTTATATTAGCTAAATTTAGTATAATAGTACATATGAAAAATATGATACGATCCATTATTCTATTTATACTCTTAATTTCAGTACTCATTTATATTATCCATATCGATAGTACCAATGGTGCTTTAACACGTCTAACAGTACATAAACAAGAACTCAACCACGAAACAATCCCAGAGAGTTTTGATGGATTAAGTTTTGTCTATCTATCGGATATTCATGCGTATACCTTAGATGAAACATATTATGAAAAAGTCATGAATCAAATCATTGATCTTAAACCAGATTTTATCTTCTTTGGTGGTGATTTGTTGGATGAAGAGAATCTCAATGATGATCAAGTATTACAAATGATTGATTGGTTAAGTTCATTACCTGCTCCACTTGGTAAATTTGCGGTACTATCTGATTTAGATCAAGATCATATTGAAACGATTAAAGCAATCTACAGTCAAAGTAATATTGAAACACTTGAGAATGCTGTAATAAATCTTCACAATAAATCAAAGGATTCTATTCAATTAATTGGTTTATCAACACATGGTTCAAATGATGTTCTCAATCAAATTGAACTAGGTCAATATAATATAGTATTAAGTTATGACCCTTCTATTTATTCAGATTGGAAGAATCAAAACATAGAACTCTTCTTGGGTGCTAAAACTCATGGTGGTCAAGTTAATCTACCACTCTATGGTTCATTGTTTAGTCAAGCACATGGAAATTATATTAAGGGTCAATACACGACTGATACAAGTCGATTGATTGTATCAAATGGAATCGGAATATCAAACTTAAGAGCACGTTGGTTAAGTGATCCTACCATATATCACTTTACATTTAGAAGTAATTAAAAATAAACCATTTCTTAAAGTGAACCCCAATAGTAGACAAGTAATTTAAGCATAATTATAGTTGGACTGAAGACGGTATTGTACTGGATTCAGTCCTTTTAATTTAAACTTAATTCTTTTGTAATTATAGTATTCAATTATATAGAAAATAGAAATGAGTAAAAGAGAGAATTTACCAAATACTTGAATCAAGTATTATTACTCTCTCTAAATCAAGTATTCATGATATTGATTAAATATTGCAATAAGTACTATTTCAAAAGAACTCAAATATTATAAAGTCTAGAAAAATTTGATTACGGCGTCACTTTTGAGCCACTCGTTTCGCTCGAGTTGTGCCAGTTGTTTCGGGGAAGTTGTGCCACTCAATTCGGATAAAAGTGCCAGATCCAGGTGAATGGAAATGGCACTCTTTTAAACTAACGCAAGGAGTCTCCCGCAAGAATCATTTTGTGGGAATTTGAGATGATGCGATCAATGATGGATTCTGCCAAAGGGTCTGCACCGAGTCTTCGATGCCATTCCACAGGATCATATTGTGAACAGAAGATGGTTGAATTACGACTGTGTCGATATTCCATGATCTTGAAGATATCGATGATTTCTTGTTCATTCAGATTGTAGATCAAGAAGTCATCAATAATCAGGACATCGGGTTGGATGAAACGTTGATAGGCGCGACGAAGATCTCCCGTGAGGCGTGCATGTGCCAAGTCCCCGACGATCTCAAACATCCGTGTATACAATACGGTATGGAAACCTTCACACGCATGATGACCTAAGGCGTTCGCAAGATAACTCTTACCGGAACCGGTCGCACCCAGAAGAATGACATTGCGTCGTTTCTGGACATAGTCATTGGTTTGAAGCTGTTGGATCAGACTCTTGTTCAAATTGCGCTCTGGTTTGAAATGGAGGTCTAAGAGACGAGCATTGGATTGGGAGAAGCGTGCATTCCTACGGAAGCGTTCGACGGTATTGTTCTTCCGAGAGTGAAATTCTGCTTCACTGATTCGATCAATCAAATCGATCGGACTCAGGGTTGGAAGCTCGTTGCTTTCAATCAGATTAATCAACTGTTCCGCCATCATGGGTAGACGCATTTCTCTAAAGCGTTGGATGATGCGCATGAGACGATCATTTTCCATAGTATTCACCTCCACGAACGAAGGCACCCTTGGAAACCGGTGAAGTCACGAACTTGCGTTCACTGTCTTGATTGTTCGTCAGAATGGCTTTAAGATGCTTATAGCTAGGCTTTGAAATATTTTCTAGCGCAAGTTGGCAGGCGGATTCTAGTCTTTGGTCGGAGTAGATGTCTGCCAATTTTAATATGGAATGAACAGATCGATAAACCTTCTGCTCATATACAGTGTTATCAAAGAGATTTTGAATGAGTTGCTCGGTATAAGGACCTTTCTTCTTAGCCCAATGGAGATAGCGAGTACTGTTCCACTCGCCAAATTGTGAGCTCTGCTCAGGCAAATGTGTCCGATCTGTCGAATAGACACCTACCTTGGATTTGATGAGACGATGTGTGCACAAATGGGTATGATCATCATAAATATCAAGTGTTTGAGCGGTGATTCGAAGTGTAACTTCTTTCCCAATAGTGGTATAGGGCACAGAGTAGTAACACTTTTGGTAGCTGATATGACTGTTGGATTGGACCTTTGCTTTTCGCCATTGTGCGATTTCATACGGATACTGAGGCAATGGTTTAAGCAAGGGTTTCTCGAGACTTTCAAAGAGACTGGCACGACTGCCTTCCTTCTTTTGAAAAGGCTTCTGATTGAAGCGATCGAGTTCGATACGTAACTGCGCATTGTACTCAGCGATGGAGAAGAACTGATAATCACGCATGCGTGCGATGATGTGCGTGGTTAATTTACCAACCGCATTCTCAACTTGAGGTTTATCCTTGGGTTTACGGACACGTGCAGGAAGAACGATCATGCCATAGTGTTCGGCCAGCTCACTGTAGATTTTATTCAAGACAATCGTTTCCTTACCGTGAGAGGTCACACCTGTCTTCAAGTTGTCTGGAATGAGAAGTTGAGAAACGCCTCCGAAGTAATTGAACATTTGATTATGGGCATCAATCCAACTGGTTTGCGTCATATCTGGACAAGCTTGAGCATAGGCATAACCACTGAAGGATAGGACACCGACAAAAAGATAGCCTAATATAACTTCTCCTGTATCGGGATCCATCCATCGTACCCGTGTTCCCGCCCAGTCCACCTCGATCCGTTCACCGGCCTTATGTCGGATCACTTCAGTGAATTGGTTCTGAATCAGGTATTCATTGAAGTACTTCTTGAATTGAGTTGCCTGATACCCTAGTGTCTTACTGAGACGACATTGATCCTGATATTCCTCCCAGAGTAACTGCATCGTGACACCCGGGCGTG
>CAYWGS010000004.1:0-29729 GCA_964457525.1 uncultured Erysipelotrichaceae bacterium | reverse complement strand
TGTTCCACTCTTCTCTTTGATGGAGAGGATTTAGACTTGAAGCTACTTGAAACTTGTTTTTTCGCTTGATCGACTGTTTTGATATTAAGGGTTGCCCATTGCATACCAATCATTTCGATATGACGTGTATTTAACACTTGATTATTGGATTTGTAACTGGATTCAACCAATACATTTACTACATTTGGACTTAGTCCCATGGTTCCAACTAATTGATTAAGCAGGTATTTTTCAAGTGCTGTTGGTTCAATCTCATTTCTGAGTTTCTTTAAGAATAACACTGGAGGATAATCATAAATTGATTCAACATTTGGATATTCTTGAACTGTCTCATTAGATGCTAATTTTCTTAAACGTTTAACATTTAAACTCGTTTCTGCTTCTACGTAACACTTACCAACTAACTCAATCATACGAGATACACTTAACCCATAGATACTACCAATCTCTTTGATGGATTCAATTGCACTCTCTGTACGATAACGTTTAGGAAAAAGTAATAAACTGCATTCACTTAAGAATGAACGAATATCAAAACTTAAGTCTGTTCTGGTTTTTATAGGTTCACTTTGACCACTAAAACTATTCTCTTCAACCGCACTCCATGTTTGCATGAATGACTTATCAAAGGAATGTTTGATGGGTTCATATTCTCTACGATCGATGTTGGAAATGCTTGCCTCTTCGAGTTGATACTCGTACTGACTCGCTCCTACTTGTTTGAGATAGAGTCGTCCAAACACATCATTCTTTAGGAAATCCAATATACTTAATGGTGCTAAAACACGATAGATGTATTCATTCTTAATTCCATATTTGACGTAAATTTCAATAAGATTGAATTGTTCTAGAAGTTCTAAATCTTGATCAAGTTTGGCTAGTGTACAGCTTAAGCTATCGCAAAGTTCTTGATGAGTTAAAGCATTTTTATGCTTATCTTGATAAAAGAGATAGCCAAAAAGAGTCACAGCACTTGGACCAATTAATCTTTGATACACTTTGAAAACTGATTTGAAATCAATGAAATCTTGTGTATTTTCTACGATGTATGTATCTTGAGCTTTCAAGTTCATAGGTTTTTTAAAATCCGATCTAATTGTTTATTAATCTGTTCTTTAAGATGCTCGATATCTTCATTATTATCGATAATTACATCTGCTAGGAGCGCTTTATCGTGTTGTGACATTTGATGAATTAATCGTTCATGAATCATTTCATCCGTATAATGTCGATCTTTTTTCAATCGTTCAATCATTTTAGCTTCTTCACTAATCACTACCCATACTTCATCGAAGTAATGTTCTCCATTACTTTCAAATAAGAGTGGGACTTCACTGAATTCAAGCTTATTGTCTGATCGAGCAGTTAATACTGCATACACATAGGGGTAGAGTAAATCTTCAAGATGTTTCTTTTCATCTGGATGATGAAAGATACGAGATGCTAGATAAGCTTTATCAATGGTATTATCAGAGGTTAAAATACGTTCACCATAATGTTTAATGAGATCTGATTTAACACAATCACTCTCTAGGTGTTCATTTGCGATACGATCAGAATCCTTAACAATATAGCCCATCTCACGAATGAGTCGAGCGACAGTCGATTTTCCTGATCCCATTGATCCTGTAATAGCAATCCTCATAGTTACCTCTTTTGACACGATGGACAATATACGCTTGAGCGTTGATTTATAACTCTTCTAACAAGGGGTGTTCCACAGTTATGGCAAGGTTTACCAGTTCTACCATAAACATGAATATTGAGTTGAAATAAACCCGTAACACCTAGTGAAGAGGTGTAAGATCGAACACTGGATCCCCCTGCTTGTATCGCTGCTTGTAGAATTTCTTGAGTTGCTTGAATACAGTTCTCCCAGTCTTTTTTGCTTAATTTTGAGATAGAAACGTTAGGGTTTCGTTTCATTTGAAAACAGATTTCATCGGAGTAGATATTACCAATTCCTGCAATAACCGATTGATCGAGTAAGAATGTTTTAAGGGCTATCTGTCTGTTTTTAGCTTTGTTTTTTAAGTACTTTACATTTAAATCTTGATCAAATGGTTCTAAACCAAGTTTCGTATTTAAGTACTCAATCGGATCTTCTGTGTATACCATTCTACCAAATTTACGTGTGTCATTAAATTCTAAGTTGAAAGAATCTAAATGTAGAATTACATGTGTATGTTTGAATGGTTCTGACGATTGATCTTTGATAAAGAACTTCCCCTCCATCCTAAGGTGAACAAGGATTGTTCCTCTTTCAAGATGGATATTAATGTACTTTCCGCGTCTTGAGAGTGATACAATACGTTGATTTTTCACTTCTTGTGTAAAGAAATCTCTGTTCTCGATGGTCTTAGGCCAAAACACCGAGATATCTCGAATGGTTTGATTGATAATTTGTGATTCAAGGATACGAACCACTGTTTCGACTTCTGGAAGCTCTGGCATTATTTTGCCTCGTACCAATTATCACCATGACTACTGGAAACATTCATAGGGACACGTAGTTCTACCGCATGAATCATGGTTTCTTCGATAAGTTGTCGAATTTGTTCTAATTCGTTCTTAGGGACATCAAATACAAGTTCATCGTGAACTTGTATAAGCATACGTGTTTTAAAGTTGGAATGTTTTAGTTTCTCGTGAATCTTGATCATCGCAATTTTTATAATATCTGCAGCTGTTCCTTGGATAGGCGCATTCATCGCAGCACGTTTACCAAACTCACGAACTTGGTATTGACTTGCTTTGATTTCAGGAATCCAACGTCTACGTTTAAATAACGTTTCAACATAGCCCATTTCTTGGCATTGTTGGATCGTTGAATCCATATATCCTTTGATTCCACTATACGTCTTTAAATAACGATCGATAAAGGCTTTAGCGGTTGCTCGATCTGTATTAATTTGAGCCGCAAGTCCAAAATCTGAAATACCATAGATAATTCCAAAGTTAACTGCTTTAGCTTGTCGTCTTACATTGGAATTGATTTCTTCTTCTTTTAGACCAAAGACATCCATTGCGGTTTTAGTATGAATATCGATGCCATGTACAAAAGCATCAATCAATGATGTCTCATTCGCCATATGCGCTAAAACACGTAACTCAATTTGTGAGTAGTCACAGGCGAATAATACATTCCCCTCTGTAGGCAAGAATGCTTTGCGTATCTCACGTGCTTCTTCATCACGAATCGATATATTTTGTAGATTTGGATCAACCGATGATAAACGACCTGTTTGAGCAGTTGTCATGTTATATACGGTATGAATCTTTTGATCACTAAGGATAAACTTCTTCAATCCAACTGCATAGGTTGAATAAATTTTCTGATACTTACGATATTCAATTAGAGGTTCAATAATAGGATGATCATTTCTTAAGCTTTCCAACACTTCAATCGATGTCGATAATTTTCGATTCGCACTTAAACTTAATTGATTAAATAGAATTTCTCCCAATTGCTTAGGTGAGTTAATATTAAACTCTTTACCTGCATGATGATAAATTTCTTTAGAGAGTTGATTTAACTTATTCAAACTTGATTGTGCTATTTCATCAAGAATCGCCCCATTAACTCGAATACCATCTTTCTCCATTTCATAGAGTACTTGAACGAGTGGATAATCGATTTGAGTATATACATCCAATAGATTTTCCTTCTCCAGTGACTCTTTAATCTTGAAGAATGTCTCATGCATCTTCAGTGCTATTTGACGTGCTAAACCCGTATTCTCTTCATCGATTTTCGCAACAGGATAAGATGGCCATTGATAGACTTCCGCAATCTTCTGATAGGTATTTAAATTACTATCTAAATCAAACGCAAGAATCATCATATCCCAAATTATCGGATTGACTTTAAATTCATCCGTCTGTGCATGGAGTAAACTCTTAACATCGTAACTAATGAGTTGATTATTATTTGTACATAAATCTAATGCGGACTTATGGTATATCAGTTCCTCATAACTTAAGTATGTTGTATTCTTACCATCTGAAAAGGCTAGACCTAAAATTGGATGAGGCCAGTCTGTATCTAATCTGTAATGTGGAAAAACACTTATCATGCCTTGTTTATCTAATTGATTAAATTCGATATTTTCAGATGAATGATTATTATTCGAATTCAACTCACGGATGAGTGATTTCATTTCATACTTTATAAAAAACGCATTCGCAGTCTTTATATTAGGTTGATAAAGTGCACTATTAAAATCTAAATCAAACTCCGCATCTGTCTTAATCGTTGCGAGCCATTTAGAGAATGTTGCTTTTTCATGATACGTTTCAACAGTTTGTTTAAGTTTACCCTTTAGTTTATCAACATTTTCTAAGACGCCTTCAACACTTCCATACTCTTCAAGAAGTTTAAGTGCAGTCTTTTCACCCACACCTGGTAATCCTGGAATATTATCTGAGGTATCGCCCATTAAACCTTTTAAGTCAGGTATTTGATCCGGTCTTAATCCCCACATTTCTTTAAGGGCAGCTTCATCCATTTTTTCAATTTCAGTTAAACCTTTTTTCATTAACCATACTGAAGTGGTTTTATCAATAAGTTGTAGTAAATCTTTATCACTGCTTAAAACATTAATATCCCAATCAGGATAACGTTTAACAAGTGAACCAATAATATCATCTGCTTCAAGTCCATCGTGTTGATAGAAACAATAGCCTTGTGCTTCACAATATTCTCTTACAATGGGGAATTGTTGCACAAGTTCAGTCGGTAATTCTTTCCGTGTTCCTTTATAATCTTCAAATTGATCGTGTCTAAACGTTTTCTTACCACTATCAAACGCAATGACAAGCGCTTGTGGCTCAACGAGTTCTAAGGCTTTATTTAACATGGTCGCAAAACCAAAAACCGCATTGGTTGGTACACCAAAGGATGTCGTAGTCATACGTGTATAAGCTGTGGCATAATACGCTCTAAAGAAAAGCGAATTACCATCTACAAGTAACATTTTTTTCATAGTAACCTCACCCTTTTATTTTAACATACCCCAAACATAAAAAAACCAAAGTTAAACTTTGGTTAAGGTTTTAATCCTTCTAAGGTATTAAGATTTTCGAACATAATAGTCATATAGTTCTTATTATTGCTGATATCATTTTCACTTAAGAACGCAAGATTATGTAGTTCAATTTCATCAAGTTCAAGTTCTGTTTTAATCGATTGATATAACGCTTCCATATCTTCGGATAAATTAGGTTCATGAACGATTAATTTAACACCATCTTCCTTGATTTTATTCTTAATGACTGCTAACTGTTCTGCGGAAGGTAACACACCATATCGTGAAAGAATAAGTGGGTAAACATGAATTCCATATGCTTTTTGCCAATTACCAAAACTTGGTGTTACACTGACAAAACTAATGTCTTGTTTCCAAAGTTCTTGATAATCCGCATCCATACGAGCTAATTCTTGTTTTAGTAAATCATAGTTTGTTGTAAAGAAATTACGTTCTTCAGGGAAGCGTTCGATTAACCAATCTTTTATCGTACCTGCCATTGAGATCATAGTGATTGGATCTAACCATAGAATTGGATCTTTATCATACATATTTGATGAATCAAATAAGTTTGAACTATAATAGTTATCCTCAATGGTTACTTGGCGATCAGATACCTGAGTTACGGTATAACGTTGAAATTTATAAACACCTGCATTACTGGTTAAGTCAATCAATTGTGCATTTGATTCTTGGAACTCAGTCAAATGAACCGCAAAATAAGGTTCTAATTTACCGAAATAGAACACAACATCCGTCGTTTCTAAAACATCCTTATAATCATCGCGAATCTGTGCACGTGTAATCGTTGGCCCTTCGCTGTATTGAATAACATTAACCTTGTCTTGTGCTATACGATTAACAATGTATTCAATCGGATACGTGGTTACCCCAATATTAAGCGTTGTAAGCTTACATGCGCTTAGTGATGAAAGTATTAATAAAGTTGTGATGAGTGTAAGTAATATTTTTTTCATAATGTTTATCCTTGGCTATTATAACATACTCATTCAAAAGGATTTGAAACCTTCATCCAAAGTGTCTTCTCACTTCTTCTACGTCTATATTCACGCTCAGCTTCCACCATTTTGACAAATGTATTACCAAAATAGGCGAGTAAAATAAGTGGAACATTACCGATTAATGTTAGAAACTCTCGATAACTAAACCATTTTAAGAAGGTAATTTGGCTAATTCCTAAGTATCGCATGACAATAAACACAATAAAATTCTGAATAAAAATCGTTAACATCCCTAAGATAATAATTTCAGGAATGGATTCATTAATTTGATTTGACCAATTACGAACAACAAATAAGGTAATGGTATAACTAAAAGCCATTAATAAGAAAAATGAATAATGCGTTAAATCAATAAACAAACCAAACCCAAGTGCTAAGAGTAATGTAGTTTTTAAATCAAGCCCACGACTCACAAACATGATTCCAACAATTCCCATATTTGATATAAAACTAAGTCGAATATTTGCATAATCCTGCGGGAAAATACTACCCATCAAAGTATCCATAGCAAAACAAGCGAGTAGATAAATGATTTTATTCATTAACGGTTCCTCGCTTTACAACTGCTACATAATTTAAATGATAGAAATCAGCTGCAGGTTCCACCAATATTTTTAACCCAATCGCATTCGGTAATGTTTCGACATGATTTACGGTTCCTACTAATAAACCACTCGGAAACAACCCCCCCGATCCAGATGATACGACTTTCATCCCTTCTGTAATGGATGAGTTAGTATCCAATAACTTTAATAGATAACTTTGTGTATTTGGATCATATTTTTCAAGGATTGCCTCGGATGTTTTACTTGGATCAACTTGAATCTTGACTGTTATCTTATTCATTTCTAGTTCAGTTGTTAGAAGAAGTACTACAGATGTATTTTCATTTAAACTGGTGACTTTACCAATTAAACCCTTACTACTAATAACCGCATCCCCTAATTCAACCCCATCTGCACTTCCGATATTGATGACTAATGTATTTGTGAAGTTTTCCATACTTCTTTGGATAATGGTTGCGGATATTGTTTCGGACTCACTCATACTCAGTAACAATTCATTAAATTTTTTAAGATCATCGATATCACGATACGCTTCTTCAAGTTTTGCTTGATATACCGAGATGAGTTCGATTTGAGATCTTAAGATCTTATTCTCTTCCATCGTACTCCATAACTTCGTTAAATCTTCAAAGAAACCAGTCACTGCATTGGCTGGTCTTTGGATAAGTGCATATTGAACTTGCGCAAAGAAATAATAGGAAGTTTGTTCACGTCCTAACTTAGGAGAAGTTATTACGATAACGTTTAAACTTAAAATTAGAACAAGTAATATCGACGCAATAATTGCGAGTGCTTTTTGAATGGGGGACATTTTTTTCATAGTTGTACCCCTATTATAAAGAGCATTTAAAATAAGTTCAATCTTTTCTCAAGACCTCTCTTAAACTCGTATACCCACGTTCTGAAATAATAATGTGATCCAAAAGCGGAATCCCCATCGTTTGACCTGCTTCTTCAAGTACTTGTGTTACCATCCAATCGTTCTCGCTCGGCGTCACATCACCACTTGGATGATTATGTACAACCACGATTCTCGCTGCTGAATGATTCACCGCATGCTTAAATACTTCTCTTGGATGAACGATTGATCTGTCTAACCCTCCAATAAATAAGGGACGATATCCAATAATATGATTCTTCGTATTCAGAAAAATAACGAGGAAATGTTCCTGTTTAAGTGAACCCATTTCTTTCTTTAACCAATGCACTAAGGTTTGCGGTTGATCCACAATATCAACTTGAGTACTTTGATAAAATGCCATTCTTCGTGATAACTCTGTAATGGCACAAATCTCGGATGCTTTAGCACTTTTAATGCCATTAATTTTGATTAAGTCTTCGTATTCTAGTCCAATGAGTCCATTAATTCCATTTGCTTGTTTCAAAAGATCATCCGCTAAATCAAGCGCTGATTTTCCTCTAATTCCTGAGCGTAAAACAAGCGCTAAGAGTTCTCGATGACTTAATGAACGAATACCTAATTCTTTGACCTTCTCACGAGGTCGATCTTCAATGTTGTGATCTTTTATTTTCATATAGAAAAGAGGACAAGGTCCTCTATTTTCCCCAGGTCATCTGTACACCTGGGATGCTCACTCTTCCACGATTGGAAGTCAGAATTTTGAAGATTGCAGCGACTCCAGCCGCAACCGCAACATAAAGTATGAGTGTTGATGTAGCCATAAGGTACCTCCACTCTTAAATATGATATTTAATCGAATTATCCTAGTTCTTTCTCGAGTTCAATGCATTTATTCTTTAGATTCAATAATACTTCTTTCATTTTATTAATATCTTCTTTTTGTCCATTCCATTGAACTAGTTCTAATAGTTGATTACTTTCAATCACAATCTCCTTGATTATTCGTTCTTTTGATTTCATTTATTCAGAGTTCCTTTTATTCTTTAGATAAAATCAGTATACTAAGAAAAAAGGAGTTTGTATGCAAGACAATAAAATATCATTTAAAGAGCGACTTTCCTTTGGATTAGCTGGACTTGGGCAGAACATGGTATACAACTATACGACTGCCTATATCATGGTATTCTATACGGATGTCGTAAAACTTTTACCTGTAGCGGTTGGAACACTCATGCTTGTAGCTCGAATTTTTGATGCGGTGAATGATCCAATTATGGGACTTATTATTGACAAAACTCGAACAAAGAAAGGTAAATTAATTCCTTATTTAAGAGTCATTCCAGTCCCAATGGCTGTGTTTACTTTGTTGGTGTTCTTTGTACCTGATATGAGTTATACACTTCGTTTAGTCTATGCTTATGTGAGCTTTATCCTCTGGGATTTGATGTATACCGTGAGTGATGTTCCTTATTGGGGTTTATCTGTCGCAATATCATCCGATCCCAATGAACGCCTAAAATTAGTTAGTTTAGCTCGTATCTTATGTAATGTTGGTCTTGCGATATCTATCGTAATTCCTCCACTTATGATTTCTTATTTTGGTGGCGGTTCCTTCGCATACTTTATTACTGCCGTTGCGATGGCTTTAACCGGTAGTTTATTGTTTAGTTTAGTTGGATTCTACGCAAAAGAACGAACAACCCTTGGAGAACAAGAAACTGCTCCTCTATCGGTTCTTCTTAAAAATAAGCCATTATTACTCCTTCAAACTTCACGCTTCTTACAAGCCTTTAGAATGGTTATAGCGACTGCTGGTCTATACTTCGCTAAATATAATATGAACGATGAAGCTGCTTTCTCAATTCTTGGTGGATTACTGATTGCGGCTATGATTCTTGCGATGCTTGTGACTCCATTCTTAAAGAAGATTTTCTCTAAGAAACAGCTTTATAATTACTCACTCATCCTTGGTTTTGTCAGTCACTTCCTTATGTTTATTCTTGGATTTGAAAACATGATTGTTAATTATATACTACTATTTGTTTCAGGTTTATCCCTTGGATTGAATGATGTCATAACCTATACTCTAGTCGGTGATTGTGTTGATTATTGTGAATATCAAACGGGTATTCGAACAGAAGGTTTAAGTTTCTCCTTACATACCTTCACAACTAAACTTCAATCAGCCTTTGGTTTATTCTGGATTGGTATTATCTTAACTCAAGTTGGATTTGTAGAGAATGTCGTACAATCGAAAGACGCGTTGAATGGCATCTTCTCGCTTATCTCACTCTATCCTGCTGTTGCGAGTTTACTTGCGATTATTCCAATGTTCTGGTTTAAATTTACTGAAGCTGATCATAAAATGATGCTTGAAAAAATGAATCAAAAATAAAATGCACTTAAAGTGCATTTTGTTTTAGGATTAACTGTGCAAAATGAGCAACCCCTGCTTCTTTCGCACTTGGCATAATATGATCGACAATTTCCATAATCTGTGTATTAGAGTTCTTTAGACTTGCGGAGATTCCAACACTTTCTAACATGGTACGATCATTGGACCCGTCTCCAATTGCCGCAACTTCATGCATACCGATATTGAGATACTTACAGAGTCTTTCTAAACCAAGTCTCTTGCATTGCCCGATACTTTGAACATCCATGTAAAAGGATGATAAACGTTCAATACTGACATAAGGTTTAAACTTCTTTTCAAATGTGTCCATATTCTTCGGATCCGCATCCATATTAATATTAACCGAGCATTTTGGACTATCGAGTTTAATATCTTCTGCACGATTGATCTTTTCTATTTGGAACTTACCATGATACTTCTCATGCTCAACCGCTTGATCATAAAATGAATAATATAGAACATCCCCTTGTACACAAGAGAAGAAAAGTTCATTCTCTAAACAGAATTGATACATGTCTCTTAGAATATTTACTGGAACAAGCGCCTGATGAATAAACACTCCTTTTTCACAATCATATACTTCAGCGCCATTGCTTGCGATTAAATAGCCTTTATGTTCTTTTAATTGAATCATTTCCGCAATTTCCATCATCGCTGGAATAGCTCTTCCACTGGCTAAGACCATCTTAACTTGATTGGCTTGTAATCTTAATAATGCTTCTACGTTTTCTGTGGGAACTCCTACGGTGTGATCAAATATTGTCCCATCAATATCACTTACAAATAATTTTATCATTGTCCTATTTTACCATAATTTGAACATTCTGTTATACTTATGCTTGGAGTAATAAAATTATGAACTTACCTAAAATACTTTTCTTTGATTTCGACAACACACTGGTCGATAATAAAACACATCAAATTCCTGAATCCGCAATACTTGCATTAAACAAGGTTGTAGAGAATGGATATAGGATTGCGATCGCGTCTGGTCGTAGTTATCCTTTATTAAAGTTAACAGGCGCATGTGATCTATTGCCTTGGAGTGGTTATTGTTTAAACAATGGTCAAGTTGTGATGGATGGAAATGAGAAGTTTATCCATCATCATACCCTTCCTCATGATAAGATTCTTGAGACAATTGATATAGCCAAGAAATTAGGGTTTAACCTATTCTTTAGTTCATTAGGAAATGATTTCTTGTTAGAAGAACCCAATGAATATGTCTATGAAGCACATAACTTCTTTAATGAGCCGATACCGGATGTTGCGGAGTATACGAATCAACCAATTGATAAAATCTTAGTCTACGCCCCAAAAGGATATGATTACGCACCATTTAAAGCCATTGATGGCTTAAGTACATTCATTTCGGTGAGTACCTATGCGGATTTAGCCACAACAGGTGTTTCTAAGCACAGTGCAATATTGGAACTATGTTCAGCCCTTGATTTACCAACAGAGTATGCCGCATTTGGTGATTCTCAAAATGACATGGAAATGTTAAACGGAGCTAAGATATCGGTTGCGATGGGCAATGCGGATCCTAAGTTAAAAGCAATTGCGGATTATGTGACGGATGATGTGGATCAGGATGGCATCTATAATATACTTGTAAAATTAGGATACATAAAAACTAAGCAATAATCTTGCTTAGTTTTTGTTTAAAAGTGTATTGAGTAAAACTTTTGCGGTTTGAGTTAAATGGTCATCCGCACTTCCTTTAACTCCAAGTCCTGTGTAGACTTCACCCACAATAACACTCGATTCATCCAGTTGTTCAAAATAATAATCAATCAGTGGATCACAATGCTTTTGATCTTGCATCGGTCCAAATGGATTCGCAAAGTATGTGGTAGAAATACCCACTTCATGAGTTGTCGCGAGAGCCATACGTTTTCCTTCCACAAACACTTGTTTAAGCTCATTTGCTTTTTCAACTGTTTTAAGTCCAACTTCATTGACATAGTTATTTGCATAGAAGAAGTAGTGTACAGGATGATTCTGAGTAATCATATTGTATGAACTCACAGGAATAACAACTCGAGCATTAACACTTTCAGGATTCATAAAGATGGATCGATCCATCGTTTTATACGGTGATCCCTTATCTAAGTCATCTAATCGAATAAAAGCACCAATTTCTGTTCCTTGTGCTACAAGTTTTCCATCTTCGATATGGAAAGTACCCATATCATCAAAGATGACATCCATCTTTAATAGATCAGGATGATTGAGCAGTTGCATCGCTTCAATGGTTTCTGATTTACCAGCACCAGAGTCTCCCATAAAGACAACACCAATTGGATCTTTACCCTTAAAGTGAACATTTATCATAGAACCATGAATCGGTAACCATTTACGATTAATCATAATCGCATTATGCATGGTTAGTACCATTTTCTTCATGTATCCATAATATTCGATCTTAGTCATATATGGTACTTTCGCAACCCATAAATCTCGCTTCTCGTCATAGGCATAACTGGATTCTTCCGTCTTATCATCTAAACCAAATAAGATAATTCCATCCGGTTTTTGATTCACTATTTCTGATGGACTAGCGAGTTCAAATAAGTTCGCATTAGTAATCCCAGAAAAACTAAAGTCAAAATGAACATAGATGAAGATAAGAAGTTTTCCTACTTTAGCAGGATAACAGAACCATTCATGACGATTGAGTTTCAATTGATCAAATGGATTATAATCATTGAATATGAAAGACCCATAACGTTTCGTTCCTTCAGGATGAAGTAATAACGGTGTTCTAAGCAAGATTGAATCCACAAAAGGGATTCCCTTAAGCATTTCATAACCCAATGGTATATCCCACTTCACATCTCTTAAAACCATAGATGCATTGGTTCCAGCTTGTAGTTGTCGATAAACTTTATTCTTATACCCTTGTATCTTCTCTTGAAAGGCACGATACGTTGCCAAAATAAGATTATTAAATCGAGTATCCGCATCCATGAAGTTCGAAACTTGACCACTTGAACTTGAAGAGAGTTTAATCGTAGAAACACGTTGTAAATTTCGCCAATAGTTATAGAAATCTTCTACAAGTAATCCAACACGTTGCATATCACGCTTTTCAGTTTGAGTGAACTCATTTAAATCGAGCACTAATAATAGTTTAAGAAAACGTACCATTCTTGGAATGAAATCTTCTATGCTTTTCCCCTCTAAACACCAATCATAATTAACTTGATCTCTTTTCTGTAAATCGAGCAAATAATGATAAGCAATGACTCTAAATCCTTCGGAGCCTAAAAACTCTTCTGAACTTGTTGGAAAAAAAGTAGAAAAGTTTAGTACAGCTGTTTGTTTTTTGATATATATTGCATCTTTCATAGTGTGTCCTTTATTTTTTCCTAATTATATCAAATCAATGTAAATTTTCAATGATTGTATGAAAGTTTTCATAAATATGTTTTTATGCTAAACTTGAATAAAATGGAGGTTAGATATGATCCTTTATGATTTAAGTGTAAGAAATATAAAAAAAGAGAAAGTATCCTTGTCTGTTTATAAAGGAAAAGTATTATTGATTGTTAATACGGCAACAGGTTGTGGGTTTACACCACAGTATGAGGGATTGGAAACTTTATATGCTAAGTTTAAGGATCGTGGATTTGAAGTTCTCGATTTTCCTAGCAATCAGTTTAAACAAGCTCAAGGAAGTGATGAAGAGCTATCCAACTTCTGTAAGTTGAATTATCGTACGACATTTACTACATTCGCTAAGATTGAAGTAAATGGTAAGAATGAAGATCCACTTTTTACCTTTCTAAAGAAAAATAACCCAAACAAAGGGTTATTCAAATCGATTATGAATGATCCAATTAAATGGAATTTTACTAAATTCTTAGTGGATCAAAATGGTAATGTCGTTAAACGCTATGAGCCAAGTACTCATCCAAGAGATATCGAAGATGATATCCGTAAATTACTTGCTTGATGTTTGTGTAATGAAGTCCATTATTTGATTGATTGTGAAGCTTTGTTGGTCAAGACGTGATATGCTTGCTTGTCCATCCCCTTCTTGTTCACCATAATCACCAAAGTAAGCGTGGTTTCCACCGACAATCTCAACATAATCTTTGATATTATCTCGACTTAATACGAGATCATTGGACCCAATCAGTACGAGTGTATTCTCTTCACTTTCATTAATCGGATACGCAGCTAATTGAATTAATCCTGAGAACTTATCCGCATTCTTTTCAAGATATTGTGAAGCCATTGCCCCACCGAGTGAATGTCCGGCGATATACCATTCTTCTATTTCTGGATGATTTTTGATTATCTCATCTGCCGCATTGATATTAAATACCGCAAGATTAAAAGGCATCTTAACTAAGTAAACATTGATTCCTTCATTTCTTAAACCATCTAATAAACCAAGATAAGCATAGGCTTCAACTTTACCACCAGGGTAAAAGATGAGGCCTTTATTTGTGTCTGCTTTTAGTTCAACTACATTATTAACCTCTGATACATAGGCTTTATCTAGAATTGTTAATACACTTTCATCTGCTTTATAGTAATCATTGACATACCAAAAGAAGGCAAGGAATAAAAGTAGGAAAATACTTAATCCTACTTTTAAACCATACTTTTTAATTCCCTTTAATAAATTTTGCATATTACTCTT
Source organism: uncultured Erysipelotrichaceae bacterium (assembly GCA_964457525.1). Classification (GTDB taxonomy): domain Bacteria; phylum Bacillota_I; class Bacilli_A; order Erysipelotrichales; family Erysipelotrichaceae; genus UBA2212. The sequence continues at coordinate 15,179 of CAYWGS010000004.1, read as the reverse complement.
CAAACTTTAACATATGACTAAGTTTGTTTTGTTTCGTCTTGAGGTAGTTTTCATTCTTTTCATTGTGATTGAGTTGAATTGGAACTCTCTCAACAATCTCAATACCATATCCAGATAATCCAACCAATTTTCTTGGATTATTGGTCATTAAACGAAGTTTCTTAACATTTAAATCGGCTAAGATTTCAGCCCCAATTCCATAATCACGCATATCGGCTCCGAAGCCCAATGCAAGGTTAGCTTCTACTGTATCAAGTCCTTGGTCTTGTAAGTTGTAGGCACGAATTTTATTAATTAAACCGATGCCACGACCTTCTTGACGCATGTATAGAAGAATGCCTCGTCCTTCTTTTTCAATCATTTTCATCGCCGCATCAAACTGTTGGCCACAATCACAACGTAAGGATCCAAACGCATCCCCTGTTAAGCATTCACTATGAACTCGGATTAAAACTGGTTCTCCATCCGATACATCCCCTTTGACTAAGGCTACATGATGTTCTTTTGTAAGGATATTTTCATAACCAACTATCGTAAACTCCCCATAACGGGTTGGCATTTTAGCAGAAGACGCACGTTTCACCATGGATTCTGTTTGTCTGCGATAGGAAATAATATCTTCCACCACCACACATTCAAGCTTTAAGTCCATCGCAAGTTTACAGAGTTCATCATGACTTAGTCTTTCACCCTTTTCATTTGCGATTTCACTGACAAGCCCAATGGGTTTTAATTTCGCTAAGCGCGCAAGATCAATGGATGCCTCGATATGACCTGCACGTTTTAAGACGCCACCATAACTGGCTTGAGTAATATATACGGAACCTGGTTGTTTAAAGTCTAGAATGCTTAAATTTGGATTAACAAGTGCTTCAATGGTACGAATTTCAGATTCGAATCCATCATTTACGGTATTCCCTTTGTAATCAACCGAAACCGTATTTACGACTTGATAACTGTTATCTTCATAGCTTGCTTTAAAGCCTAAATCAATTAAGCGAGAAGCTTCTAATGCGACATGGATGGTATTGTGTCCATATTTCTTAAGAAGTTTATACGTTTCTGAATTGACCTTTTCTGCCGCCATCGCAAAGTGTGCTTTACTGTCCGGTGTTGTGTCATCTAATATAATCACACCATTTCCTTTTGCGATTGATTCTAATACATTACTAATACTGGAATTTTTCATTTTACTTGCCCTCTTTTCACACGATACTCCAAGATACAATCATTATCAAACCACTTAATTTGAGGATCTTCAAGTTGTACAGCCTCACTTAAATGTTCAATTCCTTCACCTGCCACAAATCCCTTAGCACTTTGTCCTCCAATGATCATTGGCGCAATCGCTACCGATATCTTATCTACGATATTTGCCTTTAACATGGACGCAATCACTTCTCCTCCACCTTCTACAAAGATGGATTTTATACCTAAATCTTCACAAGCATTTAACCAATCGTTTAGATCAATTCTTCCATCAAGTAATTTGAGTTTAACGAGTTTAATGCCTTTTTCGATTAGTTTGTTTTCAGTCTCTATTTCAATTAAATCAGAGGTAAAGATAATCGTTTTATCTTTATATGCATCATTGAGTAAATTTGAATCTAATGGTATTCGACCGCTTGTATCGAGTACCAGTCGAAAGTGTGAGCGCTCTTCTCCATTTTGGCGAATGGTGAGTCGTGGGTTATCTAAAATAACCGTTTGAACACCGACACAAATCGCATCGTATTCAGCACGTAACTGATGTACATATGCTCTTGATTTCTCATTTGAGATCCATTGACTCTCACCTGTTTTTGTCGCAATTTTGCCATCCAGACTGATTGCGGCTTTTATGAATACAAACGGTTTCATATGCTTCTCCTAAATAAAAACCCTGAGGTTTTCAGGGTATCTAAAAGACTTCTTTCATCCAGACTTTACTGTCGCCATCTGAGTTTCACAGATTCATACACAATGTGCTCGTGGGGTATACCACCGGTCGGGAATCTCACCCTGCCCTGAAGTTGATTTAACTGTAATCACAGTGTATGACTTAAGGTGAAAATATGCAAATATAATGCTTATTCTGGATAGTAATTAAATCGATCACGCTTTTGATAATGGGTATGTAAGAGTGAATGTGCGATTGGACTACCCGCTTCAATCAAGTAATTCTCATAGAGTGATTGAATTAACGGGTTCTCATGTGATTTTCTAAGTTGATTCTTTTGGTCTTCAATATAGAGTGTCGATGCACGTAACTTCAATAACTCCTGAAGAGGAATGTGATTATGACTCTTATCAATAATTGATTGACCCCCACCATTTATACATCCACCTGGGCATGCCATGATTTCGATAAAGGCATATGGGGATTGTTTGTGTTTAATATCTTCACAGATTTTAGAAGCTTCTTTCATACTGTAGACAACCGCTACTTTAAGTTTCGTTCCATTAAGATCGACTTCAGATTCTCGAATGGTCTTAAATCCACGTAGTGTTTCAAACTCGAGTTTTTGTAAGCTTTGATGCGTTACCTTTTCATATACTGTTCTAAGGGCTGCTTCCATAACGCCACCACTGACACCGAAAATGACTCCAGCACCTGTGGATTGACCAAACATGTCTTGATCAAAGGCTTCATCTTCAAGATGGTTAAAATCGATTCCATAGAGTTTAATGAGTCGTGCACATTCACGCGTTGTTAGGACATAATCCACATCCTTATAACCCGTCGTTTCATTCACAAAACGGTTCTTCTCATCCTTCTTCGCCGTACATGGCATGATACTGACAACAATGACATCTTTTGGATCTAAATACTTTGTTTTTGCATAATACGATTTCAGAATTGCGCCAAACATCATATGTGGACTCTTACAACTTGAAAGATGTGGAATGACTTCAGGATATTCTTTCTCACAATAGTTTATCCAGCCTGGACTACAGGATGTAATGAGTGGAAGTGCACCATTCTTTTCTAATCTAGATAATAGTTCATTCCCTTCTTCAATGATGGTTAAATCTGCCGCAAAATCAGTATCATAAACACGGTTAAATCCAACTTGTTTAAGAGCCGCAACCATTTTACCCGTCACACGTGTTCCGATTGGATAACCGAACTCTTCACCAAGGGATGCGCGAACAGCAGGTGCAGTTTGCACAATCACATGCTTATATGGATCATTTAAGGCTTCAATCACTTCATGAATTTCTTCTTTTTCACTTAATGCGCCAACTGGGCAATTTAAGATACATTGACCACATTGAATACAATTTACTTGACTAAAACTGAGGTTGAGTACTGGACCTACGGTTGTTTTAAATCCACGATCCATATAGTTTAAGATACCCAAACCTTGTGTATTTTTACAGGTATCGATACAACGACCACATAAAATACATTTACTCGTATCACGTACGATACCATTGGATAAATCATCGAAATGCACTTCTGTTTTAGCTTTATCTGTCGCAATCTGTCTTACATTGAGTTCTTGAGCTAAGCGTTGTAACTCACATTTTTGATTACGAATACAAGATAAGCAATCTTGACTGTGATTTGATAATAAGAGTTCAAGAGTCATCTTACGGGATTCTATTGCTCTTTTAGAATGGGTAAAGATTTTCATCCCTTCTTCAATTTTTTGAACACAGGATGGCACACAATTCTTTCTTCCTTCAACTTCCACAACACAAATACGACAAGCCCCTTTTACTTCACAGCCTTCAAGATGGCATAGAGTTGGAATATTAATATGATTCTCACGACATGCCTCTAGAATGCTCGTGCCTTCTTTTACTTCAATGACTTTTCGATTGATTTCACATTGAATGGTTTTCATATTAAGCCCTCACAATCGCATCAAATTTGCAATTTAATACACATGCACCACAACGAATACATAGCTCAGGATCAATTACAAATGGATCCTTACCAACGGTTCCATTAATCGCATACGTAGGACAACCACGAGCACAAATACCACATTTCTTACAGAGTTCTGGTTTGATGGTGTAATCAAGGAGTGCTTTACAAACCTTCGCATCACATTTCTTATCAACAACATGTCGAATGTATTCTTCTTTGAAATTATGATACGTAGATAAGAATGGATTTGCGGCTGTTTGACCTAAGCCACAAAGTGAATTTTCTTTAATGTAATACGCTAATTTTTCCATCTCATCTAAAAGTTCAAGCGTTCCATTTCCTTCGGTGATTTGATTTAACATCTCGAGTAAGCGTTTTGTTCCAATACGACATGGCGTACATTTACCACAGGATTCATCTACAATAAAGTCCATATAGAAACGAGCCACATCTACCATACAGTTGTCTTCATCTAGAATAATCATTCCACCTGAACCCATCATTGATCCAAGTTTAACGAGTTCATCAAAGCCAATGGGTGTATCGAGGTTTGCGCTCGTAATACAACCACCACTTGGTCCACCCGTTTGCATCGCTTTAAATTGTTTATTGTTTGGACATCCTTTACCAATATCGTATACGATTTCACGTAAGGTAATACCCATACCAACTTCAACTAATCCAGTTTGTTTGATCTTTCCACCTAAGGCAAAGACTTTGGTTCCTGGAGATGTTTCAGTCCCAATGGTTCTAAACCATTTAGGTCCTTTGAGGATAATCGGGCATACATTCGCTAATGTTTCAACATTGTTTATGATCGTTGGTTTCCCCCAAACACCACTTACACTTGGATAAGGTGGTCGAGGTTTTGGAGTTCCTCGTTTACCTTCGATTGATGCGATTAATGCGGTTTCTTCACCACAAACAAAGGCACCCGCTCCTAATCGTATTTCAATATCAAAACTAAATGGATGTCCCAGTATATTTCTACCGAGTAAACCATATTCTTTAGCTTGTTTAATCGCAATATTGAGTCGTTCAACCGCAACAGGATATTCTGCACGAATATAGATATAACCGTGGGATGCGCCAATTGCATAACCTGCTATCATCATCGCTTCTATAATGGAATGTGGATCCCCTTCAAGAACGGAACGATCCATAAAAGCACCTGGATCCCCTTCATCCGCATTACAGATAACATACTTTTCATTCGATTCAGTATTCTTAGCCAATTGCCACTTCAAGCCTGTCGAGAATCCTCCTCCACCACGCCCTCTTAATCCCGATGCGACCATTGTATTAATAACATCCTGTGGACTTTGACTTTCTAATACTTTCGCAATGGCTTGATACCCGTCCACTGCGATATATTCATCAATGGATTCAGGATTGATCTTCCCACTGTTTCTTAAAACAATTCGTGTTTGTTTGTAATAGAATCGATCATTATCCCATTGATCAAATTTTTCTCTCAGTTCTGGATCTAATTTCTTAACTTCAAATTGTTCCAATTTGTTGTCTTTCATGAGTTGTATTTCAACAAGTAATCGACATAAGTTCTCATTTACATTCTCATAGAAGATTCCATCAGGATAGATTGCACAAATCGAACGATCCACATCTTTGAGTGTATGCGTATAGACTTCAATGATTTGTTCACAATGATTACGTCTTAATACATTCTTAAGTTGATTGACTAAACCCTGATCATCTTCTCTTAATAAACAATGGATTCTTCTAGCTTTCATAACTTTCTCCACTCATCGTATATTGATGAAGAACATTATTTTGCTTGATGTGTTGATGGAGAATTTCTTTCATCTTTAGCTCATCCACATGCACATATACAGTATGTTGACCCGTTTTATCGATGACTTCCACCATTGGTTCTAATATACACATCCCAACACAACCGGTTGGACATATTTGAATCGGATAATCATATTCTTTTTTCATTTCTACTAAGTAATTATAGACTTGAACCGCACCTGCTGCTTTGCCACAAGTTCCCATACCAATTAAGATACGATGTGTTTCTTTCGTTGATACTAGATTCATTTGATCTAGTGTTGTCTTTTGAATTTGTTTGAGTGTATCAAGCGTTACCATAGGACTCATTCGCCTTTCTTTCTTCTTCATGAAGAATATCGCGGATTTTATACTCTAAACTTGGATTTTGTATCGCATTGGCATAGACCACTCCATCAAGTACCGCTACGGGTGCTAATCCACACGCTCCTAAACAACGTGTACTATCTAGAGAAAATAATCCATTATCACTTGTACTATTAAGTTTTGCGCCAGTTAAGTCCTCAAACTTAACGATAAGAGCTTGAGCTCCTTTAACGTAACACGCAGTTCCCATACAGATATTTAATACATGTTTCCCCTTTGGCTCTAACGTGAATTGAGTGTAAAAACTAACGACACTATAAATTTCCGCAATGGGAACTTTTAGTTTATCTGACATTTCCTTCATTGCTTCAAATGGAATATACCCAAGTTCATTCTGAATCTCATGTAAGATGAGTTTAATTGGGCCTTGTTGGTGTTTATGCTCATCAATGATTCGATTAATCGCATCTAAACTATGATTGTTTAATTGGCTCATAAATGCTCCTATTATCTTGTTAATTATTTAACAATTGCCATTAAACAGATTATAGCATAACTTGTTAATTATTTAACAAGTATTTTTAACTTATTTTAATTTTTTGTAAGTCTTTTTATTTGAATAAATGCTATGATAAAAAAGATAGAGGAGAATCTATGGATCAACAGGCTGATTTAAACCTTGAATATCAAAAAATTGATGAACTTAATTCAAAAGTTCGTTTAGTCATAAGTCAAAATCCAGAAGATGCACTTACGATTGCACAAGATGCATATCATTTATCTTTGGATATGAATTACACCAAGGGTACATGTGTTTCGTTATATCAAATGGGCTTAGCCTACTGGAGATTAGGTCAATTGCTTGAAGCACTTGATAATTTACACGAGGCGGATCAACTTACTAAAGAGATTGAAGGAACAGAGATTGAGATTGAGATTCTCAATGCATTAGGCAATGTTTATTTAGATTTGCAAGTTTATGATTCTGCGTATACTTATTATCAAATTGGTCTACAACTTGCGGTTTCTAAGAACCAAGATTACTTAAAATCTACAATATTGAGTAATATTGGAGAGATTTATCGTGAACTGAATGATTACGATTCCGCAATTGATTTATATCAAATGAGTATCGCTGGACTATCCGAAGAAAAAGATTTAGATCGTAAGATCTATCCGCTTTCTAATATTGCGGCTGTTTATCTAGCACAAAAAAATTACAATAAAGCAGAGGAATACGCATTATTATCCTTAGACTTAGCTCGTCAATGTCAGGACAAAATTGTAGAATCGGTTAGTTTAAAATATTTAGGCATTATCGCATGTGAACAACATCGTTATAATCAAGCGATTGAGTTTCTAAATAAGAGTTTAAGTATATACAGTGAAACTAAAGAAATATTGTTATCGATGGAAGTCTTGTTTGAATTACATCAAGTCTATCGTGATCAAAATGATATTAATCATGCACTGATCTATTTAAATGAAATTATCTTAAATGCGGAACAAATCAATGCAGATCATATCTTAGCTAAAGCGTATAAACGTTTGATTAAAGATCATGAGTGTTTGGGTAATATTGAGAATGCTTTATTCTTTGCGAATAAGTATATTGATACAGTTGATAAGTTAGAAAAAGAAAAAGTTGCACAACGTTTAAGTGGCATCAATCTACAGAAACAAGCAGAAATAGCATATCAAGAACGTGAAACCTATTATCGTTTATCGCAGGATTTAGCTGAGAAAGCGAAACAAATCGAAAAGAATAATGAAGATTTAAGCAAAGCGTATCAAAGTACAAAGGCAATTAGTAAGATTGGTAGAAGTTTAACTGTTCAAACCGAACTAGAAGATATTTATGATTTGGTTTATCAAAATGTAAATGTATTAATGGAATCAAGTACCTTTGGTATCGGTATTTATGATCCACATCGTGATGTGATTGATTACAAGTATTTGATTGTCGATGGTGAACGTGTGTTAGATTACTTCATCCCACTATCCAATCACAATAGTCTTGCGGTTAAATGTTTTATCAACTCTAAAAAATTCTTCTTTAATCAAAGAAGTGAAATTGAACAATATCTCAATGCAAACATTAATGTTCGTGTTGGACAGTTAATGGAATCAATTATGTTTGTACCATTAACCATTGAAGATAAATGCATTGGAATTATAACCGTCCAAAATCGTGATCAAAATATCTATACAACTCAATCATTAGAAACCCTTGAGATTTTATCCTCCTACTTAGCAATCGCGATTCGTAATGCTCAGAAATCAGAAGAATTGAAACAAGAAATCCAAAAGCGTGAGATTGTCCAACAAGAGTTAAAGAAGTTGAATAAAGAATTATCAGACTTATCTGAAATTGACGGACTAACCGGAATTGCGAATCGACGTCATTTTGATGAATTTTATGATCATGAGTTTAAACGTTCCATTCGTTATAAAACACCAATCTGTATTATGATGCTCGATATTGACTTCTTTAAAGAATACAACGATCATTATGGACATCTTAGTGGAGATGTAATTGTCATTAAGATTGCGGAAATCATTAAGAAACATGCGAAACGAAGTAATGATTTAGCTGTTCGCTTCGGTGGTGATGAGTATATAGTTCTTTTATCGGATGCGACTGAAGAGTTTTGCATGAGTGTCGCAAACGCGATTCAAACAGAGCTCGAACAACTTAATCTATTACATGAGTACAGTTCAATATCGACTCGTATTACATTAAGTATCGGTATCGCATGCTTTGTCCCAAATCGAGATACTTCTCCTAAACAATTATTAGAATACGCGGACTCCGCTTTATATCACTCGAAACAGAATGGAAGAAATAGAATCCATGTTTATAATAAAAGCTCAGGAAATTAAACCTGAGCTTTATTTTGACATTCGTAGCATATTCCAATAATTTCTAAACTGTGTGATATGACTTTAAAGTGTTGTTTATCTTCGATCGAATGTACAATATCATGAATTGGACAATCAATGAGGGGAATCATCTTATGACACGATTGACAGATAAGATAATGATGATGATGCGATTTCTTGAGTTGAATCAAGGTAGAATTACTAACACTGCTATAATTCTTATCCACGATTTGATGTTCAAATAAACTTTCCACAATTCGATATACCGTTGATACATTCATTGGGTTCTTTAAATCTCTTAATCGTTCTACAATTTGATCGATCGTCATGGGATAATCTTCATCTTGAAGAAGTTCAATGAGTGCTTCTCGTTGTCGAGAGTACTTTAATTGATGATGCGATAAAATATCTTTAGCCTTCATTTAACTCTCCTTTCTGATCCAGGATAACCATGAACATATCACAAAGATTACAGCATTTATCAATACAATACTTGAACCAGTTGGTAAGTCGAAGGTAATTGATATGAGTAATCCAGATACAACACTGAAACTCGATATCATAACAGCCCAGATAATGGTCGATTTAAAGCTATTTGATAAGCGTAATGCACTAACCGTTGGGAAGATAATCAAGCTTGAGATAAGCATAGTCCCAACAACACGTATGCCTAGAACGATTGTAATGGATGTTAGAAACGATATGATTTGATTCAACTGTTTTGTCTTACGTCCACTAACAATCGCGTAATCCATATCATAGGTCATCGCAAAGAGATCTTGGTAGAAATAGAGTACTGTTCCTATAACAATAATGGATAGAATAAATGAGAAATACACATCCATTTCAGAAATAATTAAGATACTACCAAATAAATAACTGTATAGATCCACACTAAAACCATTCGAAAGCGATGAGATAAGTACCCCAATCGCAACGGCTGTGGACGAGATTAACCCAATTGCCGCATCTCCCCCTATTCGATTTTCTTCGCTTAATTTTAGAATTAAGAGTGAGGATAAACTTACGATAGGGATTGATATTATTAGAGGTGATTGATTCAGTAATAGAGCTAATGCGACGGTCGCAAAGGATACATGGGCTAATCCATCTCCAATCATAGAGTATTTTCTTAGGACTAAGAAGATACCTAAAAATGAACTACTAATGGATATAAGTAAGCCCACAATGAGTGCACGTTGTAGAAATGTATACGAGAATAAATTAAATATGGATGTGATGTTCATGTTGTTCCACCTGACAGAGTGCTGCAGTTGCTTGAGGGCCGATTTGTGCCATGAGTTCCTCAGATTGGCATAACTGAGTGCTTAATCCATAGAAAACCACTTTTTGGTCTAGATATAGAATATGGGTTGCGTATAAACTAACTGAATTTAAATCATGCGAAATCAAGATGATGCTTACCTTTTCTTTTTGGTGATAATTTTTGATAAGTTGATAAAACTCTTCGCGAATGGTTGGGTCTAAAGCCGATGTTGGTTCATCTAGAATCAATAGTTTTGGTTTACTAATCAACGCACGAGCTAATAGGACACGTTGTTGTTGACCACCGGACAAGTAACCAATTCGTTTCTTTAATAGAGATTCAATTCCAAGTTTTCGACTTAACTCAAGAATCTCATGATGGATATCTTTGTCTTTGAGATTCTTTCGATTGAGACCTGTTTTAATGATTTCATAAACCGAAGCTGGAAAATGTTTATCGTGATTAAATCCTTTCTGAGGTAAGTATCCAATTTCATAACGAGAAAAATTTTCTGAGAATTCAAATTCTCCTGAACTTGTATCAACAAGTCCGAGTAATGCTCGCATGAGCGTCGTTTTACCTGAACCATTGGGCCCAACGATCGCAAGATAATCTTGTTGGCCAACGTTGAAATTAACATGATCTAAGGCAAGCATTTTTCCGTATTGAACACAAACATTTTTAGCCTCGATTAGATTACTCATATTTTAGTGCTTCCTTTAGTTTTTCTATATTCATTTCCATAATATCAAAATACGTTAATCCTTTTGTCATATCCTCTGAGCTCAAATTATGTGCCGCATGCAATACTTCTATTTTTGCATTGGTTTGTTCGGATATGGTACGCGCAATCTTTGGATCTATTAATTCTTCATAGAAGATAGTTTGAATATCATTTTGTTTCATAATATCAATGAGTTCCGCAAGCGCACTTACACTCGGTTCTGCATCAGGTGAATATCCAGTATAAGGTGATAATATTTGCACATCAAATCGATGAGCTAGATAACCAAATGCAAAATGTCCACCATATATAATCTTTTTAACTTTAACTCGGTTGAATAAATCAATCCATTGATTATCTAGTTCAGTTAATTTATCGAGATAAGCTGTTTCGTTTTGACGATAAAAAGTCTCATTCTCTAGATCCATTTCAACTAAACCATTGGTTATATTATTAACCATAACTTTAGCATTGTTTGGATCTAGCCAGAAATGTGGATCGTATTCTGTTTCATGATTATCTTCTTCATGTTCATGTTCATCGGTATGTGAAATGTACTCAACACCATTGGAACTGTTTACGATAATGGGTCCATCGTTACTTAGTTGACTCAATAATCCATTGATCCAAGTTTCCATAATATCACTTGTATAGATGAATAAATCTGACTCATTGATGTTAATAATGGTACTTGGAGTTGGTTCATATGAATGTGGTTCTACTCCTGCTGGTAATAATAACTCTACATTTACTTTATCTTGAGCTATTGCTCGTACCATGTCATATTGCGGAAATAGAGTCACAATAACCTGTGGCTTTTCTTCTGTGTTTTCAATGTTTGTACAAGCGCTTAAAAATATACTTAATAATAATCCTATTTTAATCAAATTCTTCATACGATTCTCCATTCTAAGGAGATTATAATCAATCAAATAAAAATATGCAAATGATTTGCATTTGCATATTATAAGATACTCATTTGTTTTAAATAGTCTATTAGTAAAGAATAAGAACCATTGTAGATATACCCATCCATTCCTAAATCATTTGCGGATAAAATATTTTGGGCAGAATCATCAATAAAGAAGCTTTCTTCAGGATTGATATTACAGAGTTCAAAACCTTTACGATAGAATTCTAAGCTTGGTTTGGAACATAGAATTTCTGCAGACATCACTTTATACTCAAAATAATTTAGTGCTTTGATGCGTTCTTTATAAGCATTGAATCGAAGTGATGCATTAGAGAATAGATAGAGTTTATACCCCTTCTGTTTGAGTTGTTCGAGTAAATCAGACATAATCTCTCTTTCAATCAGTGATTCATGCCAATGATCTAGGATATCTTTAACGATGAAATGATACTCTGGTTCAACACGTTGAATGATTTGATGATAGGCTTCTTCTTCACTCATAATCCCTTGATCCATATCTAACCATTCTTGTTTAAAGAAAATTTCTTTTACAAGTTTATGAATGATATCTGTGTCTTGGGTGTATTTAGAAGTGATGAGATGGGGTGAGAAATCGAGTAAAACATTCCCCATATCAAATATGATATTCTTATATTTTTTCATTCTTCGACATCCAAATCGGTTAATCGTTTTAACATCTTTTCTTTTAAAACTTGCTTATTTAATCCATTAGGATAACGTAACACAAGTTCAACATTAACTCGATTCGCTTCTGCTTCACCCACTCGATACATAACAATCTCTATATCAAGACTCTTAATATAATCAATAATCTCACGGATGGATGTCGTTTGACAGTTGACTAAGAAGGTATCATTGGATCGATCAAAACGACTAAACCATTTGGTATGGAACACAACTTGTACAAAAATGATAAGTGCTGCAGTACTAATTCCGATAAAATACATTCCTGCTCCTATTGTCATCCCAACTGCGGAAGTTGTCCAGATACCTGCAGCTGTGGTAAGACCACTGACCGTATTCTTACGTACTAGAATCATCCCAGCACCTAAAAATCCGATTCCAGTCACAACTTGTGCTGCAATTCGAGAATGATCGGCTTGTGCTACATCAGGAAATCCATATTTAGACAGAATCATAAGTAAACATGATCCTAATGCGACAATCGCATGTGTACGTATTCCCGCTTCTTTATATCGGTTGGTTCTTTCAAATCCAATTAAAACACCTAATAATACAGAAATGAGTAATCTTAAAAATAAAACAAGTTCAAATTGTGTAGGCATAAAGTACTCCTATATCGTATTTATATTATGTCATAAAAAGTCTTAGATGATAAAAAAAGAGTATTGTATTTAATTTTTACCACTATTTTATGTATACTAATAAAGAGGTCATTATGGAAATCAAACAAAACACAGAAGCATTTTATATCGGAGAACATTACGAAGAAGCGCTTGCGAAGATTGAATATGTTAACACAGATTATGGAATGATTTTAATGCACACAGAAGTTGGTGAAGAACTAAAAGGACAAGGTGTTGGTCGAGCGTTGGTTAAATATGTGGTTGAGATTGCTCGTAATGAGAAGTTTAAATTAAAACTCGAATGTTCATACGCTAAAAAAGAGTTTGAAAAACATCCTGAATATCAAGATGTTCTATTTATAGATTAGCTTGTCTTCGTTTATCCTCATACATTTTTTTATCGCTAAATGCAATGATTGTCTCAAGGTCATCTTCTCTTGGATTAAATGGATGATAACCGATTGCGAGACTTAGATTAATTTTAATATCACCGATTGAGAATGGTTCAACAAAGTTATCACGTATACGTTTGATAACTTTTTCTATGGAATTTGAATCTTTCATATTGGCAAAAATCAAGAACTCATCACCACCATAACGAATGATTTGGTCACTATCATGACAACTATTACGTAAACGTCTTGCGGCAATACGTAAGACTTCATCCCCTATTTTATGACCATACTCATCATTAATCTGTTTAAATTCGTTGAGGTCAATAAACAAAACAAATAAGTAATCTTCTTGATCAAACTTAAGTCCATTTTGTTTTAAGTCATTTAAATAGGATCGATTCCATAGTTTAGTGAGGGGATCAATTTTTACAATACTTTCTAAATGGATGGTTCTTTCACTTATTACCGAGAATCGATAGATAACACTCGCAGCGATAAATAAAGTGAATATCATAACCATATAGTAGAAAGAATTACGAACATCTTGTAAAACAAAATTTAGTACTAACGCTAGAGAAATCGTAATGAATAGTGCAATTACGCTAAGAAGATCAATAATACCCTTTTTTAGTGCCATATAACATGAGTAGATGAGTTGTAGTCCAAATAATCCAATTAGGAACTGGAAGACATAATAGAGCAATTCGAGTTGTCCTTGATTCGATATAAATGAAACGATTGTAAAGAAAGTACTTAATACGATTGCGGATTTAAAATAAAAATCAGATTTAAATATCTTAAAGGTATTTACTAAGAACAAGAATGCCGGAAGCATCAAATAAACCGATAGATATTCAAAACGAATAATCCAAATAAGGGGTAAATTTATATATGGGTTGAGTACATAGATAAGATGATTGCCTATACTGATAATTCGGATAGAGAAGAGGAAGGTTAAGATTGCCATAAAGAATGAACGATGATCCTTAACAATTAAAGTAATTAATAAAAAGATAAGACCTAATGAAAACATTGCGGAAAAAACAAACAACTCAATAATCATCGTTGTTTCATAATAATTTATCATTCGTTCATACGAACTTAGTAATGGCGCAAAATTAAAGCCAGAATTAATCTTTACGAAGTTGGATATATGGATTACGATATTAGCATTGCCACTCGAATCACTAAAGAATACACCTTTATCGGTATAATTCTCATTTATTGCATTCTCAATATTATTTGAGACCTTACCATTGGAAAGAATAAGTCTTCCATTTACATACAACTCATAACTTGAACCAGCTTCTTCTAAGAGTAAACCATATTGTTTATTCGGATCTAAACCACTTATATTTAAGCGATAACTTGCATAACCGAAACCATGATTAAAGTTTGGATCTTGAGTCCATAAATGTTCAACAGTCTGGTATTGTTTACTGTCGAAATCACTTTGATTTTCATCAATAAATTGTTTGGGATAAAATTCCCATTCACCTTTAAGTCGATAGAGTTCATCTTCATTCCATTCAGTAAAATCATAGATTCCTTGTTTACTATCAATATTGGACATTAAAAAATTATCTTTGTTGGAAAACCAAAAGTATGTTACAAGAGAAAAGATGGATAAGAAAATAAGTATTTTTATGTTTTTCATGGTTCTTTGTTTAAATATCATACACTATTCACTAC
>CAYWGS010000003.1:0-34800 GCA_964457525.1 uncultured Erysipelotrichaceae bacterium | reverse complement strand
CCTGGACCTTTTCATTTGTCTTCTATTCAAAGCTGTTTATTCGTTACAGCCTCTTGGTATTCAAAACGATTATTATCTAAATCAGGATAAATAACTTCTACAAGTTTGAATACTTTATTCTCATATTCATACTTGAAAATTGTACAATTCGCAACTTTTCCTTTTAATACAGACCAGGGATGAATCCATCGAGACATGAATTGGATACTCGCTCCTGCATGCGATACCGCAAGTACATTTTGATGATCTTCCTTGTCCATAACTTGGGTTAAGAAGTTAACCATTCGTTCTTCTGTTTCTGAGGCATGTTCTCCACCATAAGGGACAAAGAATGAACGATGAACTTCACGATCGGTTGGATTTAGATCTTCACTTTCACCTTCAAAAGTTCCAAAGTTACGTTCTTTTAAACTTTTTGAACGTTCATAAGGTAATCGGCCTTGTAAGATGATTTCAAGCGTGTCTGAGCTTCTTTCTGCAGTAGAGGCATAAGCATGGTCTAATGGAATATCATCGAAATACTGACGTGTATGTTCGGCTTGTTTAATGCCGATTTCAGTTAAGGGTGAGTCACATGCACCTTGGATTTTGCGACGTACATTGAAGAGTGTTTGACCATGTCGCATGAGATAGAGTGTTTTTTTCATAGGTTTCCTTTCAAACGAACAATCCTATTCTATCTTATTATCGGTTTATATGAAATATGCTTTGAATGTTTACAATAAAATAACAAATGTTTTGTAAATTTGTGTACAATTAAATTAACTTATGGTCGATATTATCATTATTGGTTCTGGCATCATTGGATCCATGTTGGCTTATGATTTAAGCCATTTTAATGTGTCTGTTTGTGTGTTAGAGAAAAACGTAGAGATTATGAATGAAGTAAGTAGTGCAAACAGTGGTTTAGTTCATACGGGGTACGATCCTGAGGAGGGAACATTAAAAGCGGAGTTGAATTTGTTGGGGGCAAAACGTTATCCCGAAATTGCACGAAATTTGAATGTAGATTATGAACAAGTTGGTAGTTTATTAGTATCCAATCGATTGGAAGATCATGATATTTTAATGAACTTAGCGAATCGGGCTAAGAGTAGAAATATTCCTTATGAGTATCTTAC
Source organism: uncultured Erysipelotrichaceae bacterium (assembly GCA_964457525.1). GTDB lineage: Bacteria > Bacillota_I > Bacilli_A > Erysipelotrichales > Erysipelotrichaceae > UBA2212. The sequence goes on along the minus strand of CAYWGS010000003.1, from coordinate 33,679 downwards.
TCAAGATGAAGTAAGAAAAAAGGAACCGAATATCAGTGATACGGTTGTGGAAGCGTTGTTTTTCCCAACCACCGCAATCATTACACCATGGCAAATGGGTTTTGCTTGTATGAATTATGCGGTGAGCAATGGGGTAGAGTTACATCGACAAACAGAAGTTGTTGGAATAGAGAAAACGGATCATTATCGTGTATTAACGAACAAGGGTGTATTTGAATCTAAAATCGTGATAAACTGTTCAGGTTTAAACGGTGTTCGTGTAGCCAAGTATCATAACCCAGAAACAACCCACCAGATTGAATTTAGAAAAGGGGAATATCAGGTGAGTGATATTCGTGATGCGGATTATCTCAATCATGTCATCTACCCATTACCAACCAAGTTAGGTAAAGGTGTTTTAGCGCTTAAGACGATCGAAGGAAACTTGATGTTTGGACCTACAAGTAAGGTCATTGAAAATAGGTATGATTTTAGCACAACACGTTCTGGATTAATGGAAGTTGATTCTAAGATTTCAGAAATCATTAAACCTTTACCTAAGAATCGACTAATTCGACAATTTGCTGGGGTAAGACCAACATCATTATCAAAAGATTTTATTATTGAAGATTGTGATAAATTCATCAACGTGATTGGGATAGATTCTCCAGGGCTTGCGAGTTCTCCAGGTATATCTGAGTATGTGATTCAAGAGTTTATACAGAAACATCTCACTTTAGTAGAAAAAGAAAGATGTGTTGATTTTAAATGGAAGAAACATCTAAGTTTTGAAGAACGCAATCAATTGATACAAGAAGATGTGAAGTATGGAAGAATTGTTTGTGTATGTGAAACGATCAGTGAAAAAGAGATTATGAATGCGATTCATTTACCTGTTGGGGCAAGAAGCATCAAAGGTGTTAAACGAATTACACGTCCAGGTTCTGGTCGTTGCCAAGGTGGTTTCTGTGAATCAGAAGTGGTACGTATCTTGGCGCGTGAATTGAATGTGGATATGAAAGATATACCGTATGATAATGATCTGTTTTTAACGCCTTTAGGAGGTCACCATGAGAAATTATAAATGTGTGGTGATTGGAGGCGGTAGTGCGGGTTTAGCGGCTGCGATTCAATTGAAGAAGTTGAATATCGATGTGTTATTGTTGGAGAAAGAAGATTGTTTAGGTGGAATTCTAAATCAATGTATTCATAATGGATTTGGATTAACGCGCTTTAAAGAAGAGTTAACGGGTCCAAGTTATGCGGAACGATTGGTAACAGAGTTTCATCAATTAGGGATTGAACATGAGTTAGAGTCAACAGTCACACGACTTCATCCCGATAAACGAATTGAATATATCAGTCCAAGTGGATCACATATGATTCAAGCAGAATCGATTGTACTTGCTCTTGGTGCACGTGAAAGAACTCGGGGAAATATTATGATTCCGGGTGATCGTTCTGTTGGTGTATGGACAGCGGGATCTGCTCAGAAATATTTAAATATTGATGGTTATTGTGTTGGAAAGAAAGTATTTATTCTAGGTAGTGGGGATATTGGTCTGATTATGGCAAGACGTTTAACCATTGCCAAAGCGAAGGTTGTTGGGGTTGCGGAAATTATGCCATATTCGAATGGATTAACGCGTAACTTAGTACAGTGTTTGTATGATTACGATATTCCATTGTATTTAAGCACAACCATCACACGAATTCATGGGAATGGTCGTGTATCTTCCATTGAACTCAGTCGAGTTGATGAAAATCTAAATCCAATTGCTGGGACAGAGTTTAGTGTAGATGTGGATACCGTATTATTATCGGTTGGATTAATTCCAGATAATATCATTACAGAGAATTGTGGTATTGAGATGGATCCACGTACTAAAGGACCTAAGATTAATCAAGATTATGAAACATCGATTCCAGGTATATTTGCTTGTGGTAATAGTTTACACATTCATGATGTAGTGGATTTTGTGAGTGAAGAAGGGGATAAGGTTGGGGAATCCATTGTTCGTTATTTGAATCATGAGACAAAAGAAAATGATTTGATTCAAGTTGAAAGTGATACGAACTTTATTTATGTTCTTCCTCAACAGATTCATAAGAAACAAGCCATCAAACTAAAGTATCGTGTTCGTAAACCATTAAAGAATGTTCGGGTTGTGCTTAAGTCGAATAATGAAGTGATTGTGTCATTTCCTAAGACTCAAATATTACCAGCTGAGATGGAAATGATTAATCTACCTTTAAGTCTCTTAGAAAAAGTAAAAGGTGATTTACACTTGGAGATTGAATCATGAAAAAACAAGAACTAACGTGTATTGTATGCCCAAGGGGATGTTTAATTCAAATCGTAGAAGATGAAGGAAACTTTACCTGTTCTGGAAATCAATGTAAACGAGGTGAAGTATACGCGGTCCAAGAGGTAACGGAACCTAGACGTATGTTTACCACAACGGTTCAAGTTATAGGATCTAAATTATCACGTTGCCCTGTTGTAAGTTCAAGTGCAATTAAGAAAGAGGATATCTTTAGAATTAGAGACGAATTAGATGAATTGGTTGTACATGCACCGATTGAATTGAATCAAGTGATTGTGAAGAACATCTTAGGGTCTGGGATTGATATTATTGCGTCTCGTACCATAAAAAAAGATGCCTAAGCATCTATCGTAAGAATAAGATTAAGCCTAACATCAAACCTGCAAGGTTATGATGGAAACTCTTTAGTTTAATTTGATGGACAATTTCCATCACAGCACATAATTTATCGGAAGCTTGGACAATCCAGGCTTCTTTTGTTTGTGGTTGTGCATCACCGAGTGGCCACATATGATTCACAATTGTATCTTCCATGATTGAAGATACTTCTGTAATCATCTTAGCATTTTTGAGTGCCTCCCTTGGATGAACATTTACATGTTTACCTGGGGTGGTTTGTTCTGTTCTCCAATCATAAAGAAATAAATCATGTAAGAATGCGCCACGAACACACTCTCTATGATTAACATCGAAATAACGTGCGATTAAATGGGCATAATAAGCCACATTCAATGAGTGTTGGTAACGACTTGTATTTAAGTGTTGAGAATAATTATTTAGAGTTAAGACAGTCGGATGATGAATTAAATCATCGACATGACTGAGAAATTCTTGTGTAATTGGATGTGATTCATTGATCGGTAAGGGAGAGAATACGGCTTTCATGAAACTCCTTTGGATGTCAGTGACATAAACGAGTCGATAGTAACACCATTCACAAGATAGTTCAATGATTTCTAACAAATTTAGCACTGAAGTGTTGACAGTGCTAAAAAATATGATATTATAATAATGTATTAGCACTTAGATATCGAGAGTGCTAAAAAGGAGGAAAAAATATGAGAAATAGTTTAATGAGACGTCCTACTACTTCAATTCTTGATGACTTCTTTAATGATGAATTCTTCTTACCTAGCTTCAGTTCAAACTCCCATCTTGATGTATATCAAGAGGATAATAAATATGTTGTCGAAGTTGACTTGCCTGGGTTTAAGAAGGAAGAAATCAATATGTCCTTTAACAATGATCTCTTAACCATCAAGGCGGAACATACTGAAGAAGAGAAAGAAGATAATAAGAAGTATATCTATCGTTCTAGAAGTCAATCGATGTTTACTCGACAAATTCGCTTTAACAATATTGATCACAATCTTATCGATGCGAAGTTTGAAGAAGGTGTCTTAAAGGTTGTATTACCAATTAAAGGCGAAACCGAAGTCATGAAACGTATTGAAGTTAAGTAGACAGAGTCAGAACTGACTCTTTTTTTATTTAAAGAAACATGTTACATTATTGCTTAAGAGTGGGTAATTATGGCAATTGATCAAGTAAGAACATATTTTAGAGAATTAGGGTATGAACATCGAATCATCGAATTTGATGTATCTAGCGCAACCGTAGATCTTGCGGCTGAAGCATTAAAAACAGAAGGCAAACGAATTGCGAAGACACTCGCATTTCGTTATTTTGACCAAACACTCTTGATTGTGACGGCTGGAGATGCCAAAATAGATAATAGTAAGTTTAAGTCCAAATTCAATTTAAAGGCAAGAATGCTTGACTATCAAGAGACTGAGGAAAAAGTCGGTCATGCGATAGGGGGAGTGTGTCCCTTCGCAGTAAATGAGAACTGTGTTGTGGTCTTGGATGAATCGCTCAAACGTTTTGAAACAGTTTATCCAGCGTGTGGAAGTGCTTCTTCTGCTATTGAGTTAAACTTAAATGAACTTGAAAAACTATCAAAATCAACACAGTGGGTAGATGTGTGTAAGGAATGGGCCTAAATGGAAAGTTGTCTAACGTGTAAAGCACCAATTTGTATCAGTCAAATCAGTCTTTTTCGTAATTTGAATGCTGTCCAACGGGGCCGTATTATTAAGCATGTCCATCGCATTGGATTTAAACCTGGGGATATCTTTTTAAACCAAGGGGATAAAATCTCAGAGTTTGTGATTGTTAGTCGTGGTCAGTTTAAAGCAGTCAGTGTTACTTCAGAAGGAAAAGCCAAGGTAATTCAATTGTTTAAGACGGGTGATTTCTTTGGACAAGATAGCTTGTTTAAAGAGAAAGAACTACCCTATACAATCCAAGCAGTTACAGAAGGTGCTCTCTGTATGATTGATAATAGGACCATGCAAGATTTGATTCAGAACGAACCAGACTTAGCGTTATCGATATTAAATGAATTAAATCATCGTGTAAATCAATTGGAGAATGAGTTATCAACGGTATATATTGAGAGTTTGGAAGTTCGATTGATGAATCTACTCAAACAACTTAGTCAGGATTATGGAGTTAAGCAAGCAGATGGGATTAAGCTTAATTGTCCACTGAGTCAAGATGAAATTGCGATGCGTCTTGGAGTGAGTCGTGAGAGTGTGAATCGTAAGTTAAAGCAGTTGGAGAAAGAGAATAAGATTAAACTTCAATCCAGAAGAGAAATATTATTGTATAAAATGTGATGTACATCACATTTTATTTTTATATTTATGTTATGATGTGCTTGGAGGTATTAAGATGAGCGAAATTATTGATAACGTTAGTAAACGTCAGGAACAACTTAAAAAATTAATTCAACGATTACATCGAGGTGAAGATCGAAGTGAAGTAGAAGCAGAATTTAAACGAGATTTTGCCTATGTGACTGGGGCGGAAATTGCACAGATGGAATATAACTTAGTACAAGATGGAGTCAGTGTAGAAGAAATTCAAAGTCTTTGTGATGTGCATGCGTCACTATTCCAAGGTTCATTATCTGAACTTCATCAAGATGTATTGACGATTAATCCAATATCCATCTTTGAAGAAGAGAATAATGAGTATACGACATTAGTTGAGAAAGCATTAAAGTTTAAACAAGAAACACAATTAAAATTAAGTGTAGTGAAACCCTATTTACTGGATCTAATTGAAAAATTTAGATCGATTGATGCCCACTATTCTAAGAAAGAGAATGTATTCTTTCCATTCTTAGAGAAACATGGAATTGAAACCATTCCGCAAGTAATGTGGGGTGTGGACAATCAAATTCGTGAGAAATTAAAAGATGCGTTTATTACATTAAGCAGTAGTGATGATGTTTCATTAATCATGGATAAATTCTATCAAATGGTGGATATGGTTAAAGAAATGATTACCAAAGAGAATATGATTCTGTTCCCACTACTCAGAGATACGTTAAGTGAAAATGATTTTAAAGCGATTGCACAAGCATTAGAGAATCCTGAGAATGCTATTTATCAAAGTAAGGAAGAAGTTCAAACTTCGTCAGAATCTGAAGTGGTAGATGGAGATGTACGTATGTCCATGGGTCGCTTATCCACAACTGAAGTGAATGCGATTATGAATACATTACCTTTAGATATGACTTTTGTAGATGCGAATGATCGTGTTAAATTTGTATCACAAGGCAAACATCGTATCTTTGATCGTCCAGCATCTGTTATTGGAAGACCAGTTCATTTATGTCATCCACCACAAAGTGTTCATATTGTTAAAGCGATTGTGGAAGATTTAAGATCCGGTAAAAAAGATCATGAAGATTTCTGGATTAACTTTAGAGGTCAATTTGTATACATCCGTTATTATGCGGTAAGAGATGAAGCGGGTGAGTACTTAGGTTGTTTAGAAGTAACTCAAGAGATTAGTGAGATTCGTAGTCTAGAAGGTGAAAAACGTTTAGCTTCATAAAATGTCTGGAAACAGGCATTTTTATTTAGTTTTCGTCTATAATAGAAATAGGTGATAACTATGAAAATAATCGCAATTGATGCAGGTGGTACTAAGGCTCGTTTTGCCTTATATGATGAAAATGGTGTGATGTTAAAGAGTGTTGAACATCCATCGCTTCATCCTCTACAAGTAGGCTACACAAAGATGGCGCAAGCCTTACGTTTTGGTGTAGATTCCTTATGTGAAAATGAAAAAGTAGATTTTATTAGTTTTGGATTAGCGGGTTATGGAATGAATCCCAAGATTCGTAAATCCATCGAAAATGCGATTAAACGTAAATTTCCAACAGAGAAATACTCCATTCAGAGTGATGTGGATTGTGCATTGATGTCTGCTTTAAAAGGAAGTGATGGAGTTATGATTATTTCTGGCACAGGATCCATTGCACTTAGCCAATACAAAGGACAAAGAAGTCGTGTAGGTGGTTGGGGTTATTGGATTGGGGATGAAGGTTCCGCATTCTGGATTGGTAAACAAGTATTAAGTGTATTTAGTAAAATGGCGGATGGTCGATTAAAGAAATCTGCATTATATGATTGTGTTATGGATAGTTTAGTCTTAAGTGATGAGAGTGAACTTATCAAAATTTTAAGTGAACATCCACGTCCTAAAGAAGCGATCGCATCACTTGCGAGAGTTTGTTATATCGCTTCTACAAAAGGTGATAAACACGCAATACATATCTTTAAACAAGCTGCACATGAATTAGCAGAGTTAATTGAAACAAGTATTAAACGTAATCCTGAGTTGAAAACAGTCCGTTTATCAGGGGGTGTGTTTGAATCTGGAGATGTGATACTGAAACCACTTAAAGAATTATTGCCGAGTGATTTGGATATACAACCCATTTCATATCCACCGCTATATGGAGCATATTTAATTGGAAAGATGAAGGTCGAACAGTTATGAGAGTAGGTATAGTAGGTATTGGGGATATTGCGAAGAAAGCATATTTACCCATTCTATCGAATTTAAATGATGTGCTGATTGTGCCATGTACACGTAATTCTGAAACATTGAATAATGTGATGAAGCAATATCATCTATCAGAAGGGTATAGCAGTTTAGATGATTTAATTAAAAGTGGTGTGGATGCGATTTATGTGACATCTAAAACAGAAGCTCATTATGTCATGGCTAAACAGATTTTAGAAGCAGGAATACCGTGCCATCTCGATAAACCAATTTCGATGAATTTAAGTGAAACAGAAGAATTGGTACGTATCGCGAAAGAAAAGAATACCTTGTTTATGACTGGGTTTAATCGTCGATTTGTACCAATTGTTCAAGAAGTTATGAAACATGGTAAACCAGACTTAGTCGTTTATCAGAAGAATCGTGATTTATATCCTGATAACATTCGTCGCTTCATTGTGGAAGATTTCGTACATGTAGTAGATACGACTCGTTTCTTATTACAAGATGAAATCATTGATGTAAGAGTTCATGGTAAAAAACAAGATGGTAAATTAGTTCATGTGGTGGTTCAGTTCATAACACATTCCAATCAAGGTTTACTCATTATGAATTATCTCAATGGTGTTACAGAAGAAGTCATTGAAGTCATGCATCCACAACGAAAGAGTATTATTCGTAATCTATCAAGTTTAGAGACTTATGAAAAAGGTGTTTTTATCAAGAAGTCTGAAAGTGATTGGACTCCAACCTTAACCAAGCGTGGTTTTGAGAATCTAAGAAATGCTTTCTTAGATGCGGTTAAAAATAAAACATCCAGTCCAGTAAGTGGAGAGGATGCGCTTATTACACATAAGTTGTGTGAAAGAATTGTAGAGTTATTGGAGAAACAATAAACGAGGTTAATATGATTCAAAAAAGAATGCCTGCTTTGTTTGTAGGACATGGATCACCAATGAATGCGATTGAAGAGAATCAATTTGTAAAAGGTTGGAAAGAAATTTCGAAACAATTTGAGCAACCTAAGGCAATATTGGTTATTTCAGCGCATTGGGTGACTAAAGGCACATGTATCAATAATGAAATACACCCTAAACAAATCTATGATATGTTTGGATTTCCTGATGATTTGTATCAACTTGTTTATGATTGTAAGGGTTCACCAGAACTGGCGATGCATGTGATAAATGATATTAAACTCGATATTAAGGTGGACAACAGTTGGGGTATCGATCATGGAACATGGTCGGTGTTGTGTAAAATGTATCCAGAAGCTAATATACCTGTTGTACAAATCAGTATCGATCGAAATTTAAGTGCACAAGGCCATTATGAGTTAGGGCAGAAATTAAGTGTTCTTAGAGATGAAGGAATTTTAATCTTAGGAAGTGGAAATGTGGTGCATAACCTGTCTAGAATCAATTGGGATATGGATGGTGGTTATCCTTGGGCAATTGATTTTGATCAATATGTATTGAATCATATTAAAAATAGAAATTTTGAGAATGTCGTGGAATATAAGAGAGCAGGCAAATCATCTGATTTTGCGTTTTATACAACCGAGCATTTTTATCCATTATTATATGTTTTAGGAGCAACTCAAAAAGAAGATTCCATACAAATATTTAATCAAACTTGTTTAATGGGATCGATGTCGATGACTTGTTACTTGATGAACTAAAGAAAACCTGCAATATAATGCAGGTTTTTATACGAATAATAGAGTTAATACAACAAGCGCTAATGCAATACGATAATAGGCAAATGTTGTGAAGTCATGTTTCTTAACATAATCCATTAGGAAGCGAATAACTAAGAGAGAAACAACAAATGCGACGATGGTACCAGTCGCAAGCACAGACCATTCAAAGGGTGTCCAACTAAATCCGGCTTTGATTAGTTTCAAGAAACTTGCGCCAAACATCATCGGTATAGCAAGGAAGAATGAGAATTCTGCCGCTACTGTACGACTCGCACCAAGTAGGATTGCGCCAAGGATTGTTGCGCCGGAACGGGATGTTCCAGGGATGAGAGCTAATACTTGGAAGATACCGATTAATAGCGCGTCTTTATAGGTAATTAAACCTAACGAGTCTTTTGGATGATCTTTCTTTGTTCTTTCGATAAGGATAAACAGAATACCATACACAATTAATGTAATCGCAATAACAAGGGGTGTATACAATACAGTATCAATAATATCGTCAAACAAGAATCCAATGATTGCGCCAGGGAAGGCCGCAATCACAATCTTAACCCAAAGGAGGATAGTATTGTGTTGATGAGCTTTAGAAGAGGATGACCAGGGAAATAATTTCTTGAAGAATAAGATTATTACCGCAATAATCGAGCCAAGCTGAATAAAGACTAAAAACAAGTCTACAAATTCTTTTGAGAAGGCTAATGGGAACCATTTATTAAATAGAATTAAGTGTCCTGTTGAACTAACAGGTAGCCATTCTGTAATACCTTGAATTATACCTAGGATGATTGCTTTAATGATTTCTAACATAGTTTATCCTCGCCAAAACTATTATATCATTCAAAAAAGTATATATTAAGAAAACCAAAGTAAATTATGGCATAATTTATGTTAAAGGAGATCTTATGAAAGCACTTATTAGCGAAATTGAAACATTGCCTGTTGATTTAAAGGAACGATTAAATTCGATGGGGTTTGATTACGATATTATTTTGGATTCAGAAGAGATTAAACATCCAGAAGACTATGATTTTGTCTTTGGGGCAAATCATGTGAAGAAGTTAGGTGTTGATAAATTTTCCAAATTAAAATGGATTCAGAACTCATATGCGGGATACAATAATCTACCGGTTGATGAGTGGAAATCTAAAGGGATTCTATTTACCAATGCGAAGGATGTATTTAGTGATCCAATTGCGGAATGGGTTGTGATGTATATTCTTATGTATTATAAGAATGCATTACCGAACTATGAACAACAGAAACAACATCAATGGGTAAGAGTGCATAATCGTGAACTAGAACAGATGAATGTATGTATTGTTGGAATTGGAAGTATCGGACAAGCGATTCGAAAGAGATTGGAACCTTTTAATGTTAATTTTATTGGGGTTAATTCAAGAGGAACTGAGACTGAAGGATTTAATACAGTGTACTCGGTTAAGGAATTAGAGACTGCGGTTATGATGAGTGATGTTGTTGTGATTACACTACCATTGAATGATCAAACACAGAATTTATTTAGCCGTGAATTAATCTTCAATATGAAGAAGGGTTCGATTCTACTTAATGTAGGTAGAGGAAGAATTATTGACGAGGATGCGTTAGTAGAAGCGTTAGAATCTGAACACTTAGCTTTTTGTGCACTGGATGTTATGGCGAAAGAGCCCGTTGAGAAAGAATCAAGATTATGGGATTGTAAGAACTTAGTTCTAACCCCTCATGTCAGTGGAACTGGGGATTATACGAAAGAGCGTTTGTGGAAAATCTTTGAGTATAATTGTCATCAATTTAAATTAGGAAAAGAATTAAAGAATATCATATAAAAAAGGGGTTAATAATCCCTTTTATTTGTATTCGTTGTATTTTAAGTTTTTGCCCTTTACAAGTTCTTTAGGGTACTTCTTCTCATTATCCATCATCTTATTCTCTAAGGCTTGATTTAGATCAATCTTATATAAATCAGCGAGTCTAAGAAGATAATAATAAACATCAGCGCATTCATCTTCTACTTTCTTTCGATTTTCTTTGAGATACTCAAGCGATTGTTCATTATCTTTAAACCGAAAGAGTTGTAAGAGTTCGTTACTTTCTGTACTTAGACCGATTGCTAAATCTTTAATTGAGTGGAACTGGTCCCAATCCCGATCTTCACAGAAGTCACGAATGAGTTGATTGAGTTCGTTTTGATTCATTTGCTATTACCTGGATTGATAAGAGCATAAAGGAGATGATCTCTCCATTCACCATTCACATGGTAAGATTTCATTAATTTACCTTCATGTAGAAAGTTGTTTTGGGTGAAGAGTTGTATAGAATAGACATCATCAGTAAGGATTTGAGCGTAGATCTTATGGATCTCTCGAGATTTAAATAAGAAATCGATAATACATTTTAAGATGCTTTCACCAAATTCAATATTTCTAAATCGATAGTCGATAATTAGTTCAATGGTGACATAATTGTGATTACGGTTTAAGTCACGCTGGGTTTTAATCTTGGCTAAGATTTTTTTAGAGTTATGGCTAAGTACTCCAAAAGTATAGCCTTGATCGCGTTCAAAATCGATAAGACTTTGTACAACGAGTTTCTGTTGGAATTCGATCGTATAGAAATCATTGGGTTTAGTCGTAGAAAAATTATCGACATAGAATCGATTTTCTTGATGAAATTTAAGCCATAAATCAGCTTTTATTTCATGAGCAGGTTTAACTAAATACTCGCCACACTGTATTTGCATATTCTCAACTCTATTTTAATGGATTAATAGATTAAAATATAGATATTTGATAAAATTTAATTAAGAAAAGAATAAAACACTAAGGAGATTCCTATGCCTACTAATTTTCCAATCCATATTACGGGACATAAGCATCCAGACACGGATTCAATCTGTTCCGCAATCGGATATGCAAACCTAAAACAAAAGCTTGGTTATGAAGCTATAGCATGTCGTTTGGGTGCAATTAATCATGAAACAGACTACATTTTAAAACGTTTTGGTTTTAATGAACCAATGATTCTCGATGATGCAAGAATGCGTTTGAATGAGATTGACATCGATAGAGCAGTTACCATCAAAGAAGAAACAACGATCTTTGAAGCTTGGCAACTCATGAGTACTGAAAAGAAGGTCTTATGTGTTGTGGATGATAATAATGTTCTACTTGGGGTATTAACCAATTCCAACATATCAACGGTAGCGATGGGAGATACGGCAAAGAGTATTGAGCTCTTGAGTAAAACACCGATTGAGTACATTGTAAAAACCATTAGTGGTGCCTTAATTTATGCACCAAAAGTAACACGTTTAAATGGTAAGGTTTCGATTGTTGCGGTTGCGGAACATAAACTTGATAATTATGAATTGAAAGATCGTACTGTAATTGTAGGGAATGATACAGAAGCGCAACTACAAGCAATTGAAAAGGATGCGGCTTGTTTAGTTATCGTATGGGCAGATTATGTAAAAGACGAAGTAATTAAGTATGCGAAAGAAAAGGGATGTGCGATTATTCTTTCTGGTCATGGGACATTAAATACCTCTCGTTATATTTTCTATTCCTCACCAATAAAATTTATTATGTCTACAAATCTTGTTACATTTGATAAGTCAGAGTTTGTGGATGATGTATTAAATAAAGTAGTTAAGTCACGTTATCGTAGTTATCCAGTTGTGGATGATAAGGGTAAGATATTTGGTTTAATTTCTCGTTATCACTTGTTGAATGCGCGCCGTAAACAAATCATTCTAGTGGACCATAATGAAACAGCACAAAGTGTGGATGGATTAGCTGAAGCGGATTTAATCGAGGTTGTGGATCATCATCGTATCGGGGATATTCAAACGAGCAAACCAATTAATTTTAGAAATCAATTAGTGGGAAGTACTTGTACGATTATTGCGAATCTTTACGATGAGAATCGCGTACCACTTGAGAAAAATATGGCTGGATTACTCTGTGCCGCAATCTTGTCGGATACACTTAACTTTAAATCACCTACAACTACACTCACAGATATTCATACAGCGCAACGATGTGCACGTATTGCGGAGTTAAATACAGACGCATTGGCGAAGGATATCTTTACTGAAGGAGCAGGTCTTCATGAGAAATCCGCATTGGATATTATCGAAAATGACATTAAAGAATTTACGGTAGGTAATTATCGTGTAAGAGTTGGTCAAATGAGCTTATTTGATATTAACCAAATCGAAACAGTTCGAGAAGATATTCTTAAGGCAATGAGCACTTATGTCGAAGAGAAACGAATAGATTTAGTACTGTTATTGTTTACAAGTCTTGAGCATCATGGGTCTGCTTTACTCTATATGGGTAAGGAAAAGTGGATTGCGGAAGAAGCATTCCCAGGTATTGACAATCATAAGCTCAGTTTATTCCCTGATTTATTATCCAGAAAGAAACAAGTTATGCCAAAACTATCCAGTGTGGTAGAAGGAAGAGGTGGATTATGAGACTCGCAACAGTAGGTACATCTGTTATTACACATCATTTTCTAGATGCATTAAAACATGAACCTTATTTTGAATTAGCTTACGTATATTCAAGAAGTGAAGAAAAGGGTTTAGATTTTGCGAAACAATATGAAGTACCAGTTATTAGTGATTGGAATACATTATTGAGTCAAATGGATGTGGATGTTCTTTATGTCGCAAGTCCGAATGATGTGCATTTCTCGCAATGTTTAGATGCGCTTAAAGCACATAAACATGTTATTTGTGAAAAACCATTTGTTAGTAATCTGACTGAGTTTAATGAATTGATGAGAGTGTCTAATGAAACAAAGCACTATTGTTTCGATGCGATGACTTTGATGCATCTTCCAAATCTGAAGGTGATAAAAGAACACCTACATGAAATTGAACCAATCAAACTTATGAACAGTTCAATGGTTCAGTATTCGAGTCGTTATGACTTATTAGCTCAAGGTACGATTCCTAATATCTTTGATTTAAATCATTCCGGTGGAGCACTTATGGATTTAGGTGTCTATCCAATGGGATTATGTATTGCGTTATTTGGTAAGCCTGAATCACTTCATTATGAGTGCAATAAGTATGTAAATGGGATTGATTTATCGGGTGTACTCACATTGAAGTATCCTGATAAAGTGTGTGTTTGTGTGATTGGTAAAGATAGTCGTGGTATGAACTTTAGTTATATTAGTGGTGAAAGGGGTGCAATTGTCATTCCTGAACAACCTTCAAGATTAGTATCTGTTCAACTCATAACACCAAAGGAAACACGTGAATTAGGGGTTGAACAAGCTCAAAATGCGATGGTTGAAGAAATCAAAGCATTTGCGCAGATAATAAAAAATAACGATTGGCTAACCTACCAATCGCATGTTAAGAATACTGAGATTTTGATGTCTTGTTTAGATCAAGCGCGTAAACAAGCAAATATTGTATTTAAAGCTGATCAACTTGTTTAAAGAAGTCGATATAAGGAAGATTATGGGGTATCCAGTTTAAGGTTTCTATTTGATCTCTATGGACCCATAGAAGTTCAGTATAAACCTTCGGTGTACATTCTTCATTGGTGGTTATTTTATAGAAGTGTAATGTAAATGAACCATGCTCATTGAGTACAAGTATTTCTCTTAAATACTGATATTCAAAGTTCTGAAGATTAATTTCTTCAAACAATTCTCGTTTTAATGCATCTTCAAGTGTTTCATCTAATTCAACTTTTCCCCCAGGACATTCAATATATCCTTTGAAGGGTTCAGAAAGTCGTTTTGCGACACAAAGATGATGATTCTTGTATAGAATACCAATCACAACATGTTTCATAGTGTGATTATAACAATTCGATTGAATAAAGATAAGAGGTTCTCATGAAAATCGCAATACTCTATGATTTTGATAAAACATTGTCCTACAAAGATATGCAAGAATATGGTTTTTTCGATGACCTCAAAATTGAAGATTCGAAATCCTTTTGGTCACATGTCAAAGCAAAAGCTGAGAAAGAAGAAATGGATCATATCCTAACCTACTTACACGAAATGATTGTACAAACGCAGAATCGTGGTATTAAGCTAAGTAGAGAGATGTTGGGCAAGTATGGTTCACAGATTGAGTTCTATCCAGGTGTTGTGGATTGGTTCAAACACATTGATGAAGTAGCGATGCTGTTAAATATCGAACTTGAGCATTATATTATTTCATCAGGTTTAAAAGAGATTATTGAGAATACGCCCATCGCATCTTATTTTAAGAAGATTTATGCATGTGAGTATTTATACGATAAGAATGGACAAGCAATTTGGCCTAAGTTATCGGTTAACTATACGATAAAAACACAATTCCTATATCGTATTAATAAAGGAATATTGGATATTTCCAATGATGCGGATTTAAATCGTTATCAAAAAGAAGAAGAACGGCCAATACCGTTCAGTCATATGATTTATATTGGGGATGGATTTACGGATGTTCCAAGTATGAAACTTGTGAAAATGAACGGGGGACATGCGATAGCGGTTGTGCCATATGGCAAAAAACGTACGCATGAGAGTGATGCCTTATTTGAGGATAAACGTGTTGATTTTGTGGTTGAGGCTGATTATCGTAAGGGTCAAGAGGTTGATAAGATTATTCAAGCAATCTTTAAATCACTCTTAGCACAAAAAGAACTGGATGGATTAAAACCATGAGTAATAAACCAAATTCAGAACGCTTCCTTATCGCATTCACAGCGATTGAAGGAGAAATGAACCGAAGAATTAAATCAGATCGTTACATTTCTTATTCTGAACTCGTACGTCGAATGTCAAACATGGATCGCAATTATCATCGTTTTCAACGTTATCTAGAAGAGTTTGGGGATTTGCGAAATGCGATTGTGCATGAGCGAATTGATGGTGAAGTTATTGCGGAACCTCATTTAAAAGAGGTTGAATCGATAGAACACATAGCGGAACTATTGACTCAACCTGAACGTGTTTCTCCGAATTATCTTACAAAGGTAGAATATTGTTTAGATACTGATTTATTAGAGCCTGTATTAAAGAAATTATTACCGAAACATTACTCTAAATTACCAGTATACGATCATAAGATGCATTTTAAGGGTTTAATTACAACAGACCTTATTTATGAGTACTTAGTTAAGAATATCGAAAATATACAAGGTGAAATTCCAAATATCACAATGAAGGAAATCTTGGAACAAGACGAAAAGAATCGTATGGTAGAGTTTATTCCATCGCATTCTACACTTCTATCTGTTGTATCACAATTTGAACGTTCACTTGCGTTAGGAAAACGTTTGAATGCTTTGATTATCACTCAAGATGGAGCGAGTAATCAAAAACCATTAGGAATTATATCTATCTCAGATTTACCCAAAATATACGATAAGATTAATAAAGATTTAAGATAAGGAATACGACTAATCCTATATAAATATATGGAATAAAGGCAAAAGATGATTTTGCCTTTTTTATGAGTTCTAGAATTAGTCCAAACCAACAAGAATACTTGATTACAAACATAAAGTCTTGGAGTGTTAGGATAAATGCTAAGCCAAAAAAGATATAGACATCTCCTATTCCCAATCCATTAGATAATTTTGAAAAGATGAGTAATCCTAAACAAATGAATAGATTAATAACACTAATCGGAATCGGGTGATTAATGTAATGAAACAATATTGATATGAAATATAGGATTAGTAATCGATCACTAACAGCTTTAAGCTGATCATCCATCCAAGCTAATGTAAATAAGACGGATAAGAGTAGATAAGAACTTATGTTTAGGTTAAGGATATAAATAGGGATTATGAGGAGTATTTGAGTAAACGAAATGGATCTTAAATATTCTCTGCATAAGGATTGTTCAATCTTCATTAATAGATAAATGAGCATAATACTTTATATGATATAAAGAAAGATAATCATAAAAAATGCACTCCTTTCTGTTAGTTGTCTAACTTTTGGGGTGCATTTCATTAAGGTGTATTTTACTTATTTAAATGGATACTTAAGAATTGGATTACGTGCAGCTTGTACATCATCGACACGTTTGACTGGAGTTGTGTATGGCGCATTGAGAATCTTTTGAGGGTCATCGTATGCGAGCTGTTTCAAGTCTTTTAGAACTTGAATGAAGTTATCCATACTTTCCTTACTTTCAGTTTCAGTTGGCTCAATCATGAGTGCTTCGTGAACAATGAGTGGGAAGTACATGGTAGGTGGATGCATCTTATAGTCTAAGAGTGCTTTACAGATATCCTTAGCACTAATACCTGTTTCTTTCTTGAGAGTTTCAAGGCTTACGACAAATTCATGCATACAAGTTTGTGGGTAAGCAATAGGGAAGGTATCCTTGAGGGCATTCATCATATAGTTCGCATTAAGAACTGCATTCTGACTTGCGGATTTTAGTCCATCACGTCCAAGCGATAAGATATAGGTATAAGCACGTACATTGACCAAGAAATTACCGTAATAAGAACGCATACGTCCAATACTGAGGGTATCTCTTTCATCAATGTAGCGATATCTATAGGCTTCCTTAATTAAGGTGCCTTGTGGAAGATATGGAACTAAACACGATTTAACACCGACTGGACCACTACCAGGACCACCTCCACCATGAGGGGTAGAGAATGTTTTATGTAAGTTAAGGTGTACAACGTCAAAACCCATATCCCCTGGTCTTGCGGTACCCATTATCGCATTGAGGTTTGCCCCATCATAATAGAGTAATCCACCAATATCATGAACGAGTTTTGAAATCTCACAGATATTAGGATCGAATAAACCTAAGGTATTTGGATTTGTTAACATGAGAGCCGCAATATCATCACTGAGAACGGCTTTTAGAGCTTCTACATCAACACCACCTTGATCATTGGATGGAACACTTACTACGGTATAACCAGCCATACTTGCACTTGCTGGGTTTGTTCCATGTGAACTATCTGGAACGATAACTTTTGTGCGCTTATGATCATTACGCGCATTGTGATAGGCACGAATGAGAAGTAAGCCTGTAAATTCACCATGTGCTCCAGCAGCAGGTTGTAGTGTGAAAGCATCCATACCAGTAATCTCTGCAAGCACAAGGCTAAGATTATCCATAAGTTCTACTGTGCCAGACACAGTGTTTAAACTTTGATCTGGATGGATGGAGGTAAAGCCATCTAAGCTAGCTGTAAATTCATTTAATTTAGGATTGTACTTCATGGTACAAGATCCAAGAGGATAGAAACCATTATCTACGCCAAAGGAGTTTCTTGAAAGTTCCATGTAGTGACGAACAATGTCAACTTCACTGACTTCGGGTAAACGTGCTTTGGATTGTCTTACATATTTATCATCAAGTTTAACTTCAGGCACATCACACGCATCAAAGCGTACAGCACGTCTTGATGAAACACTTCTTTCAAAAATGAGTTGACTCATGCGACGACCTCCTTTAAACGATGGATGACACGATCAATATCTTCCTTAGAAGTGGTTTCTGTACAACACCAAAGTGTTTCATGTGAACTTAAACTCAATCCAGATAAGACATTAATTTCATCCAATGCACGCTCAATAATTATATTTTCAACCGGTCCAACTGTCACAAACTCATGGAAGAATGGACTATTGTATTTTAGTTTGAATCCTAACTTCACTAGTTCATTTGCGAAGTAGTGTGCTTTACGCATACTGTATTCCGCCACTTCTTTTAATCCACTAGGTCCAACAGACGCAAGATACATAGAAGCGGTCAATGCCATCAATGCTTGATTGGAACAAATACTTGAACTCGCTTTTTCACGACGAATATGTTGTTCACGGGCTTGAAGAGTTAAAGTAAATGCGCGTTTGCCATTTTCATCTACGGTTTGACCTGCAATTCGACCCGGCAAGCGACGAACTAAATCAGCACTTGCGGACATAAAACCTAAGAAAGGGCCGCCATAGGACATCGGTATACCGAGAGGTTGTGCTTCTCCGATCGCGATATCAACACCGTTTGCACGAGGAGATTTTAAGTAACCAAGTGTCATCGGGTTGGTATATTGAACGAGTTTAATACCATAGGTATGGACGGTTTGTGCTAAGTCTTGAACATCTTCTAAACAACCAAAATAGTTTGGATGTTGGATGAATAATGCGGCACATTGATCATCGCATTTTGATTTTAGATCATTCATATCAACTAGACCTTCATGACATTCAACATCGATAATCTCAATGTTTAACCATTGTGTATAGGTACGCATGACATGAACGACTTGTGGGTGCATATTCTTAGGCACAAGTATTTTTCTACGATTCTTTTCAATCACCATTTGGATGGCCTCAGCAGCTGCAGTCGCACCATCATATACAGAGGCATTACATACATCCATTCCTGTGATTTCACACATAGAACTTTGATATTCAAAGATGGATTGTAAAATACCTTGAGATAACTCAGATTGATATGGTGTATAAGCACTTACGAACTCTTCACGATTACTGAGTTGTTTTACAACACTTGGAATATAGTGATGTTCGACACCAGCACCACGCAAAATGGTTTTATAGACTTTATTCTTACCTGCAAGTTCTTTTAATGTATCTAGTACTTTGAACTCACTTTGACCAAGTTCAAGATCGAGGGGACGTTGAAGGATTAAGTCATGAGGTAAATTAGAATATAGATCCTCAAGAGAATTAAACCCTAATTCCTTTAACATTGAAGCTTGTTGGTTAGGTGTATTCGATAGGTAATCTGCCATATTAATGTCCTTTATCTAGGGCTAAGTATTCTGCTTCTGTCATTAATTTAGATGGATCAATTTTACCTTCAACTTTGATAATCCAAGTTTCTAACGGTTTAGCATTCAATAACTCAGGTTGATCATCTAATGCTTTGTTCACTTCCACAACTTTACCATCGACAGGAGATAAGATTTCAGATACAGCCTTAACGGATTCGACATCCCCAAAACGTTCTCCAAAAGAAACAGTATCGCCCACTTCCGCATTACTCAAGAAGACGATATCTCCAAGTGCACTTTGCGCGTAATCAGAAATTCCAACAACAACTGTATTGTCATCTAATGCCATAACCCATTCATGTGATTCTGCGTAATATTTTTCCATTTTGTGCTCCTTTTATCGTTTATAAAACGGTAATTTTACCTTTTCTGCCTTTAATAATTTTCCTCTAACATCAATCTCAAACTGAGTTTCCTTAAACAACTCCGCAGGGACAAATGCCATCGCGATGGATTGATTGAGGGTTGGACTCTTCGTGCCTGAAGTTACAGTTCCTACTTTTTCACCATTGAAATAAACATCACAGTGTTCACGTGCAATACCTCGATCAATGAGTTGAAGACCAATTTTACGTTTAAGTGGTTTTTCACTTAACGCTTCTTTTGCGATGAATTTTTCCTTATCCAATTTCACGAACATCGATAAACCAGCTTCAAGTGGAGTTGTTTCATCATTAAGTTCATGTCCGAATAATGGCATTGCGGCTTCTAGTCTTAGTGTATCGCGACAACCTAATCCACAAGGTTCAACGCCAAGATCTTCACCTGTTTTTAGAAATAAATCCCATAAGAATTCAGTATCTTCAGCTTTGGTGTAAATCTCATATCCATCTTCACCTGTATAGCCGGTACGACTTACAATAACGTTCTTTCCTGCAATATCCACATTTTGTGTGAAACTGTAATAGGCCATATCATTGTGTGGTGTTAATCGCTTTAAAAGTTCTTGAGATAGTGGACCTTGAATTGCGATTTGTCCATAATAATCACTTAGATTTTTAAACGTTACCTCTCCAAATAAATGTTCCTTAAAGTAAGCTTCATCTTTGTCTATATTTGCGGCATTTACCACAACGAAGTATTCTTCTTCAGCCATACGATAAACCAATAAATCATCGACTGCAGTCCCATCTTTTCGTACTAAGATACCATATCGTGTTTTATTTATTTCCAAATCACTAAAATCATTACTAATCACATAGTTTAGATTCGCAAGCGCATCTTTCCCAGAAAAACTAAATTCTCCCATATGACTTACATCAAATAATCCTACTTTAGTTCGAACAGTATGATGTTCATGCAAGATGCCATTCGAATAATGTAGAGGCATAAGGTAGCCACCAAACTCTACAATATTCCCTTGATGATTCTTATGCCAATGATACAAAGGCGTTATCTTTTCCATAGGTTCCCTTTACGCACAAAAGCGCTTAAAAAATAAGCGCCTTCGTCTTTTTACCTGAAAGATTCTCTTTCGATTGCCTCTTCGGTGGATTAACTCTCTCTACGAAGTTTTGTCCTATTCCGGTCCTTTTACCTGAGCGTTTATGCGCATTTCGCCTTCGGTGCCTATGATTAGATCTCTCCCGGAATGTTCAACCAACTATATAGTTTATTATACCAATCTTTAACTAAAGCTCAAAGGATATGTCTTTAAAAACTTCACTTAAACTTGGATGAGCATACACTGTTTTGTGAATCTCACGACAGTCTAATTTATTCTCCATGATAACTAAACAAGTGGAGATGAGTTCAGATGCTTCACTGCTTACAATTTCGCATCCAATCATTTCATAATTTTCATTAATTAAGCATTTTAAATACGCACGAGTATTGATTTTTATCTTCTGTTTTGCGATTGAGTTGAATAGTACTTTCTTAACTTTATAGTTTATATTTAACTCTTTAGCTTTCTCTTCACTTAATCCTGCATACGCAATTTGTAAAGGTGTATAGATGACATAAGGAATAATCTTATTCAATATTTCTGTATTATCGATTAAATGATGAATGAGCTGTTCAGCTTGATCACTTGCGACATGGGCTAACTGAATCGAACCCGCCACATCACCACAAGCATAGATATTTTTAACACTCGTTTCGAAGTTTGAATTCACTTTAATATAACCTCGTTCAGTTTCAATATCTGTGTTTTGAAGTTGAAGTGAATTAGTGTTTGCGATACGACCAGTCGCAATAATCACTTGGTCATACTCATGTGTCTCATTGTTAAACTCAATATGATAGTGTGAATCTTTTGTATAGGAATCAACCTTAGTATTCGTGAATATTTGTATCCCCATTCGTTTTAATTCACGGTCTAACGTTTGTGCAGCTTCTTTCGGTACTTGAGATAGAATACGTGGCGCAAGTTCAATGAGTGTTACTTCATGTGACATCATTCTTAGAAAACTCGCAAGTTCTACCCCAATAACGCCTGCCCCAATGATTAAAATGGATTGTTTGGATGTGATGGGTTGATCTAGCACTTCATAACTGGTAAGCGCTCCATCAATCTGGATAAAGCTGGAGGGTTTAGCCCCTGTACAGATTAAGAATTTATCTGCGGTATAACGATGTCCTTCATGATCCATGACTTCTGTATTACTGATGAAATGAACTTTTGAATGAATGACTTGAACTTTAGATGCAATCAGTGCTTTTTCTAAATTGGTTTGAAGTTCTAATTGAACATCTGATTTGTGTTGATAAACTGGAATGACACTTTTAATTGGGTTTAGTTCATTATCCATTAATTGCGTTTTATAGAGATGAAAACTATCTTCTAATAAACTTTTGGTAGGAATACATCCTTCATTTAAACAAACTCCACCTAAATTATGATTCGTAAAGAGTAGGACTTCCCATTTCGCTTTAGCAGCTGTGAATGCGGCTGTATAACCAGCAGGACCTGCCCCAATGATGATTAATTTCATGGTTTATTTTTCCTTATTTGATAATGCTTGAATAATCGCATCAATCTTTTCATCTTGATCAAGTGTATTCAAAACTTTGAGTAAATCAGATTCAGTCGCATGATATCCTATGACTGCCTTTTCAATTGATCTACACCAATCGGTATCCATACTGTCTGTATAGATATGATTACTTGTTATTTTGCCATTCTCAACTTCCATCATCCATTTGATACATCCGTAATCAAAACATTCTTCAAACATAACTTTTTCATTGGATTGTTTACCCAATAGCCATTCTTCAGAACTAAATTCATTTACGTTTGATTCATTAAAATCAGAAGGAAGTGGATAAATATGCGAATGGGTTTGATAGAAAGATTGAACTGTATTGAAGAGCGTATCCATTAATTCTTGAATAGTGATGGGTTTTATCTCATTTAGATTGGCGATTCTTGCGACAACCGATCCAACATTCTTACGTTGTAGTTTCTTAGGGTTAACATTTAAGTACTTACCAAGACTTGGCTTATCCACATTGACGAGGAGTGTACCATGATGCAAGTGTTGGTTCTTTAAATGGGCAAAGGCATTACCAGAGACTTTAGCTCCATCAACTTCGATATCATTGCGTCCATTTACTTGGGCATTATATCCAAGTTGTCTCAATGTTTCCGCAATCATTTCCATTTGTTTGGAAATATTAAAGAGAGAACCATATGCGATAAAGCTAAAGTTTAGATTACCTAAATCATGATAAACGGCACCACCACCGGATGTTCTTCGCGCTAAGGTACCTTTGTCTTGAATCAACTTTTCATAATGCACTTCAGATAAAGCGTGTTGGTTCTTCCCAATCACTACAGTATGTTCGTTTTGCCATAAATAGAAGCGAACAGTATCTACAGGGCAAGTTTCAAGAAGGTGTTGTTCAAGCGATAGGTTGTAATGAGGATTATGATGATGCGAAAGATAGAGTTCTAGTTTCATTTTTTTCACCTATTTAGATTATATCAAAAAGCATTCAGGTTTATTCTTTGAATTCGCTATGTTAAAATTCTGTCATGAAAGAACTAACATATTTTAAATTAAAGAATTGTCCATATTGCATTCGTGCGAATAAGTACTTAGATGAACTCATGCAAGAAGATCGTTATAAAGACATTCAAATAAGACATGTGGATGAACAAGTTGAAGTTGAATTCGCAAACTCTTATGATTATTACTTAGTACCAAGTTTCTTCTTAGAAGATCGTAAACTCTTTGAAGGAATTATGACTAAAGATGACGTAAGAATGGTATTAGAAGAAGTACTAAAAAAATAAAAGGCCGAGAGGCCTTTTAAAGTATCATGATGAAATAGAGTAAAGAAACAAGGATTGGAATAA
Source organism: uncultured Erysipelotrichaceae bacterium (assembly GCA_964457525.1). Taxonomy (GTDB): domain Bacteria; phylum Bacillota_I; class Bacilli_A; order Erysipelotrichales; family Erysipelotrichaceae; genus UBA2212. The sequence goes on along the minus strand of CAYWGS010000003.1, from coordinate 9,706 downwards.
ATAGATTATCAATTCCAAAGGGGGAGATTGCTTCTACGAGAGTCGCAACTAAACTAAGTAAGAAGACTTGGATGAAATCAACAGTTCCTAATTGTAGATATTGATACGTTGTAATCACAATCATTGATACGACTAACATTGTGAAGCTACCTTCAAATGTTTTATGTCCTTTAAATATGGTGTATGTGTGTGTACCGTATTTCTGACCAATGAGTGCTGCAAATCCATCTCCATAGGCCATTACGAGTAAACCAATACCACCAACGATATGAAATGAAGGGGTATGGAAGGTAGCGGCAGTCAGAATGAATACTGCTAAAGCGTAGTAGATAGGGCCTTTGTTTGAATCTCTTCTTTTTGTATTGATTGCGGGGATAAAATTGTAAATGACATTTAATGTATTGAAAATAACAAACAAGATAGGAGCTGTGATAGCTAACCAATAGTCCTTAATAAAGAACGTCGCAATAAGCCACCAATTCATTACTAAAATATGCGTGAAAGTTCGACTGAATTCAAAAGGTAAATGGGTTAAACGTGTTGATATTGCGATGATAATCACAATATATAAAATGGATATTAAAAGTCCAAAAATACTTTCCAAAGTAATTCCTCCATTATGCACATTCTAAGTGTAAAACGAATTCATTATAACTATCTTTTAATTAAAGTACAAGTTTATTGGGTATATTTATAAACATCACATCTAAATGAACATCGGGTAGTGAGTGAGTCGAGTTGATAGAATAATTGGATATTTGATTCTTTTGCTTTGTATCGATAGGGGGTCATATCAAGTAAATCGCTTAAGGATTCAGATGTCTCTAAGTGGATGATTTGTTCGACTTCATACTGTTCGATATGAATCATATTATCCGATTCTAAGTTGAACTCTGGGTTAAGTTTAACCGTTTCATAGAGTGCTTGTTTTAATTCGTATAGGTGATAAGGAAGTGGGTTTACTACGATAAAAAAACCATTCGGTTTAAGGATTCGTTTTACTTCTTCGATCTTAAACGGCGCAAAGATGCATAATACACAATCGACAGAATGATCTTTGATGGGTGTATCCGCAATGCTTGCGCAAAAGTATTGACCATTGGATTGTTTACTTGCGATTTTTAGGGCAGTTTTGGATAAATCAAATCCAATAAATTGTGTATCTATAAACTGTTTAGATAAAGCATTTGTATAATATCCTTCACCACAGCCTAAATCTACACAGGTTTTGATTGATAGTGTTTGCATAATCTCAATTATCTTATCAAGTAGGAATGAATAATAACCTGCTTGAAGAAATCGATGTCTTGCATAAATCATTTCATCATTATCTCCATGAATTCGTTTTGAGTTACTTAAAAAGAGATTGGTGTATCCACTTTTGGATTGATCGAAATGATGTTTATTCTCACACTCATATGATTTATGGGCTTGAGTTAAGTTCTTTTTACAAATTGGACATTGAAGCATAGACGTATTTTATCATAGATGACATTTAGATGGACATTGTTTATACTATAGGGGAGGTGTCATATGAAATTTGTATCATGGAATGTTAATGGAATAAGAGCCATTTTTAATAAGGGCTTTGAAGAAATCTTTCATAACTTTGAAGCTGATTTTGTTTGTTTACAAGAAACAAAAATGCAAGAAGGACAATTTGATTTTAGTCCGCAGGGTTATGTAAAGTATTTTAATTATGCAGAGAAGAAAGGGTACTCGGGTACCGCTATTTATGCGAAACATCAACCGATTTCGGTTCGATATGGGATTCATATTGAAGATCACAATCATGAAGGTCGTGTTGTGACGTTGGAATATGATGATTTCTATTTAGTATGTGTCTATACTCCAAATGCTCAAGAAGAATTAAAACGTTTGAGTTATCGTATGGAATGGGAAGATGCATTTAGAGATTTCTTAGTTGAACTCGACCAATTCAAGCCTGTTATCTTATGTGGAGACTTGAATGTAGCGCATAATGAAATAGACTTAAAGAATCCTAAAACCAATCGATTTAATCCTGGTTTTAGTGATGAAGAACGTGCGAAATTTACGCAATTACTTGAAGCAGGGTTTATTGATACATTTAGAACACTCTATCCAGAGAAAGTTCAGTATTCTTGGTGGTCCTACCGAATGAATGCCCGTGAAAAAGGGGTAGGATGGAGAATTGATTACTTTGTGATTTCAGAGAGATTAAAAGAGAAGCTTAAAGAAGCGCGTATTCATGATGATATATTTGGGTCTGACCATTGTCCAGTATCCATAGAGTTGGAGTAAAATGTTTGAAGAAATCGTAACTGAGTTGCGTTTATCCACAAGTGACTTAGAAGATATTAAAGGATCGAAAGCACCTAAAGAACAGTATTGTCCTTATTTTGAGGTGTGTGGTGGATGTCAACTCCTCACTTGGCCTTATGAGAAACAGGTTGAGTGGAAAAAGAATCAATTAAAAGAAGTGTTTAAGTTAAAAGAAGATGTAGAGTTTATCTCTGCAGATCAAGTGACAGAGTATCGTCATAAAAATAGTATCTCTTTTAAGCAACATCATACTCAAATCATTGCGGGTTTCTACAAACCTAAGTCACATCAACTCATCAATATCAATCACTGTGTTATCCAACACCCAGTCGCAGAGAAGATTTTCTTAAGTCTCAAAGATTTAATGAAAAAGAATCGTATCGAACCATTTGATGAAGATCGTCAAACAGGTATTTTAAGACATGCTTTAGTACGTGTATCAAAACATACGAATCAAGTGTTATTAACTTTAGTGGTAGGTAAGACACCGTATCCTGGTCGTAAGAACTTTATTGCGGCAATACGTCATGCTCATCCTGAGATTACGACGATTATTGAGAACTATCATCCAATCAAGAGTTCATTCTTGTTAGGTAAGAAAGAAGAAGTTGTATTTGGCAGGGGTTATATTCAAGAGAAGCTGAATGATAAGGTATTTAACATTCAATCTCGTACATTTTTCCAAATACATATCGATCAAGCAGAACGATTATTTAACGAAGTTATTCAGTACAGTGATCTAAAACCTACAGATGTATGTGTCGATGCATACGCTGGAGTAGGTGTTATTGGAATGCTAGTGAGTGATAAAGTAAAGACATTGATCAGTGTCGAAAGCAATCCAGATTCCATTCAGATTGGTAAACGCAATGCGGAACTCAATGGTATAAAGAATATCCAGTTTGTTCAGAAAGATGCGACAGAATGGATTAAAAGTACAACACAAGCATTTGATATCTTAGTGATGGATCCTCCTCGTGAAGGAGCTGGTTATGCATTTATGGATACTATTGCTCAAAAGAAACCAGGAACAATTATCTATATTTCATGTAATCCAGTAACACAGGCGAAGGATTTATTGCAGCTATCGAAATCGTATCAAATTGTGAAACGTTTTGGTGTGGATTTATTCCCTCAAACGATTCATGTGGAAAGTGTTGTTATTTTAAAAAGGAAATAGCAAATGAAGCTCATATGATTTAATATGGGCTTTTTTTTGGAGGAACAATGAGAGAGTGTACATGGCCAGGGAATAATGTAAAAATGAGAAAATATCATGATGAAGAATGGTGTATTCCAAGTCATGATGATCGATTTATTTTTGAGATGTTAAATTTAGAAGGAGCACAAGCTGGATTATCTTGGAGTACTGTTATTGATAAACGTGAACATTACAGCGTTGCTTTTCATAATTTTGATATTGATAAATGTGCAAAACTTAGTGATGAGGATTTAGAGAATATTCGATTAAACTATAATGTGATAAAGAATAAACTTAAAATAAAAGCAGTACGTACGAATGCTTTGTGTGCTCAAAATATTATTCAAGAGTTTGGAAGTTTATCGAATTACTTTTGGAAATATGTGGATAATAAACCCATTAATCATAATTTAGAAAAAGAGAATCAAATGCCAGCTGAAACAGATTTGTCAAAAGAAATTAGTCTAGATTTAAAGAAACGTGGATTTAAGTTTGTGGGTTCTGTCATCATCTATTCTTTCATGCAAGCGATTGGTATGGTGGATGATCATATTGTCGAGTGTCCTTATCATAGTCAAAATAAAAGACCCTAGGGTCTAAAATGTATAACGTCTTTTTGATAGATTACTTTCATGGCGATAAAGTAAGAACAGAATTCCAAATGAAATAAGAATTAGTATATTACTTATCAATAAAATAATCGTTGCGTTATTGATAAAGAATGAGTACGTTAGATTTTCAAACAGTAGTAGAATTGTCCAAAGTACATAAACACTTGTAGGTGTAGCATTTAAGCTCGTGGCGCTTACAGTAAGAATGGTAATGAGATCTAATTGTATTAAAATGGCTAACACAAATAGAACAAGAGCGAAGATAATTGTGAGAATTTTACGCATTTTATTTTAACCTTTTATAAAATATTAACAGATTTCATACGATGTGTGTAGTTATTGTTTAAAATAATCCAGAATGATGGAGACATTATATCCTTGTACATAGGCAATACTATAATCTACGATTATATTTTCTTGGTTATAGCTTGTACTTGTAATCTTAAATCCAGCAGACTGATTAGGAATATTAAATAACTTGCAGATATCGTTGCTCAACTTAACCACATGTACTAAACGATGAATCGTAATATTTTCTTTCTCATATGGATAATATTTCTCTGGTTGATAAATCTCCATATAGAACATAGTGCGTCTTTCACCAAAGTACATTTTTTTTGTAATATAAACATTTTCGCCTTTCTCAAGATGAATTGAGGGCATACTTTTTGGATCATAAGTTTCTAAACGATGTTCTAACTCTTCTATATTTTCAGAAATTTGGTTTGTTTTAATTTTCTCCGTTAGAGGAAACAATAGTTTTAATAAATTTACATGTTCTTCTTTTGGTAAAACAAAGCTTCCTTTTCCTTTTTGACGATAGATTAATCGCTCTTCCATTAATTGCTTGTATGCTTGTCTTACTACAGGTCGAGATAAACCGAATTTTTGACCCAATTCTTCTTCTGTAGGAAGTTTTGAGTCCATTTGTAATGTACCATCATTGATTGCGCTTCGAATTGACTGAACGATTTGAAGATACAACGGAATGGAGTTACTCTTATCAATCTTTATAAATTCCATAGAGCTTATCTCCTTTCTCTGTTATTTCTATTTGATGACGGTCACCTGGGAAAAAAGAAAGTTTATATACATAGAGCTCTTTGTCATCTTTCTTTTGAGTTCTTACGATAAACTTAAAAATTGGATCATCTACTTGAATTTCAAGTAAATCCGAAAGAACTTCATCCGCAAGTATTGCGGTCATTTGTGTATTAATTTCAAATCCATCATAACCATAACTCAACTTTAATAGATTTGCGAATCCTGTATTATCTAAAAATAGATTTTCAAAATTGTGGAACTTTGAAACGGGTAAATAATAATACTCTAAGAATAGAGGGATATTACTTCCTTTACGAATTCGTTTAACTAAGTAAAAATCATCATTAAGGCATTGTAATTCATAGGGTAGATTTTCTCTTTTATCAATTTCCTTACTGAAAATTGTAGATTCTGGATCTAACCCATATTTTCTTACTTCATTCGCATAACCATATACGGTATACATTAAGTTTGAAATCATGAGTTTCTTGTGAACGAAACTACCTTTTCCTTGGATTCGAGTAATTAACCCTTCTTTGATCAGTTCATTAAATGCTTGTCTAACAACTGGTCTAGATATGTTGAAAACAGCACAGATGGCTTCTTCTGTTGGTAATTTTTCTTTATCGTTTAACTCTCCGGTGAGAATTGCTTCTTTTATACAATCTTTTAATTGAAGATAAAGAGGGATATTTAGAAATTTATTTAAGTGTATATAGTTCATAGGTTTAGAAATAGTTTACAGCCATACGTGTTCCGAGGCCTTGAAGATAAGTAACAGAGTAATCCGCAATCTCTCCATTTGTAAGTAACGTAAATGATTCGATTTTGAATCCAACTGAGTTTTTTGGGATTTTATATATCTCACAAACTTCTGGTGGAATTTTAATTGCGGTTAGAAGACGTCTTGAATGTAATCGATCATAATTACTAAGTTTTTTGGTGTATTCTTGTACAGTTTCGTCTTTTGATAAATCATTAAAAGCATTATCATAATAATCACATCGCATATACGCTTCAACATAGAATTGTGGGAAATTATCCCCAAGATAGATTCTTTTTAAGTGAATAACTTTTATGGACTCTGTTATATTAAAAGCGGAAAACAGTTCAGATGGACAATCAATGACTTCTCTTATGTATTCTTTGATTGTAGGATGCATATCATTCATACTTATTTGTTCAGTTAAGGTAGAAAGAGATTGAAGAATGGTGTATTTCTTTTTAGGTTGGCATACAAAACTGCCTTTACCTTTGTGGCGCTCAATTAATTCCTCTTCGATTAACTTGTTATAAGCTTGACGGACAACCGGTCTTGATACATCAAACAGATGGCAAATCTCTTCTTCTGTAGCGAGTTTATCTCCAGGTAATAAACGTTTACTTTGTATGGCTTCTTTGACGCTTTGATAAATCTGTTGGTGATATGGATAAGCACTTTCTTTATCAATAGTTATGTAATCCATTTTATTCTCCTTTGATCTCAACATCGATACTGTTACGTTCACCTGGATAATAGGAAACCTTAAAGAATACAGGAACACGATTATGATTGAAATGTAAAATATCAAACTTAATCGCTACAGATCCTTCTTCAACATCTAGTATACTTGCAAGAGTATCGTCTACTTCGACAGCACTTATCATACATTCGCCTAATAGATTCGGGAAATTATAGATATCTGTAATAATGTTTGTAATTGAGGCTTCATGTGTAATGTGCTTCTCTAAATTCTTAAATAAGTTCGTTGGGAAATAGAACACTTCATAACTAATCGGTGTATTATCCGCTAGTTTTACACGTTTTATACAATAATAATGTGGGTATGGGGGATAGTCTAAACTAAAAGGTATGATATCTTCACGATTAACAACATCAATGCTTAACACCTTTGAGTTCGGTTTGAATCCTTTGAGTTCTACTTCTTCATTAAAGTTCTTCTTAAAGTAGATATTCGAAAAGTGTACTTTCTTGTTTACAAATGTTCCTTTTCCTTGGTGTCGTGTCACAAGTCCTTCATCAATTAAAGCCTGATAGGCTTGACGTACAACTGAGCGGGATATGTTAAAAACCTGACCAATAAATTCTTCGGTCGGTAATTTATCTTTATCTTTTAGTACACCCGTTTGTATTGCGTTTTTAATCGACTCTTTTAATTGAATATATAAGGGTGTTTTTGAAAACTTATCAATTCGTATGTAATTCATGCGTATTTTGATTATGTTATACTAATGTATATACATCCTTTGTGCATAATTATAACAAATATTATGCATATAAGTAATGTTATTACATATTATGATAAATCTTCCACAACCTGCAAAAATTGTTCTTAATGAACTTGAAAGCCATGGATATGAAGCCTATTTAGTAGGTGGTTTTGTTCGTGATTTTCTATTAGGCCGAGAAACACATGATATTGACTGTGCAACAAACGCATTACCTCATGAGATTGAAGCAATCTTTTCATCCTATAAACAATCTCATATAGGCAAAGATCATGGCACAATCGGAGTAAAAATTAATGGTGATTGGATTGAAATCACAACATATCGATTAGACCAAGAGACCAAAGACCATAGAAGACCTCAATCAGTTATTTTTACTCCATCACTAAAAGAAGATGTGGTTCGACGAGATTTTACGATAAATGCACTAGCAATTGGATCGAGTGGAGAAATGATTGATTTTGTGAATGGACAAAAAGATCTTGAATCGAAAATAATTCGTTGTGTGGGAGATCCTGAACTACGTTTCTATGAAGATGCATTAAGAATCCTTAGAGGTATTCGTTTTGCCTGTCAATTAGGGTTTAGTATCGAAAAGGATACACTTGAAGCGATGCGTAAACAATCCTTCCTAATCAATGCATTAGCGGTAGAAAGAATTTATCAAGAATTTAAATTAATGTTAGAAGCGCCTAATCCATTTCCATATATTTATCAGAGTCGTGATATTCTTTCAGTGTTTATACCTGAAATATTGGAGTGTAAGTACTTAGATGTTGTTAATCATTGTGATACCTGGTTGAAAAGAATGAGTCTCTTCTTTATTGATAAAGATGAGGAAACGATACGAGTACGTTGTAATCATTTGAAGATGCCGAAGAAAGTAATTAAAGATTGTGTTGATTTTTATATGTGTTTCAAGCACGTGTATAATGATCAAGAAATTGATATTAAACGTATGATGCAGGCTTACCCGAATTCAATTCTTTTAGAAGCGATGGAGCTTAAAAAGATGATTGATTTAGAACATTATCAAGAAATGAGTCATGACATGCTTAAACGCTTAATACAAGAAAATGTAGTGGTATCAATAAAAGACCTAAAGATTAATGGTCGTGATTTAATGGTTTTGAATTTTAAAGGGAAAGCGATTCAAGAGAAACTCAATGACTGTTTAGAAGCAGTAATGTTAAATAAAGTTGAAAACACGAAGGAAGCTTTGATTCAATGGGTAAACTTGACATAAGATGTGGGTATGTTATGATAAATCATATTTTATAGGAGGATTTTATGAACGACGATAGTGGCTGTGACCAGCGATGTCACACCAATACCTTAATGATGTCTACAGTTAAACTGGTATTTAAGGGGGTAACTGTATGATAGCAGTGTTCCTATTAATCATCTTGACCGGTGTCAATGCATTCTTTACTGCTTCCGAAATGGCGTTTATCACCATTAATGATAATAAGATTCGATTTCTAGCAGATGAAGGTGATTTAAAAGCTAAAAAAGTTTTAACGGTTTTGGAAACACCAACACGTTTTTTATCAACCATTCAAATCGGTGTAACACTCGCAGGATTCTTGGCAAGTGCTTTTGCGTCTGATCAATTTAGTGAACCATTGGTTAATTTTTTAATAACCTATATTCCGATTGATGTGGATATCCTGGAAACCATCTCGGTGATTATTATTACTTTGTTGTTGTCGTATACAACATTGGTTTTTGGAGAACTCGTCCCAAAACGAGTTGCGATGAGCAAAGCAGAACCAATTGCATTTGCGGTTGTTGGGACTTTACGCGTTATCTCAATATTCGCTTTACCATTTGTTAATTTTCTAAGTTTCACAACCAACTCAGTATTACGATTGCTTGGATTTAATCCAGATGAGGAACCCAACCAAGTAACTGAAGAAGAAATTCGTATGATGGTTGATGTAGGTGAAGAAAAAGGTACGATCCGTGAAACTGAAAAAGAGATGATTAACAACATCTTTGAGTTTGATAATAAACTCGTTTCTGAAGTAATGACACATCGACGTGAAATCTCTGGTATACCAGTTGAGGCAACACTTACGGAAGTTAAGCGAGTTCTAAAGAATGAGCAATATACTCGATTCCCAATTTATGATGAAAGTATCGATAACATTGTTGGGATTGTGCATTTAAAGGATTTATTAAAATACTATGATCAGGCTAAGACTAAGGCATTTAGTTTAGCTAAAATCATGCGTAAGCCATACTTTGTGCCTGAATCAAAACATATTGATGAACTATTCTTTGAATTACAAAAGAATAATACCCACTTTGCGGT
>CAYWGS010000002.1:0-35513 GCA_964457525.1 uncultured Erysipelotrichaceae bacterium | reverse complement strand
AAAGCTGTTGATTAAACAGCTTTTAACCTTGGTTGATTTGCCTTATCAAGATCTACATCTTCACGTGTATGACCACATACCGCATAACTTGGACAATCCGAAGTACATGCAGCACAAGCCACTCTACGAAGTTCTTGAGGGACGAATGCACCGATTTCTTCTTCATCGTAACCGACTAAGAAGTTCCGCTCATTAATAATGATGGGTCTTTTTAGAACCGAAGGGTTCTGTTGAACAAATCGAACTAAATCTTTGATTGACATCTCTTCGACATCAATTTGTCTTTCTTGAATAATCTTTGAACGTTTAGAAATAATATCTTCTGTACCATTTTCACTACGCATCAATAAATGACGAATCTCGTTTTCATTTAATAAAGTCGAAAAAATATTCTTTTCGATGAACTTTAAGTTACGATCTTTCAACCATTGTTTAACTTTACGGCAACTAGCACAACCAGGTGAAGTGTATACAACAATCATGGTATGTCCTCCATATTTATATATTATACATAGTTCTCTTACTTTTTAAAAGAAAAATGTTGACGATATGAAATGAGTTGTTTAAACTTAGGATATATTTCATAATGTTACATGAAAAAGGATGAAAGAAAATGGAGAATCTACAAAAGAGAAAGTTTGGTTTATTAACCACTACTGCAATGATTGTAGGGATTGTTATTGGTTCAGGAATCTTCTTTAAAACCGATAATATTCTTGCGGCGGTTAATGGTTCAGTCTTCTTAGGGGTTTTAGCTTGGGCATTAGGAGGGTTTGGAATTGTATTCGGGGGATTAACAATCGCAGTACTCGCAAAAAGAGACGAGAATGTTGGCGGGTTGATTACCTATTCTGAACTTGCTTGGGGTAAAACTTGGGGTTATCTTGCTGGTTGGTTTCAAATTTTCTTTTACTATCCATCACTCGTCGCAGTCGTCACATGGGTTGCGGCAATGTATACATCAATCTTATTTGGTTGGACAGAACCTGGAACTTTGTTTGGGATAAAACTAGCGTTTGTTCCAGATTGGGCATTCCCATTTAGTTTAACCGAATGGTTATTAACATTAATCTTAATTATTGTCTTCTTCGTATTTAACTCATTCAAAACAAAAGAAGCAGGTAAGTTCCAAAGTTTTGCGATGATTCTTAAAGTATTAGCCTTAATTTTATTAGCCCTAACAGGGATCTTCATGGGAAATCCTGTTGCGGTCAATCATGTCAGTGATATTGGTCAAATTGGTGGAGGTTTCTTTGCCGCACTTGTGCCTGTTGCCTTTGCCTTTGATGGATGGCAGGTTGCTCCTTCGATTGCACATGAGATTAAGAATCCAAAACGTAATCTTCCATTAGCACTTACGTTTGCACCTCTCATGATTATGATTATTTATATTGCATATTTCGTTGGAATCAATGCAGTATTAGGTCCAGATCAAGTTCTTGCGTTAGGGGATGGAGCAGTATCTGTATTTGCGGAACAATTCTTTGGATCCATTGGTTATCGTTTAGTACTTGTTGCGGTTGTTATTTCAGTACTAGGAACGTGTAATGGATTATCTTTAGCGTATATTCGTTTACCTTATGCGTTAGGCTTACGAAATGAATTACCTGCATCTGAGAAATTTGCTAAGGTTGATAAGAAAACCGATATTCCATTGTTCTCTGCTGTGTTTACTTTTGGTGTTTCACTCGTTTGGTTGTTCTTTCATTTTGCGACAACCATTGGTGTCATGAATTACAATTGGACGATGTTTAAAGGAATCAATGTAGATGAAATCGCAATAATCCTCATCTATTTCTTCTTAGTACTCATCTTTTCTGGAGTTATCAAAGAATACTTCATGAAACGAGTTGATAATATTTTCGAAGGTCTTGTGTTCCCAGTCTTAGCAATTATTGGCGCATGCACCGCAATCTATGGTGGTTTCTTGAGCCCAATGGTTGCGATTTACCTCATCGTCTCTATCGTAGGAATCTTCGCAGGTTTACTAGTTCGTCCTAAATCAAAAGATTAAGTTCACTTGCACATAAAATGTTTGTGAGTATAATAAAGTTAAAGATATTGATTGAAATAAAGTAGCTTAAACGATGGACAAAAGCGATATCCTGGTGGTGCAAAGGATACAAAGCGTTAAAGTGAATTGGGTTTCATGAATTGAAGCAATGCTTACGCGAACCAGCGTTATGGTTAAGTGATCGAATGTTCGATAATTAGGGTGGTACCACGGTAATGCGTCCCTATCGAGCATTTTTTTATGTTAAGGAGGACATTATGAAAAGAATGTTAAGCGGCATTAAGCCAAGCGGACAATTAACCTTAGGGAATTATATTGGAGCACTCAAGGAATTTGTGAAGTATCAAGATGAATATGAAATGTATGTTTTTATAGCGAACTTACATACTTTGACAGTGTATCAAGACCCTGAATCACTCAGAAAGAATTTGAGAGATACAGTTCTTTTATACTTAGCCTGTGGATTAGATCCAAAGAAAACTCAGATATTTATGCAATCCGATATCATGGAACAAGCCCAACTTGGATTTATCCTTGCATGCAATACCTATATGGGTGAACTCAATCGTATGACACAATATAAGGATAAACAATCTAAAGGGGAAGATAGTCTAAGCTCCGGATTCTACGTGTATCCTACGTTGATGGCAGCGGATATCTTAGCCTATCAACCGGATTATGTTCCTGTTGGGGATGATCAGAAACAACACGTTGAATTAACGCGAGATATCGCAAATCGTTTCAATAATCGTTATGGTGAAACCTTCAAAGTACCTGAACCGCTTATTCCTAAACAAGGGGCACGTATTATGTCGTTGAGTGATCCAACCAAAAAGATGAGTAAATCCGATGATTCCGATAAGGGATGTATTTATCTTTTAGATAAACCAGAAGTAGCTCGTAAGAAAGTCATGTCGGCTGTAACGGATTCATTGGGAATTATTCAATATAATCCTGTGGAACAACCAGGTGTAAGTAACCTATTAACCATTCATTCCGCTCTATCCGGTATTCCAATTCCTGAGTTAGTCAAATCATTTGAAGGACAAGGGTATGGAAATCTAAAGAAAGCAGTCGCATCTGAAGTTGAAAAATTATTGACTTCTCTTCAGTCTCGATACCTTGAACTTCTTAATGAAGATGTACTTACTAAAGTTCTATTATCCGGTAAAACAAATGTAACACCGATTGCTCATCAAACATTAATCGATGTACAAACGAAAGTAGGCATTGAAATTTAAGGTATTTATGCTATACTAATCACGAAATCGTACTAAAGAGTAGTAAGTTGTGAAGCTTTGTAGAGAGAGAACGGTCGGTGCAAGTTCTTAGGATAATCAACTGAAGCCACTTTATAGAGAAGAGAACCTTCCGTGTTCCGCGTTAAGGAAATGAGCTGCATAGTAATATGAAGCAGGATGGTACCGCGTGTTTATAACGTTCCTGTAGGAACGTTTTTTTATTGGAGGAAACAATATGAAATATCGTAGTGGTAATGAAGTCAGACAATTATTCTTAGATTACTTTAAATCAAAAGGGCATATGGTAGAACCAGGTGCATCTTTAGTACCAGTGAATGATCCAACCTTATTATGGATTAACTCTGGAGTTGCGGCACTTAAGAAATACTTTGATGGGAGTGTTAAACCAGATAACAAGCGTATCACGAATGCACAAAAATCCATTCGTACCAATGATATCGAAAATGTAGGTAAAACAGCTCGTCACCATACTTTCTTTGAAATGTTAGGAAATTTCTCGATTGGAGACTATTTTAAAGAAGAGGCACTTCAATTCGCTTGGGAGTTTTTAACCTCAGAAGAATACATTGGTATGGAAAAAGACAAGATGTATGTCACCATTCATCCAACGGATGATGAAGCATACCGTATTTGGACGGAAGTCATTGGATTAGATCCAAAACGTATTCTTAAATCGGAAGAAAACTACTGGCAAATTGGTGAAGGCCCATGTGGTCCAAACAGTGAAATTTATTATGATCGTGGTTTAGCATATGATCCAGAAAATATTGGGGAACCTTTATTCTTTGAAGAGCGTGAAAATGATCGTTATTTAGAAGTATGGAACATTGTATTCAGTCAATACGATGGTAAAGAAGGTGTTGATCGTAAAGACTACAAAGAATTACCTCAGAAGAATATTGATACTGGAATGGGATTAGAACGTCTAGTTTCAATCGTGCAAAATGGTGAAACCAACTTTGATACTGACTTGTTCTTACCGGTTATTCGTGCGGTTGAGAAAGAAGCGAAGAATCCATATGATAAAAATAATCGTATGGCATACCGTGTTATCGCAGACCATATTCGTACTGTAACCTTCGCTTTAGCGGATGGAGCTTTATTCTCCAATGAGGGTAGAGGTTATGTCTTACGCCGTATCTTACGTCGTGCTGTACGATTTGGTATTAAATTAGGCATTGAAGATGCGTTTATGTATCGATTAGTGAAGGTTGTGGCAGAGATGATGAGTCCATTCTACAACTATGTTAATGATAAGGTTGAATACATTGAGAAGTTAGTAAAAGCAGAAGAATTACGCTTCCATAAGACTCTCAATGATGGTGAACATCTCTTAAATATCGAACTAAGCAAAGCACAAGATAAAGTACTCGTCGGTGAAACGGTATTTAAACTCTATGACACCTTTGGATTCCCTGTTGAATTAACGAAGGAAATCGCAGAGGAACAAGGGTATACCATTGATTTAGATGGCTTTAAAGCTGAAATGAATAAACAACGTGAAAGAGCACGTAATGCGATGGATAAAACAGAATCCATGAAAGCTCAATCCATTGATTTGATGAACTGTACGGTAGAATCTAATTTCGTTGGTTATGATACGTTTGAGTGTGAGACTAAAGTCGTCGCATTATTCAAGAATGGTGTATTTGTAGATAGTTTAGATGATGAAGGACAAGTCATCCTAGAAACCACTCCTTTCTATGCAGAAAGTGGTGGACAAGTAGCGGATACAGGAGTGTTGTTATTTGATCAAGGTGAAGCACATGTCTTAGACGTACAAAAAGCACCACGTAAACAAAATTTACATACGATTAAACTAAACTTTGGTGAGTTAAAGTTAAATGATAAAGTATTTGCGAAGATTGATACAGCACGTCGCCAACAAATCACAACCAATCACTCATCGGCTCACTTACTCCAAAGTGCACTAAAGAAGATTGTAGGCAATCATATCCAACAAGCTGGTTCCTATGTATCCGATGAATACATGCGTTTCGACTTTACCCATTTTGAAAAAGTGAGTGATGCACAAATTAAAGCAATCGAACAACTTGTTAATCAAAATATTTTTGCGAAACAAGCAGTTACATTTGAGTACATGCCAATTGAAGAAGCTAAAGCAAGTGGTGCTATGGCTCTATTCAGTGAAAAATATGATTCTGTTGTAAGAGTTGTGACGATGGGTGACTTTAGTAAAGAACTCTGTGGTGGATGTCATGTTCGCAATACTCAAGAAATGGGCTTATTTAAGATTGTGTCTGAAGAAAGTATTGGATCCGGTATTCGTCGTATTACAGCTAAAACAGGGTTATCGGCTTATCATGATTTCTTAGGGTATCAGAACCAATTAGAATCAATCGCATCACTCTATAAAGCAAATTCATTCCATAAGATTGAAGACCGTGTAAACTTAAGTTTAGAAGAACTCAGTGAAACCAAGCAACAACTTGGTCAAGCGAAACAAAAAGTAGCGAATATGGAAGCGAAGTTGTTAAAGACTGAGTTTGTCGATCACAAAGGTATTCAAGTCTTAGTTAAACGCATTGATCAAAATGCGGATCACTTAAGATTATTGATTGAAGGATTGAAGAAAGAAATGCCAGAAAGCTTAATTTTCTTCGCATCCAGTGATCAATCAAAAGCATTGTTTGTGGCTTATTGTGGACCAAGTGTGATTAAAGCAGGATTTAAAGCAGGGGATTTAGTCAAAGAAGCGGCTGTTCTTACTCAAGGAAATGGGGGAGGACGACCTGATTTCGCTCAAGCGGGTGGTAAAGATGTGTCCAAATTAAACGACGCAATTGAACTAATCCGTAAAAAACTTACCTAAATGCTTTTATAAGCTTTGAGTTTGGGTTAAAATGAATAAAAAGGAGGATTTTGGTATGAATCAGAACCATACGGAAACCGTAGCATTTAAATCAGATCAAATTCGACGTGATAATATTAAGCAGATCTTAAAACAAGTGAAATCTGCACTTGAAGATCGAGGATACAATGCGGTAAACCAATTATCTGGTTATCTCATATCCAACGATCCTGCTTATATTTCTTCGCATCAAAATGCACGCTCCATTATTCAAACAGTAGAACGTTATGAGATTATTGAAGAACTTGTGCGTGCGTATTTGGAAGATGAAAAATGAGAAGTATTGCGTTAGATGTAGGGACTAAAACAGTAGGAGTTGCGATTAGTGACCTAAGTGGTTTTCTTGCAAGTCCATTGATTACACTTCGATTTGAGAGTGAAGACTATGATCACGCTTTAGATCAAATTGAAGCATTACTTAAAGAATATCCAGTGAATGCGATTATCCTAGGCTATCCAAAGCATATGAATGGCTCTATTGGAGATGGTGGTCGTCGGTCCGAATTCTTTAAAGAAGAAATAGAAAAATTTACATCCGTTCCTGTCATATTATGGGATGAACGTTTAACTACGGTCTCAGCACATAAATCGCTTATGCAAAGTAATATGCGTAATGAAAAGCGAAAGAAAGTGGTGGATCAAGTTGCGGCAGTCACCATGTTACAGGAATATTTAGACCAGCAAAGACAGAAGGAGCAAGTCAATGGAAGAAAATAGCATTATTGTCATCGATGAGATGGGTAATGAAATTAATATGGAAATCGTGTTTACATATGAAGATGAAGATACAGGTAAGAATTATGTATTCTATCTCAATCCAGATGAAGAAGATGGAGAAGTCTTTGTATCAAGCTACGATGCAGAGGGTAATTTAAGTCCTGTAGAAGATCCTGAAGAATGGAAGAAGCTGGAAACAGTTTTTGAAGATTATGTCCTCAACCAAGAAGAAAATGAAAAAAATTAAACGAACAAGTTTAGGTTTATTCCTAACCTTGTTTTTTATCGTTGTACTAGTATTCTCATTTATCTTTGTACATTCAAATTTAACAGCAGTTGGGCCTGAAGGTGAAAAGACAGGTGTAATCATCTCTAAAGGTGATACACTGTCGGTTGTTTCAGATCAACTCGTTGAAAAAGGATTAATTAAGAATCAATTTATTTTTGAAACCTACGCAAAGATTATTAAACTAACTGATTTTAAAGTAGGAACATTCTATGTCGATTATGGTTTTGATGTTAAGGAAATTCTTACGTACTTAAATGATGCGACACAAGCACATCCTACTGATGTTGTTGTGACCATTATTCCAGGGGATTGGGCGAAACAGATTGCTGAAAACCTTGCAAGTAAAGTTGAAAATGTCAGTGCAGAAGAACTCTTAGAATTATGGAACAGTGAAGAATACATTCGTTCACTTATGGATGAGTATTCTGTATTAACTGAAGAAATATTCGAAAATAAGAATCAAGTACGTGTGTTACTTGAAGGTTATTTGATGCCAGAAACTTATTTTATGAACCCACTCGCATCGGCTGATTCATTAACACGACGTATTTTAAATCAAACACAAAAAGTCTATGATGATAATAAAGCATTATTTGATTCATTTGGAATGAGTATTCATGATGTGATTACCTTAGCTTCTGTCGTTCAATTTGAAGCAGGCAAAGAAGAAGATATGCGAATGATTTCTCAGGTCTTCTTAAATCGTATGGATATTGGAATGAGATTACAATCTAGTGTTACCGTATGTTATGCCTTGTATGAATATGATTCATGGAAAGATTGTGAGAATTACGATAATCAAACCTTGGACTCAAGATACAATACGTATTTATACAGTGGATTACCGATTGGACCGATTACAAATCCATCTAAATTAGCGATTCTTTCAACCATTCAGCCTAAAGATAATGATTATCTATTCTTTTTAGCGGATGTCTATGGTGATGGGACTGTATATTATGCAAAGACATATGCGGAACATCAAGCAAATATTAAAAAATATCTAAAGTGAGGTTTTATGAGTAAACGTATTATTATAGGAATTGCAGGAGGAAGTGCTTCAGGTAAGACTTCTCTTGCGAAGCGCTTAAAGCGTGAGTTTGAAGAATCGAATTCAGTTATCATTATCCGTCAAGATGATTATTACAATGATCAACGTGATATGACAATGGAGGAGCGATTAAAGGTTAATTATGATCATCCGTTTGCCTTTGATAATGATTTGCTAGCTCAACACTTAAGTGATTTAAGAGAAGGGAAGCCGATCAATCGTCCTACTTATGATTTCATTGAGTATACACGCTCTGATGAAATAGAAGTTGTTGAACCACACGATGTTATTGTGGTAGAAGGTTTATTTGTTTTAGAAGATGAATTTATTCGTAAACACTTAGATATAAAAGTATTCGTAGATACACCTGCGGATGTTCGATTCATTCGTCGTTTAAATCGTGATGTAAGAGATCGTGGTCGTAGTTTAGATAATGTTATATCACAATACATGAACACCGTTCGTGTCATGCATGATCAGTTTATTGAACCTTCAAAACGCTATGCTGATGTCATCGTACCTGAAGGTGGTAAGAATGAAGTAGCGGTTGACCTATTGACCACTAAAATTGGTAGTATTATCAAAATGAATATGCTATAATGCCCAAGTTAAGGAGATAATAAGATGGCACAAGAAAAAGTAAGAGTAACCCAAGAAGGTTTTGATGAATTAAGACGAGAACAAGAACATCTTATCCATGTTGTCCGTAAAGAAGTTATTGAAGACTTACAAGCGGCACGTGCTCAAGGGGACTTATCCGAAAATGCGGACTATGATGCAGCTCGTGATCGTCAAGCTCGTGTAGAAGCTCGTATTCGTGAATTAGAAAATATCTTCAATAATATCGAAATCATCGACGTACAAGGTGGTTCAAGAGTTGTTAAGCTTGGAGCGCAAGTAACCATTCTCGGTCGTGATGGAGTCGAAGAAACATATACCATTGTATCTTCTGTTGAAGCAGATCCTCTAAACGGTAAGTTATCTAACGTTACACCACTTGCAGTCGCATTAATGGACCGTATGGTAAGTGATGAAGAAATCGAAGTTGAGATCGAACCAAGAGAATACGTTAAGATTATCGACATCAAATAATTAGGATTTAACATAATAAACACATATAAAGTAGGGTGAAACAATTCGTCCTACTTTTATTATTATCTGGGTGTAGTATTCAATCGATTGAACCCAATACAAATAAGAACATTACAGTTAATGTAGTTGATTTAAACCAACACTCAACAAGCTACACCATACCTCTTTATTCAAAGTTAAGTGTGATTCTTAATCAGATCGAATGTGTAGAATGTGATATGAATCGTTTTAATCCTGAAATGATCTTAAAAAACAATGATGTGATCATTCTTTATCCCATCACAGATAATCGCATATCCATCAACCAAGCAAACTTAGAAGAACTCATTGAACTTCCTGGCATTGGAGAAAATATTGCACAACGAATCATTGAGTATCGTAATGAAAATGGTTTCTTTCAAAAACTTGAAGATATTATGCTTATTAAGGGGATTAAACAATCCATCTTTAATAAGATTAAAGATTTTATTCGTTTATGATCAATGGTCTATTATTTCTTTCTTTCTGCATTTACTTGAGTCTATTTTCTTATCCTCTCTCGATTTGTTTACTACTATTTTTTATTCTATTCAAATCATTTAAATATAAACCTGTTATTATCTTAGTATTTATATTATTCCAATTTAGATTAAACTTTAATCCTTGTGAACCCATAGAAAAGGGAAGAGTAATTGAGATTAATAATCAATCGATCCTTGTTAATCATCGATTAACTAATGTGCTGATTAATGTTAATGATGTTGAGCAATATGCATTACAAGATGAAGTGATTATCTACAATATACAAGAATTGGAAACTTCGTTTCATCGTTATGGATTTAATCAATCTTATTATTACCAATCAAGAGGCATCTGTTATAAAGCACTTGAGAGTGATACGTTTCGTATAGAAGGTAAAGGGTTCTTTCATTGGTTATCACAAGGTGGATTTAATGATAATCCTCAATTTAAAACATTAAGTCGATCACTTTTATTTCAATCAACACCCGATAAGTCTTTTGAATTATTCCTATCTCTAGGTTTAATCTATTCAAGTTTGATTAAAGCAATAGAATTGTGTTTCTTAAAGGTTAAGAATCGAAAACTTGAAAGTATTTGTATCTTATTCGTATTTATTATTATCGGTTATTATCTAGGTTATCCACTTAGTTTAGTCCGTGTTTGTGTATTTTATTTAAGCACAAAGTTATTTCACGATCGCATGCTTAGATTGAGTATTAATATACTAGTTTGTTCCTTTATTTCACCCTATGGATTGACTCAATTAGCTTTTGTACTACCTATTGCATTTCAATTCTTTACCTTATTTCTTCCTATGAAATCGAAATATATACAAAGACTCATCATCCTAATCATTGTATTAACCCAGTATAATCAATCGAATTCGATTCTTTATTTACTCAGCTTTCCAATTCTAAATATTCTATATCGATGTGCATTGTATCTAACTACGCTTACTTTATTTATTCCCTTACTAACAGAATGGTGTTTAGTATTCACAGATACTTTGAATTCATTGTTTATATTTATGCAATCTTTATTTGTACTTAAGGGTCATATTTCAGTGATGTTTATATTAATCTTTCTTATTGTTTATCAACTTCTCTATAACAAGAAATATCAATCATACATTTATTTGATGTATACATTTATCGCAATTCCTTTATTATCATTGCCTCTATTTCCAACAGTTACGCTCATCAATGTAGGACAAGGGGATTCTATCTTAATCCAACAGGCTTTTAATCAAAGTGTTATTTTATTAGATACAGGATCACCTTATCAGTGGAATGCATTAAATACCTATCTTAAAGCACAATCGATTTATAAAATAGATTACCTTTTAATCAGTCACGATGATTCAGATCATAGTGGGAATTTAGATAAGTTACTTGAAGAGTATCGAGTTGATAATTTGATTTATAAAGGGAAAGATATTAACTTACAATCCATGACATTAAATCATCTTCCATTAGAGCTTTTCAGTGATGAAGACAATGATTTATCTCAGATCTATCATTTGAGTATACATAATAAAGAATTATTGTTTATGGGAGATTTATCAACTTTTGGAGAGATGAAACTTAAACATACATATCCATTCTTAAGAGCAGATATCTTAAAAATAGGGCATCATGGATCTAACACATCTACAAGTGATGAGCTATTACAACTCATTCAACCTAGGATTGCGCTTATTGGGGTGGGTAAGAATCACTATGGCCATCCAAGTGATGAAGTACTCAATCGATTAGATGATTACTATGTTACACACTTTAATACAATGGATGATGGGGACATACAACTGGTTTTTACACCATTCTTTGATTTTATATGGATACAACCTAATAGAATCGTTCTGTTTTAGTCATAAGAATTTAATGAATAAAATAAACTGAATAATGAACCAAAACTTATGAAGGAATTCTCTGTCTGTCATTTTTCTTTGGTATAATATGATATATGAATGTATTAATCTATGGGAATGAGTCGTTTCTACTCAATCAAGCCTTACAAAAGAAGATTAAAGAATTGGTACATGTACAAGATACAATGAATACCGTTTTTTATGATGCGTCGAGTTCGACCTTTTCGATGTTAAAAGTGATAGAAGAAGCACAGACTTTACCATTTTTCTCTGAACATAAAGTATTGGTGATTCAAAATTGTTTATTTCTTACTCGTGGTGTGAGTCTGAAAGATCAAGAACTTAATGAACTTATGACTCATTTAGCGAGACCAGTTGAAACATGCACACTCATCTTTATGCATGATAATGATAATTTGGATACACAAAAGAAAATAACAAAGAAATTACTCGAGTTGTGTGAAGTAGAACATGTTAAGAAGTTAGAATCCAATGAGTTTAGACAGTTCTTGTTAAGTCTCTTAAAAGAACGAAAGATTAAGATGAGTAGCGATGCATTTGAAGAATTCTTAAAGCGTATGGATCACAACATGTCCGTTAGTTATCATGAATCTGAGAAATTAGCGTTGTATGGAAGTGAAATTAATTTGGATGATGTGGAAGCACTGATTAGTCGACCATTAGATAATGAGGCATTTCACTTAGTGAATGCATTACTTGATAAGAATTTGAAACAAGCCTTACATATTTATAACGATATGATGATTCTTAATATGGAACCCTTATCATTCAGTGGACTTATCGCAAGTCAACTACGCTTACTCTATCAAGTCGCAACACTGGATAAAGAAGGTTATCATCGTCAAGAAATGATTAATAAGTTATCGCCTGCGAATAATGTAAATGTCTATCGATTGAATCGTATGTTAAACTTAGCTCGTCAAACATCACCTGATCGAATTCTAGGGATACTCAATTATTTAGCGAATTATGATCATCGTTCTAAAATAGGTTTAGTGGATAAGAAGTTTGGCTTTGAATTATTTCTAATAGAGGCAACACACTAATGGAATCATTGAGAGAACTATATAAAATTGGACCTGGTCCAAGCAGTAGTCATACTGTAGCACCTTGGCGTGCCGCAATCTTATTTAAAGAAAAATATCCGGATGCGGTGAGTTTTGATGTGGAGTTGTATGGATCATTATCCTTAACGGGTAAAGGACATTTTACGGATCAAATATTAATTCGTACGTTCTCACCTAAAGTCTGTAAGATCTACTTTAGACTTAATTGGGAACATCATTTTGAGAATGGATTAATTTTTAAAGCCTATGATATTCGTAATACATTATTGGGTTCATGGACAGTATTCTCACTCGGTGGTGGAAGCATTAAAGTGTTAGAAGAAGATTTTGACTTTCAGAAACAAATCTATCCTCATCAATCTCTAACCGAAATCATGAATGAAGTGAAAGCGAACTATCATGGGATTCCTGAATTTGTTATGCACTATGAAAGTGACATAGAATCTCATTTAGAAGAGATGTTAGAAGGAATGTTTAAAGCAGTCAGAAGGGGAATTAATACAACAGGTATTCTTCCAGGTTTATTGGAAATTCCACGTGTTGCGAAATCACTCTACTTACAAGCGTGTTCAAAAGATGATCCAGCCGTTCAAAATCGATTGAAACTTGTGGCATATGCTTATGCGAACAATGAAGAAAATGCGTCGAGTGGATTGGTTGTGACAGCACCTACCTTAGGGGCGAGTGGTGTTTTAGCAGCACTCATGTATCATCTATATACAGACATTGGTGTATCAAAACATAAATTGGTTCAAGCTCTAATGGTTGCGGGTATTTTCGGTAATGTGATTAAAGAAAATGCGACCATATCTGGAGCAGTTGGAGGATGCCAAGCTGAAATTGGATCAGCGTGTTCAATGGCTGCGGCAGCTCTTGCGTATATCAATGGATTATCCTTAGAACTCATTGAGTATGCGGCAGAAATCGCCATGGAACATCATCTTGGTTTAACCTGTGATCCAGTTGGAGGGTATGTCATTATTCCATGTATTGAACGCAATGGAGCAGCTGTATTAAGAGCGGTAGATGCAGTATTAATGGCTGAAACTGTTGGTAAAGCTAAACAGAATCGTGTATCCTTTGATATGGTTGTTCGTACGATGAATTATACGGGTAAAAAGATTGCATTAGAATTACGTGAAACATCGCTCGGTGGATTAGCGACTGAAATCAATATTAATCCTTTAAAAGAATAAGCCATTCAAATGAGTGGCTTTTGTTTAGGCATAAAAAAACAATCCAATTGGATTGTTAGTTTAAAGAGTTAATTGCTTTGGACAATCTTGCTTTTTGACGAGCAGCGTAGTTCTTATGATGAATACCGCTAGTAACTGATTTATCCAAACGAGAATTAGCCAAATCATATGCGGCTTTAGCTGCATCTGCGTCTTTAGCTACTACAGCTTTTAAGACATTTTTGATGGCGGTTTTTAATGCGGATTTTTCAGATGTAACTGCGGTGCTACGTTTAAGATTTGTTAATGCGCGTTTCTTTTGCGATTTAATTTGTGGCATGCGTGCACCTCCTTTTAATAGACCTTATGCATTATAGCAAAGAACCAGACCCTTTGCAAGTGTGTGAGTGAATTATTAAGAAACTATGCTATAATATGCAAGCAAGGAGGAAAAAGATGAAAAAACGAGTTTGTTTTATGGGCACACCCCAATTTGCAGTAGCCATCTTGGACGCTCTTGTACAAAGTGATGTGGAAGTGGTGGCAGTTGTATCACAACCCGATAAAAAGGTAGGACGTAAACAGATTTTACAAGCAACTCCAGTTAAGGAAAAAGCGTTAAATTTGGGTATTCCAGTTCTACAACCAGAAAAAATAAAAGAGAGTTTAGAAGATCTTAAAGCACTTGATTTAGATCTCATCGTAACCTGTGCTTATGGGCAGTTTATCCCTGAAAGTATCTTAAATACGCCACGCTTTGGGTCAGTTAATATTCATGCATCTTTACTTCCTAAATATCGTGGTGGAGCACCGATTCATAAGGCCATTATTAATGGTGAAACAGAGTCTGGTATTACGATTATGCGTATGGTTAAGAAGATGGATGCGGGGGATATTATTTTCCAAGAATCTTGCCCAATTCATGAAGAAGATGATTTTGGAACTCTTCATGATCGTCTTCAAATTTTAGGGTCTGAAATGATTCTTAAATATTTATCTGAATTATTCAATCCAGATTTGAAAACAATCCCACAGGATGAATCACTTGTAACTTTTTCTTACAATATTACATCTGAAGAAGAGTTTGTGAACTTCAATAATTCGATGAGAAATGTACTTAACCATATACGAGGATTAAATCCATGGCCAGTAGCACATTCTGTATTTGAAAATAAGAAAGTTAAACTATTTAAAGCAAGTAAATCAGATATTACTTCTGACGCAAAGGTTGGGACAGTACTTGGTTTATTTAATGATGGACTTGCGATTAAAGTGTTAGATGGAGTAGTCCTAATCCATGAATTACAAGTAGAAGGGAAGAATCGAATGACCGCTCAAGCCTTTTATCAAGGCATGGGTAAACAATGGGTCAATCATTCATTTGATACATATGAAAGTTAAGCAAATTGCACTTATATCTGTCTTTATTGCTGGGGTCGCTTTATTAACGATGGGCTCTTCAATCAATATCTTTCAAGGTTATCTTAACTTTGGAGATGTATTAGTTATGGGTATGGGCTTTGTCCTAGGTTTACCGTATGCACTTTTAGGTGGGGTAGGAGCTGCACTTGCGGATCTATTATTAGGGTATGGACAATACGCAATCTTCACTTTAATTATTAAGGGTATTGAAGCAGGAATCATCGCATATCTAGCGCTTAAAAAGGGTAATGCGCCTTTATGGGCTTACTTATTTGCAGGAGTTTGGATGGCGATTGGATATGGTTTAACTGATGTGTTATTAACAGGAGAGATGACCATTTTTGTGGCTTCCTTCTCCTATAATATTTTTCAAGGTTTAGTGTGTGGTAGTTTAGCCTTTGCACTACAACCATTGTTAATTCGATTAAAGAAAATATACTCCGTATAAGAAAGGGAACACCATGGATCAATCACATATTCGAAATTTTTCCATTATTGCCCATATTGACCACGGTAAATCAACCCTGGCAGACCGTATCCTTGAAATGACTGAAACACTTCAAGAACGTGAAATGATGGCACAAATATTAGATACCTTAGATTTAGAACGTGAACGAGGTATCACAATTAAACTTAATGCAGTACAGCTACAATATACTGCCCTAAATGGAGAAACGTATACACTTCATCTTATTGATACACCAGGGCATGTCGACTTTACCTATGAAGTCTCACGTTCTTTAGCAGCGTGTGAAGGTGCTGTTTTAGTAGTGGATGCGGCTCAAGGGATTGAAGCTCAAACTTTAGCGAATGTCTACTTAGCACTCGATAATAATTTAGAAATATTACCTGTCATTAATAAAATCGATCTACCTGCAGCACAGCCTGAAGTGGTTCGTCAAGAAATTGAAAACTTTATTGGACTCGATGCCTCTGAAGCACCACTTATCAGTGCTAAGAGTGGACTCAATGTTCGTGATGTCTTAGAACAAGTCGTAAAACATGTGCCAGCTCCAAAAGGCAATCCAAATGGTCCGCTTAAAGCATTAGTGTTTGATTCTATTTACGATACCTATCGTGGTGTTATCTGTTATGTACGTATTAAAGATGGTAGTGTTAAAGTCGGTGATAGTATTCACTTTATGGCAACTGGCGCAACCTATTTAGTGACAGAACTTGGCATACGTACACCAAAAGAAATTAAAAAAGATCGTTTAGAATGCGGTGAAGTAGGTTGGATTGCCGCAAGTATTAAATCGGTTAAGGATGTGCATGTAGGGGATACCATTACGTTATCCACCAATCCCGCGACTGAACCTCTAGCGGGTTATCGTATCCTAAATTCCATGGTTTTCTGTGGACTCTATCCTGTCGATGCGAATCGATACAATGATTTACGTGAAGCTCTTGAGAAGTTACAACTCAATGATGCATCTCTAAAATATGAAGCTGAAACATCTCAAGCATTAGGCTTTGGATTTAGATGTGGATTCTTAGGCCTATTGCATATGGATGTAGTTCAAGAACGTTTAGAGAGAGAATATAACTTAACTCTAATTGCGACTGCTCCATCAGTTGTTTATCATGTTTATTTAACGGATGGTTCAATGGTTGTGGTGGATAACCCTGCTTTACTTCCGGATGTTCAACGCATTGAGCGTATGGAAGAGCCATATGTAAAGGCAACCATCATGGTTCCAAAGGAATACATTGGAGCGGTTATGGAGATTGCTCAAAAGAAACGTGGGATCTATAAAGATTTAATCTATATCGATCCAATTCGTAATAGTTTAGTCTATGAACTACCTTTAGGTGAAATTGTTTATGATTTCTTTGATAAATTAAAATCAGCCACAAAAGGGTATGCATCCTTTGACTACGAATTCATTGGTTATCAAGCAAGTAATCTTGTTCGTATGGATATCTTGATTAACTCTGAACAAGTCGATGCATTATCACTCATTGTTCACCGTGAATTTGCGTATCAACGTGGAAAGATTATTACTGAGAAATTAAGAACACTCATTCCACGCCAACAATTTGAAATTCCTATTCAAGCGGCGATTAATCATAAGATTATTGCTCGTAGTGAAATCAAAGCATTGCGTAAGAATGTCTTAGCGAAGTGTTATGGTGGGGATGTCTCACGTAAGAAGAAACTCTTAGAGAAACAAAAAGAAGGGAAGAAACGCATGAAACAAGTGGGTTCTGTTGAAGTACCACAAGAAGCATTCATGGCTGTTCTTTCAATGGATGAATAATGGAAGATATTTTTGATTTAATCCAAGCCTTTCGAGTTAAAAAAGGTTGGGATAAAACAGATACTCCCAATGTATTAGCGAAATCAATAAGTGTTGAATCCGCTGAACTTTTAGAGTGTTTCCTAGAGGATGAGTTTGATCTAGAACAAGTTAAAGGTGAATTATCGGATGTGCTCATGGTTGCGTTAACTCTCACCATGGATTTAGACTTAGATGTTAAAACCTTAATCCAAACAAAACTCATAGAAGTGGACCAAAAATATGAAGACAAATAAACCCAAGGCACTGTATGTTCATGTGCCTTTTTGCGATGTTATCTGTGCTTATTGTGATTTCACACGTGTTGTGACTCATCCAAAACTCATAGAAGATTATTTATATGCCTTAGCTCAAGAAGTTAAGTTATATCCCGATATTGATTTTGAGACCATCTATCTCGGTGGAGGCACACCTTCAGCACTTAACAGTGATCAACTAACAACTCTCTTCGAGATTCTTAAGGATTATTCTCATCAAGTCAAAGAATATACGATGGAAGTTAATCCTGAAAGTCTAACGGTTGAAAAAGCTCAACTCATGGTCAAGTATGGGATTAATCGTGTGAGTTTTGGGGTACAAAGTTTCAATCAAGATGAACTCGTGTTTATGCATCGTGCGCATACGATTCAAATGATTCGAGATGGAATTAAAATCTTAAGAGATGCGGGAATAAACAATATTTCGATTGATTTAATCTATGCACTTCCTAAACAAACCCTTGATAAATGGGAATACAATTTAAACCAAGCACTAAGTTTAGATATTGATCATATTTCACTTTATGCTCTTACAATTGAAGAGAATGCGGAATTTGGTCGAATGAAAATTAAACCGATCGAATCTGAAGTCGAAGAACAAATGTATTTCACTGCGATTGATTTTTTAAAGAAGTATGGATTTTATCGTTATGAAATCAGTAACTTTACGAAATCGAAACCATCTATGCATAATTTACACTACTGGAACTACGATGATTATATTGGATTAGGACCTGGCGCTGTTTCTCTTTATCAACATAAACGAATTGAGAATACCAAGAATCTACTCTATTACAGTCAATTTAAATTCCATGGAAATATCATTGATTTAAGCGTTGATGATGAGATGTTTGAGTTTGTTATGATGGGCTTAAGAGTTAGAAAAGGGATAGAACTCAATCGTTTCAAAGAACGATTTAATCAAGATATCGAAACCGTATTTAGAACCGCTATCGATAAAGGTTTACAACATCATTGGTTAGAAATCAAAGATGGTTATCTAAGATGTACTGATGATGGATATGGATTGTTACATGAGATCCTTGTGGAATTTATGAACTAAGCTATTATTAAATAGCTTTTTTTATTTTTTGAATGAAAATAAAGTGTAAGCATTAACACAACTAAATGAATTGTGCTAGTATTAAATTAAGGACCCAGATCAGGGATAATATGTCACATTTAGCGCTCAAAAGTGTTTTTTGTGATAGAAAAGGTGAATGATATGGATATACTAGAGTTGTTAAACTCACAATTAAGTCAAAAAGGGGTTGTGGATACCCTAAGTAAGTCAGTAAATGCAAAACCAGATCAAGTTAAGCAACTTGCAAGTCTTGCATTACCAACTTTACTACAAGCAATGAATAAGAACGCAAAGACTGAACAGGGTGCTTCTTCTTTACTAAAAGCACTTGATCAACACGCAGATGATGATGTGGATGATATTAGTGGTTTCTTAAAGAAAGTTGATACACAAGATGGGGCTAAGATTTTAGGTCATTTATTATCTAATAAATCAGGTGCAGTTGAATCCGGACTAGCAAAACAAACAGGGTTGGATATTTCTCAAGTATCAGGACTATTGACAATGTTAGCACCATTACTCTTAGGACAACTTGGTAAGAGTAAGAAACAGGGTGGATTTGATTTATCCAGTTTAGGATCACTTTTAGGTGGTGCGACTCAAGGGAATGATGTGATGGGAATGTTAAGTGGTTTATTGGATAGTGATGGAGATGGCGATATGATGGATGATGTAGGTAAACTATTAGGAGGTTTCCTAAAGAAATAGTTTTATAACGGATGGATGAACCAATATCAAAAAGGGAGGCTATTCAATGGCTAAATTGAGTTTGATTGAGGGAATTGGTGAAGCGTACGAATTAAAATTGAATGAAGTTGGAATTAAGAGTATCGAAGGCTTACTAGACGCATGTGCAACTAAAAAGGGAAGAGATGCCTTAGCTGAAAAGACAGGAATTTCAGAAAAGTTAATCTTGAAATGGGCTAATCGTGCTGATTTAGATCGTATTAGTGGTGTAGGAAGCGAATATGCAGATTTACTTGAAGCGGCTGGTGTTGATACAGTTCCAGAACTCGCACAACGCAAACCTGAAAATCTTCATAAAAGAATGGTTGAAGTGAATGAAGAAAAGAAATTGGTACGTAAAATGCCAACACTTAAACAAGTTGAAGATTGGGTTGATCAAGCGGGTAAATTGCCACGCGTATTGAATTACTAGATGTTTCAGTTGGTTTTTCATTCATCCAAAACAAAAGGGTTTATTTAACCCTTTTTATTTGCATATTTTATGAATCTATGATATATTAACAACGCTTTTGTACTGGGTTTATCGATTTCCTCATCGGTTTACGCGGTATAGAAGGTCTGAAATAAAGGAGGATGAAACAATGTTAACAAAAGCAGAAAAGACAAGCATCATCAAAGAATACGCTCGTTTTGAAGGAGACACTGGTTCTGTTGAAGTTCAAGTTGCAGTATTAACAGCTCAAATTAATCGTTTGACTGTTCACTTGAAAGAACACAAGAAAGATTATCACTCAACTCGCGGATTGATGAAGATGGTTGGTACACGTCGTAATTTGATGAACTATCTTCGTAAAGAAGATTTGAATCGTTACCGTGAACTCGTTCAACGTTTAGGTTTAAGAAAATAACAAGCTTCGGCTTGTTTTTTTATTGTTTAGTTTATCTTCTGACTATGATATGATATTCACGTCAAAAAAGAGGTAAAGAAATGGCAAAACAAGTATTTAGTCTAGATTTCTGTGGAAGAAATCTAACAGTTGAAACCGGAGAAATTGCCAAACAAGCAGGTGGATCAGTTGTTGTTCGTTATGAAGACACGGTTGTACTATCCGCTGCGACTGCAAGTAAGCAGGCGAAGGATACAGATTTTTTCCCGCTAACCGTATCGTTTGAGGAAAAATTGTATTCTGTTGGTAAGATTCCTGGTGGTTTTTTAAGAAGAGAAGGTAGACCAAGCGAACATGCGACATTAACGTCCCGTTTAATTGATCGTACATTACGTCCATTATTCGCAGAAGGTTTCCGAAATGAAGTTCAAGTTGTGAATACCGTATTATCTGTTGATTATGATCGTTCACCGGATATGGCTGCGATGTTTGGGGCTTCCCTTGCATTATGTGTATCCAATATTCCATTCAATGGACCGATTGCTGGTGTTATGGTTGGCCGTGTAAATGGTGAATACATTATTAATCCAACTCAAGAAGAATTAGAAAAATCAGACATTAACTTAACCGTAGCTGGTACTAAAGATGCCATTAATATGGTTGAAGCGGGTGCTAAAGAAGTTAGTGAAGAAGCAATGCTTGAAGCAATGATGTTTGGACATGAGTTCATTAAGAAATTATGTGAGTTCCAAGAGGAAATTGCGAAGGCAGTTGGTAAAGAAAAAATGACAGTTGTGCTTTATGCGCATGATGAAGCTTTACTTAAGAATGTTAAGGATTTTGCGGAAGCACGTTTAGTTGAAGCAGTACGTATTAAAGAAAAACTCGTTCGTTATGGTACGATTGATGAAATCGAAGCTGAAACTGTTGCGCATTTTGAAGCAATGGAATATGCGAATGACGCGACTAAGAATAAAACATTAAAACAAGTTAAAGAAATCTGTCATGAGATTGTTGCGACTGAAGTTCGTCGTTTAATTTCAGTGGATAAGATTCGTCCAGATGGTCGTGGTATCAGTGAATTACGTCCTTTAAATAGTCAAATCGATTTATTACCAAGAGTACATGGTAGTGCACTCTTTACACGTGGTGAGACACAAGTTCTATCTGTTTGTACCTTAGGTGCTTTAGGGGACAATCAAATTATTGATGACCTAACAGAAGTAGAATACAAACGTTTCATGCACCACTATAACTTCCCTCCTTATTCAGTAGGAGAAACAGGTCGTACAGGATCTCCTGGACGTCGTGAAATTGGTCATGGTGCATTAGGTGAACGTGCATTACTACAAGTATTACCTTCAGAAAATGAATTCCCATATGCAATTCGTTTAGTTGCGGAAACACTTGAATCCAATGGTTCATCTTCACAAGCATCGATCTGTGCTGGTACTATGGCACTCATGGCTGCAGGTGTTCCAATTAAGGCTCCAGTTGCAGGTATTGCGATGGGTCTTGTTACCTATGGTGATTACTATACTGTATTAACCGATATTCAAGGGATGGAAGACCATTTCGGAGATATGGACTTTAAGGTAGCAGGTACGAAAGATGGTATCACAGCTTTACAAATGGACATTAAGATTGCTGGATTAAATCGTGCAATTCT
This sequence comes from uncultured Erysipelotrichaceae bacterium, assembly GCA_964457525.1. Lineage (GTDB taxonomy): Bacteria > Bacillota_I > Bacilli_A > Erysipelotrichales > Erysipelotrichaceae > UBA2212. The sequence continues at coordinate 13,279 of CAYWGS010000002.1, read as the reverse complement.
AGAAGAAGCATTAGCTCAAGCTAAATTAGGTCGTATCCAAATCATGGAAAACATGTTAGAGGCAATCTCTGAAGTTCGTCCAGAAGTGGGTCAATATGCACCTAAGATTGCGAAACTACAAATTCAACCAGATAAGATTCGTGATGTCATTGGAGCAGGTGGTAAGATTATTAATCAAATCATCGCGGACTGTGACCAAGTTAAGATTGATATCGAAGACGATGGTCGTATCTTGATTTATCACCAAGACCAAGCCGCAATCAATAAAGCAAAAGCGAAGATTGAAAGCTTAGTTCGCAGTGCTAAAGTAGGCGAAATCTACGATGCGAAAGTCGTTCGTTTAGAAGCATTTGGCGCATTCGTTGAACTCTTCCCTGGTACAGATGGACTACTTCATGTCTCTAAGATTGCATATGAACGAGTTGAAAAACCAAGCGATGTCTTAAAGATGGGTGAAGTCGTTCAAGTTATCGTTACTGAAGTGGATGAAAAGGGACGTGTTAACGTTTCTCGTAAGGATTTATTACCTAAGCCTGAAGGTTATGTTGAAAAGCCTCAAGCTGAACGTAGACCTAAACCAAGTTATAACAAGAAGAGATCCGATTAATTCGGATCTTTTTTCTGAAACAAATGATTAGTCTGTGAAAAAGATGATCCGATTATATGATAAAATAATGTGAAAGAGGTAAATATATGGACTTTTATCAAGAAACACTAAAAAGAAAAGAAGAAATGGTGAAGGATTTACAAGGATTAATTCGTATTCCTTCCTTACGCGATTTAAATACAAAAGCTGAAAATGCACCTTTCGGAAAAGAATTACGTAATGCATTAGATTATGTTTTAGAAATGGCTACTAAAGATGGATTTAAAACACGTGATTTAGAAGGATATGCAGGGGTTGTGGAATTTGGCGAAGGCGATGAAATTATGGGTGTTCTAGGACACTTAGACATCGTTCCAATCGGTACAGGTTGGACCTTTGATCCATTTGGTGGAGAAATCAAAGATGGCTATATGATTGGTCGAGGAACTCAGGATGATAAGGGTCCTACCATTGCGGGATATTATGCGATGAAGATTCTTAAAGAAATGGGATTTAAACCAAAGAAACGTGTTTTTTTAATCGTTGGATGTGATGAAGAAACCGGTATGTCTTGTATGAAGTACTACAATGAACACGGTGAAATTCCTGATTTTGGGTTTGTACCGGATGCGGATTTCCCAGTTGTTTATGGTGAAAAAGGGATTATGAATTTAAGTTTAGATGGCGATGTACAAACAAAGATTGTACGTTTAAAAGCAGGTGAAAGACCGAATATTTGTATTGGTGAAGCAGCTGTAACATTACTCGGTTATGCTCAAAAAGATTTATTTAACTTCTATTTAAATACACATCATTTAAAGGGTGAGATCACTGAATTAAACGGTGAAGTAACGTATAAGATTTATGGAAAATTCAGTCATGGGGCAAAACCGGATGATGGAATTAATGCGGCATGGCATTGTTTGAACTTTGTTGGATCGGCTTATCAAGATGAATTCGCAGCGAAAACTGCAATGTTATTACGTGATTGGAGAGCTGAGCCTTTAGGGGTTAAAGTCTTCGGATCTCATATGGGTTATTTAACGATGAATATTGGGGTTGTGGAAGTTGAACACAATCATGCACATATTATCTTAGATATTCGTTATCCAAATGAAACAAATGATCAATTTGTTTTCGAAACGATTCGTAATACGTTTGAATCACATAAATCAGAATTAAAAGTATCCTTAATACAAGCAAAAGAACCTTTGTTTGTAAATCCTAAGAGTACATTAGTTTCTACTTTAGAAACCATTTATCGTGACTATTCCAAAGATATGACAACACCATTATTAACGATGGGTGGTGGTACTTATGCACGTTCATTCAAGAACTTTGTGGCATTTGGGGCAGAATTCCCAACACGTCATCGTCCTGAATGGGTCGGTCAAGTTCACCAAGCGGATGAAGGATATGAGTTAGAACAATTCTATTTGGCAACTGCTATTTACGCACAAGCGATTTACGATTTGACGAAATAATATGAGAATGCGGAATAAACCATGGGCAATGGATTTTCTATTAGCTCATCCAAAAGTTGTTCAGGATCCGAGTTTGTTAAAGGGAAAATGGAAAGAAGAATTTAAGTACAAGAAAATCGTATTAGAAATCGGAAGTGGTAAGGGAGATTATTGGCGCAAAATGGCTGAACTTCAACCCGATACCCTTTGGATTGCATTGGAAAGAGATAAGAATGTCTCTGCAATTGCCTTAAAGAAGGATTCACCGGTTAATGGTGTCTGGATTGTAGGAGATGCGGAGAATCTAGAAAATTGGTTTGAGATTGAAGAGATTGATACTGTTCATCTTAATTTCTCAGATCCATGGCCAAAGAAGCGTTATCATAAACGTCGTTTAACGTCGAATTTGTTTATCGAAAGAATGTTAAAGATTACGGCTAAAGAAGCAGAATTTAAGTTCAAAACCGATAACAAAGATCTATTTGAATACACGATGTTAGTTTGGGAAGATTATCCATTGAAACTCGTTGAATTTAGTGTGGACTTTAGACGCAATGCGCATTTGGACGATGCGATTACAGAATATGAACAGCACTTTATGGACTTAAATCAAGTCATCTATCGTGCGGTATGGAGGAAACAAGATGTTAAGTGAGAAGAGTGTTCAAACCTTAAAAGAATTAACAGAACTCATGGCTATTAGTGGTGATGAGAAAGAAGTAAGAGATTACCTAAAATCTAGATACAGTGAGTATACCAATGAGATCGTATTTGATAATTTGGGTTCTGTAATGGCAATTAAACGTTCTAAGAATCCAAATGCGAAAACAGTGATGTTACTGGGGCATATGGATGAAGTTGGGTTTGTGGTTAAATCCATCAATGATAAAGGTAGCATCGGATTAGCTCCAATTGGTGGATGGTGGTCTCAAACACTGCTTGGACAACGTGTGATTGTGAAGAATCGTGCAGGGGTTAAATTCAAAGGTACGATTGGTAGTATTCCTCCACATCTATTAACGGATGCGGATCGTGCTAAACCGATGGAAATCAAGAATATGTTAGTCGACTTAGGATTTACATCTAAAGAAGAAGTGTTAAAAGCTGGAATTCAAACAGGGGATGCGGCTATTTTAGATGGACAATTTGAATCACTAAACAACGGTAAAAGACTATTAGGAAAAGCCTTTGACAATCGTTATGGGTGTGCAATGGGCTTAGAAATATTAGAAGCACTTAAGGATGTGGATCTGGATGTGCATTTAGCAGTTGGCGCAAGTGTACAAGAAGAAGTTGGAACGCGTGGTGCTCAAACCATCGCATATAAGATTAAACCCGATGCGGCGATTATCTTTGACTGTTCACCTGCGAATGATGCGAGTGGCGATAAAGAATCCTTTGGTCAATTAGGGGCTGGTCCTTTGGTTCGTTTCATTGATGCGAACTTCTTACCACACCGTGGATTTATCAATCATTATGTGGATATCTTAGAATCCAATAAATTACCGTATCAATACTACCAATCACTTGGTGGAACGGATGCAGGAGCAGTACATCGTCAATATGAAGGGATTATGACGTTAACCATGTGTTTATGTGCACGTAACCTTCATACCAATAGTACAATCATCGATACGGATGATTATTTGAATGCCAAAACAGCCGTATTGAAAGTTTTAGAAACTTTAAATAGTGATACAATAGAAGTGTTAAAGAAGGCCAATCAATAGATGCGTAAATTATTCGTGATTTTGAGTATATGTATGGTGTTATCTGGGTGTTCAGTGAATGCTTATTTTGATAATACCTCATACGATAAAGCGATTGAGAATGCTTTGAATCAATCGATGAGTGAGTTCTCAACGATGAATCGAGATCTCTTTAGTTACTATCTTCCACCTTCCATTGGAAGAAAGAGCTCAAGTTTAAACTCTGTTACTTTACAAAGTCATAATGAAACCATATTAATGATTCTAGATGTGATAAATATTCTAAATGAATCGTATTACAAAGATAATAATGGAACACTTAGAAAATTATTGAAGGTAGAAAATGCATTCTATACCACATCTGGATTCTATGAAGATGAGAATAAAGCATTATCAGCGTATTTGGTAAGTGCGATGAAACTATCAGATTCGACGGTTCTCCTCAACTTACAAACAGAGAATTTCGTATTTATGTCAATTCATCCAATCGCGATCTCTCCAGATATTCTTTACGATATGTTCAGAATTGCACGGAGTACAAAGATCAATCGTGATTTGATATTATCGACCTATTCAACGCGTGAAGTTTTAGATTTTAAAGCTCAAAGTTTAAATATGTTTACCCAGGCTGGACCAGAATCTGGAACAGTCTTAGATATGATTAAGGGTGAAGATGATATTATATTTGAAGAAGAATACTATGAAGGATTTGATGAAAATGCACCACTGGATTCTTTCGAAGAAGGAATCATAGAAGAGTAAGGGGAGAAACTCATGTTAAAGAAACTTGCGTCCTTGTTGTTTGAAGAGGAAGAAGAGATTGTTGAAGAAGAGTTAAACGTTAAAGAAGAACCTGTAAAAAAGGATAAGTCTTTAATCTCGACTATGAATCCTAAACCGGTTGAAAAACCAGTAGAAAAGATCATAGAAGAACCTGTTTTCTTAGATGAAGATCCAATTGAAGTTAAGCCAGTCGAAGAGATTATTCGTCCAAGTAAACCAGAGTTTGGGATTGCGTTTGATGAACCAACTCCAGTTCGTGAAAAACCGAAGGTTGTTAAAGAAAAACCAATTTATGAGTTTAAACCGGTGATTAGTCCAATGTTTGGAGTTTCTGAGTCTAAGAAGGCACAAGCAGTAAGACCAGCGAATAATCCACCTCAATCGCTTAAAAAGAGTCGTATTAATACTGTGATTAGTCCTTTTTATGGGGACTTAGAGAATAAGAAAGAGCTTACTCCAATTAAGGCTGCACAACCAGTATTTAAACCAGACCCATTAATTGAAGAAGATGTACCTGAATTACCACGTTATAAAGCTGAGAACTATAGTTTAGATGATTTACTCAGTCCGATTAAACCGCTTGATGAACCCATTGTTCAGGAAACATATCACGAAGATGATGATGAATTAGCGCATCAAATTTCATTGTTTGATGATTTGAAATAAGGAGACCGCATGATATTTTTTCTAGGAATTAAAGGCGCTGGGATGGCGGCTTTAGCGTGTATGTTACATGAAATTGGGGAAGAAGTAGAAGGCTCTGATTTAGAGAAACATTTTTTTACAGAAGAGAAGTTGAATCAATATGGAATAAAATGTCATCCTTTTGGAACGTTCCCTAAAGATGGGTCTACGGTCATTATCGGGAATGCATTTAAAGAAGATCATGAAGATGTGAAGATTATTCGTAGTAATTCAACTTATACTGTTTATCGTTATCATGAGTACTTAGGTAAATTACTGAAGAACTATCATGGTGTTGCGATTACAGGATCACATGGTAAAACGACTACAACTAAGATGATGACGAGTTTATTGAGTGTTTATCAACCAACGGCGTATTTAATTGGGGATGGACATGGTCATTTAGACCAGGATTCACATTACTGTGTTATTGAAGCCGATGAATATCGTCGATTCTTTTTATCGTATTTTCCAGAATATGCAGTCATTACGAATGTCGATTATGATCATGTGGATTATTACAAAGATGAAAGAGATTATGCGTCTGCATATGAACAGTTTGCACAGAATGTTTCTAAGGCTATCTTTGTGTATGGAGATGATCCTGAAGTTCGTAAATTAGATTTAAAGGCTAAAGTTTATACCTATGGTTTAGAGAGGAACAATGATTTATACGCAAATGTCTTAAGTGAAAATGAACATGAGACTATATTTGAGTTAACCTTCTTAAATGAATATTTAGGAACTGTCCGCATTCCTTTTTCTGGGCGTCATCTCTTATGGAATGCGTTAGGGTGTATTGGAATTGGTTTATTAGAAAAAATGCCTCTAGCGCTTATTGAAGAGGGTTTAGGACAATTTGAGAATGCTTCGCGTCGTTTCAAAGTAGAAGTGAATGGACCGAATGTATATATCGATGATTATGCTCATCATCCAACTGAAGTGAGTGTTACGATTGATGCGGCTCGTTTACGTTATCCCAATCATCGTTTAGTCGCAATCTTTAAACCACATCGTGTTTCACGTCTATATCATTTCGCGGATGCGTTTGCGAAAGCACTCGATAAAGCGGATGATGTTTATCTCTGTGGATTTAGTGCGATTGATGATCAAGAAGCAGGGTATGATATTACGATTGACTATCTAAAAGAACGTTCACAAAAAGCGATTGTTATCGAAGAAAATGACCAAGGGGCACGTATCTTAAATGACTTAGCTCCTGCGGTTTATCTCTTTATGAGTTCTAAAGATATTTATGGACTGGCTAATTTATTGAAAGCCTATCAAAAACATTGAAAATATTTTCATTCTTAACTATAATATTGTTAAGAGGTGAAACTATGGACGCATTTCTATTGGCATTAAAAGATCTATCAGTATTAGTCTTACCTACTTTAGGTGCGCTTGTACTGATATTTTTATTGTTTCTTTTATATCGCTTATATCTAATGATGAAGAAAGTAGATGTGCTTCTGGATCGCGTCAATAAAACGATGGATATTGTGGATAAGGAACTAACTGATTTACAAGTGTCCCTTGGTGTATTAACCAGTCTTGCGAACGGCATCATTACCGTTCAGAATTTTACGAAACATTCTGTCACAACCGTCGCATTATTCTTAGTTGAACATTTTGAAACCATTAAAGCTTGGGTATTGAATTTGTTTGATAAGAAGAGTGAAACGACTGTGGTTGAAGAACCAGAAGAAGAGCGCAACGCTTAGAAAGGTACGGATATGGAAGATATTAAGAAAACACTCGAAAAAGTGGTTGAATCAGGTAAAGATATAGCAGAAGATATCAAGTTAAAAGAGAACTTTGAGAAAGCCAAGGACGTTACTTTAGATGCGGTCGACAAAGTTGTGACGAAGTTTGAAGAAATTAAGAATGATGAAGAATTAAAGGCAAAAATCAAAGAAAAAGCAGATGATGTGGTTGAATCAAGTAGAAAAATAATCGACGACATTAAAGAAAATGAAAATGTTCAAAAGGTTGTAGAGACTGTTAAAGAAGGCGCTAAGACCGTTTCAGATAAGACAGTTGAATTCTTCGAAAAACCGGAAGTTCAAGAAAAGATTGAAGAAGTGAAAGAGAAAACATTAGATATCGCTGAAAAAGGTGTATCTAAATTACGAGAGTGGTTAAAACCAGACGAGAAGGATGAAGAAGAATGAAACGTGTTACGATCTATGATGTTGCGAAAGAGGCAAGAGTTTCTCTTGCGACGGTCTCCAGAGTTATTAATGGCTTAGAAATTGTTCGAGAAGATACTCGATTACGTGTAAATGAAGCAATTGAGAAATTGGGATATAAACCCAATGCGATTGCACAAGGCTTAGCATTACAGAAAACAACTACCATTGCATTGGTTGTGCCAGAAGCAAGTTTTTCCTATACAGGGCAGATTATTAATGGTTTATTGGATGTGGCTAAGATCTATAAATACAATATCGTATTGCATACGGTATCTGAAGGTATTGTAGAAATTGGTGAAATCATTGATACCATTATTAAATCAAGAGTGGATGGGGTTGTTATTTATAATGACAAACTTATCTATGATGAACTAAAAGCATTGACTCAATATCAATTCCCAATTGTTCTTATTGGTAATAAGATGTCAACCAATAACATTTGTTCCGTTTATGTTGATTTAGAAAAAGCGGTTTATGAGCTTGTGACAAAGTACATTGAAATGGGCAAGAGCGATATTGCGATTGTACAAGACCGTAAGAATAAATACATGGTCGAACAATTGATTAAAGGCGCAACTCTAGCATTCGAACGTAAAGGTATGATTTTTGAACAGTTTATTGAGATTCCACAGGAATATCGTAGTTCGTACCAATATTTAAAAGAATACTTTAAGACACGTCGTCATGATTTAGTAATTGCGTATCGTGATTCTCAAGCGTTAGCAGTTTCCAATGCGGCGTTTGAAAATAACATTAAAGTTCCAGATGAACTAGAAATCGTTTGTATCATTGATTCTAAATATAACTCAATGGTTCGTCCTCAACTATCATCGTTTACCATTCCTTCCTATGACTTAGGAGCGGTATCGATGCGTGTTATGACAAAGATGTTAAAACAAGATGAGTTTGATGATCGTGAAATTGAATTAAGTTATCTCTTTACACCTCGTCAAACAACGAAGTAATTGTATTATTGTTTAAGTAGTGTATAATGATTTTGCGACGATTTGGAAGAGTAAATTCGAGTTTGTTTAAGAGAGATAATGGCGCTGAGAATTATCACAAACGGAAATTGAATACACCAATGAGCTGCTTTATGCAAAGTAAAGCCGTTTCCCGCGTTAAGGGTTTGAGTGACGAAAGTCAACTAAGGTGGTACCGTGCTAAAGCACCCTTGGATGGGTGCTTTTCTATTATAAGGAGGAACTATGGAATTTTTTGATGAATTAAAATGGCGTGGACTAATTAAAGATGTGACAGATGAAGAAGGATTTATTGAAAGGCTCAAGAATCCACTCACATTGTATTGCGGGTTTGATCCAACTGCAGATTCGCTTCATATTGGAGGTTTACAACAACTTCTCCTTTTGAAACGTTACCAGAAACAAGGACATACACCTATCGCATTACTCGGTGGAGCAACTGGTATGATTGGGGATCCAAGACCAACGACTGAGCGTAAACTTCTTTCTTTAGAAGAAATCGTAAACAATGGTAAGAAGATTCGTGTTCAATTGGATAAATTTCTTTCCAATGAAGGTCCGAATGCACTTATTTCAGTTAATAACTATGATTGGTTAAGTAAAATTGATTTACTCTCTTTCTTACGTGATTATGGTAAGTTCTTTAATGTGAATTACATGATTAATAAAGAAACCATTTCGAGTCGTTTAGATTCTGGAATATCTTATACAGAATTTACATACACCATCCTACAAGCTATAGACTTCTTACACTTATACAAACACTATAACTGTGAATTACAAATTGGTGGTAGTGATCAATGGGGTAACTTAACCAGTGGAACTGAACTGATTCGTAAGACTGTGGAAAACAGTAAAGTATTTGGTGTTACTTCACCATTAATCACAAACAGTGATGGGACGAAGTTTGGTAAGTCAGAAGGTAAGAATATTTGGTTGGATGCGGAGAAAACAAGTCCATACCATTTCTACCAATATTGGATGAATGTATCCGATGCGGATGTGATTGATTTCTTAAAACGTTTATCCTTCCTTACTAAACCTGAAATTGAAGCCCTAGAAGAAAAAGTTAAGACACAAGCACACTTAAGAGAAGCTCAAACCGCTTTAGCAACCGAACTAACTGAACTTGTTCATGGTAAAGATGGATTAGAAAGTGCTCAAAAGATTACCTCTGTTTTCTTTAATGGCGCATGGGATTCATTGAGTGAATCTGAATTAAGTATTGCGCTTAGTGATGCGCCTAGTTTAAACTTAGAAGGTAAAGTATTATTGATTGATGCCTTAGTAGAAGGTAAAATCTGTAGTAGTAAACGTGAAGCACGTGAGATGATTACAGGTGGTTCAATTACTGTGAATGGGTCAAAAGTACAATCCTTAGAGTTTGAACTTGAGTCTAAAGACGCATTCTTTAATCGCTATACTGTTATTCGTAAAGGAAAGAAGACCTATTTTGTGGTCAAGTTTGAGGGCTAATCATGCAGAATTATATTCTTATTGGGATTACAGCAGTATTAACAGCATTCATTGTCTTTATTCGTTTTACTGAAGTGATTAAGTATAATCATAATGTACGTGTATTCCATGAAAAGAATAAGGATGTTGCGATCTTGTATCATGATAAGAAGAATATCTATATCTTCTTAGCTTTAGCGGTTGTTGTGACGGTTGTGACTATCTTTATGGAAGGTAGTTTATTAGAAAGAGTATTAATGGCAGTTGTGTTCTCTATCTTAGTTATCTCTGAAGCCGCAAATGCATGGATGAGCAGTAAACTTTATGCAAGTGATAAGGAATTCTTGTTTGGTCAAGCGTATGATCGTTATCGTTCCATTAAGACCTATAAGCCAAAAGGTAAACGTAATACATATATCGTAACGCTTAAGAATGAAGAGTATTTAGTTCCGAATCATATCGCAGAATTAATCCAACAAAAAGTCAAAGAAATCAAGAATTCTAAGAAATAGTTTATCTGTTATAATGAATACGAGGTTTTTCTATGCGTAAATATGTAATTGGAGTATTAATTTGTTTATTACTTGCAGGATGTAATCAATCGGATATCGTCCTAAAAGAAAAATATGAAACGTATAAACTCCATTATCAGAGTATTTTAAACTCGACTCAGTTTAAACAAACATCGAGTAACTATAACATCTCAACATCTTTAACAGCTCTCAGCGATGGGAACTATCGATATGATGTGTTTGTGGATGAGCCTAAGATTGCGATGTATGATGTTGAAATATTAGCCATTGTGGATGATGGTTTACTTTTGATTTCAGATGAAATGATGCCAAGTATTGGTATTTATGAGGATTCTGAGTATCACTTAATTCCGTATCAAGTCGATGCGGAGTTAGGGTATCAAAAGGGCTTTAATCTAAATGGTATTGTAAAAGAAAATAAGGTTAATTTGAAAGTCTTAGTCATGTGGAAAGACTATTTCAAGATTAAGACAGATCGCGAGTATTTCAATTTTGTGATTGATTTAAACGCAGCTGTTGAAACACCCGTAGAGGCTACAGAATGAATGATCGTCAGAAACATTCTTTAATATTAGGCGGACTAACCAGCAGTGCTGGTGTTTTTATTTCAAAAGCGATTGGTATCTTGTATGTCACACCATTTACTATGTTGGCGACTGCAGAGAATCTATCTTACTATGCACGTGCCTATAATGTCTATGAAATTGTATTAAATGTATCCATCGCAGGACTTCCTTTTGCGATTGCGACAATGGTTGCGAAATATACCTTAAAAGGACAATTTAAAACAGTTCTTTTAGTTCGTAAATTATCCACTGCCATACTTGCCTTAATGGGTTTTGTGGCTATGATATTCTTACTTTTAGCTGCTCAACCAATAGCACAATTCTCAGTCAGTGGAGCAGCGGATTCGCTTGAAGTTATTCGTACACGTAATGTCATGATGATTATGGCACTAGCGGTATTTACCGTTCCATTACTCAACAGTTATCGTGGTTTCTATCAAGGTTTAAAAGAACTAAAAATCTATTCATTCTCTCAAGTATTAGAACAAATTACCCGGGTATCATTCTTATTAGGAATTGGTTTTTTACTTGTATATATCTTAAAGTTTGATGCGATATGGGCAGTCTATGCCGCAATCATGTCCACATCTTTATCAGCGGTAAGTTCTATTGTATACTTTGCGATTAAAGATCGTAAGCATTTAGCTGAAATCAAACAGAAGGCAAAAGAAAGTGATGAAGTTTTAACAAATCAAAAAGAAATTCTCAAAGAAATGTTTTATTTCTCAATTCCTTTCTTGCTTAATGTTTTCTTGAATAATAGTAATAATACGATTAATTTATTATTCTTTAATAAAGCGATGTTAATGCATGGTGCAAGTTTACCTGAAGCCGATCTTTATTATTCTATGGTTATGTTTACGACCAATAAACTTACCTCTATCCCACAAGTTGTGGCACCTGGATTTATTACAGCGATTATTCCATATGTAACTACAGCTTTTGAGAATAAAGATCTTAAACAAATGCAGAAACATGTCCTTGATTCTGTTGAAACAGTTTTCTATATTACACTTCCACTCGCTTATTTCTTGTTTGGCATAAGTACAGAAATCTATTATGTTATGTATGGCGCTGACAGTTTAGCGATGGGTGGAGAAGTATTACGTTATAACAGTATTACCGGTATCTTGTTTAACTTAGCTGCGATTTCCAATGCCTTAATGATGGCTTTAAGATTACGTAAACAAAATCTATTGATTTCCTTTGGTGGTGTATTACTCAAGTTTGCACTATTTGTACCAATGATTGTGTGGTTTGGTTATAAAGGTAGTATTTATTCGAATGCGATTAATCAATTAGTTTTATTTTTAATTAATATGTATTTGATTAAGCTAAACTATAAGGTTCATTATAAACGTACAGTACGTCGAGTCATCTTTATGTTCTTTGGTTTAATGGCAATGCAATTAAGTTTCTTTGCATTAAATGCTATAGGCTTATATGTTGTTGATCAAGGCCGATTTATCGCATTAATCGAACTTGGTGTATATGGTGTTGTTGGGGTACTAGCCTATTTGTTCACAACATCCTATTTCAGACTCCCACAAAAAATATTGAACTTAGATATTATGAAACTCATTAAGAGGTTTACTTCATGAGACTTGATAAACTATTAGCGCATAATGGGTTTGGGAGTCGTAAGGAAGTAAAAAGACTTATACGTGATGGACAAGTTTTAGTGAATGGGGAAATCATTACGGATGATGATTATCATGTGACTGAGTTAGATGAAATTGAACTGTTTGATTTAAATATCAGTATCGAAGACAAACAATATTTCTTGCTCAATAAACCAAAAGGATGTATCTGCTCAAAAGATGCGTCTCAATATCCATCGGTGTATGAGTATATTCATGAGAACTTATTACCCGATACCAACGCTTTTGGACGACTTGATGTCGATACAGAAGGTTATTTGATTATCAGTAATGATGGTCAATTAGGACATCGACTTTTGTCGCCTAAACATCATGTGGTTAAAGGGTATCGAGTAACATTACGTGAACCATTTAATCCAAAATATATTCCACTTATTGAGAAGGGAATCACAATAGATCAAAATGAGAAATGTGAACCAGCATCAATTGAAATTGTGGATGAAAATACAGTTAATCTAATTCTCTCTCAAGGTAAATATCATCAAGTCAAACGTATGATGATTGCCTGTGAGAATGAGGTAGTTGATCTCTATCGTTATCAGTTCGGACCGATTATTGATGATGGGAGTTTACCGGTTGGAGAATATCGTAGATTAACTGAAGATGAAATAGAATTATTAAAAGAGTATAAGTAAGCAGGTATTGCAATACAGTTAATACA
>CAYWGS010000001.1:0-50410 GCA_964457525.1 uncultured Erysipelotrichaceae bacterium | reverse complement strand
TTTCTTGAAGCGATTCATGCACGAGACCTTAAGCGCATGGCTCAACTTCTCAAACAGCCTACGGATCATTTATCCAGCTATCTCAAAACTGCGATTAGAACACTGAATGAATATGACACCTACATTCTTAATGCCTTGCGCTTTGAAACCTCTAATGGCATTATAGAAGGAACGAACAATCTCATCAAAACGATTAAACGCATTGCCTTTGGATATCGAAGTTTCCAAAAGTTTAAAGCTCGTATCTTATTGGTGGGTCGTAGTTCTTTCAATCCTCGATTTGCATAAAAAAAGGACATCCCTATAAGGAATATCCTCTGTGACTTTGATTTCGTTTTTCACTTACCAACGTCAAATGTTAAAGAATCGTTATTTTTTGATTAATACAATTGAATTATAAGCTGATAACTCAAGAGAATCATTTAATACAGCTTTTGTTTGGCTTGCGTTATAGATTTGATGAGCAATCTTATAATTTGAGAAATCATAGTCTATAACAACTTTCTGATCACTGAGATTATGAATTACGATCACATCATCTGTATCATCATATGTTCTTAATGCATATACATTTGAATTTAGATTCAGTGATTCCATTGTACCATCGGTAATCACATCATATCGATTCTTTATTTGTATGAGTTGTTTATAGTGATTGTATAAGGAATTTTTATCAGAGGCTTGTTGCTTAAGGCCCATAATATCTTCTGATTTATAATCCGCTGCAGAAGGTCCTAATGTTTTTCCTGTATTATCATTGTTATCCCAAATCATTGGTAAACGCTTATTCTCGTCTTTTCCACTGCCTCTTAAACCAATCTCTTCTCCATAATAGATATAGGAACGTCCTGGCATTAAGAGATAAATCGAAGCCATTAACTTTAAGTATTCTGGTTGAGTACTCTTGAAATAACCAGCACTTCTACCCTGATCATGATTAGAGATAAACACGGCATTCAGAGCATCTGGATTCGCTTCTTTGATCATTTGATTATACTTAATAACTTCATTCGCTAAGTTATAACCTTGTTTAGAACGAATCGATGAAGCAATCAATCCATCTGCTTGAGAAAGACTAAACTGGAATAGACTATCAATACCACTATCATATAAATCTGTTATCGTTTTATTGGTTGTCCATGCTTCCCCAACGACATAAGCATCCTCATCAATGGAATCAATGGTTTCATTTAACCAACGTAGAAATTCTGTATTTTTTGTCACATTCTGATTATAGAAAGAAGTAACCGCATCGAGTCTAAAGCCTTTAACTCCCTTATCCAACCAAAACTGTAGGATATCTTTAATCTCATTACGTACATTTTCACTGTCTAGATTTAAGTCTGGCATTTTATCCCAGAATAACGCTTCATAGTAATAGCCTTTTCCTATAGGGTAGTACTTACCTTGTGGTGTTGTGGAGAAAACATAGTAATCACAATATGAATTCTCATTCTCACAGGTTCCATTTAATACATTCTTCTTCGCTTCAATAAACCAAGGATGTTCAGAAGAAGTATGATTAAGCACTAAATCAATGATAATTTCAATGTTATATTCATTTGCTTTTGTAATGAGTTCATCAAAATCTTCCATCGTTCCATACTTAGGATCGATGTCATAATAATCCACGACATCATATTTATGATAGGTAGGCGATGGATGAATAGGCATCATCCAGATTCCTCCTACCCCTAAATCATTCAAGTAATCTAACTTTTCTGTCACACCATCTAGGTCGCCCATCCCATCCTCATTGGTATCATAGAAAGAACCAACAAAGATTTCATAGTAAACATAATTCTTGTTCGATCGAATGGTTTCTTGTGAACAAGCAGTTAACAATAGTGTGATAAAGATAATTCCAAGTTTTTTGATCATACTAACCTTTTACAGATCCACCAGTTATACCACTAATGTAATATTTCTGCATGTAGATAAAGAGCAAGGTAATCGGAATCGCAATTAGTACAGCTCCAGCAGCGAAACGTGTGAAGTATTGATAAATATTTTCACGTGACAGCATTTGGAATAGACCTAATGCGACGGTATAATTCTCATAATTATCTTTCATAATGACACTCACAAAGATAAAGTCCATCCATGGAGCGATAAATGAAGTTAAAATTGTATACACAACAATCGGTTTAGATAAAGGTAATGTAATCTTCCAAAAGATTGTATTCTTACTTGCCCCATCCAACATGGCAGATTCATCAATTGATTTTGGAATCGTATCAAAGAATCCTTTAGAGATGTAATAACCGAGTGCAGCTCCCCCTGAATAAACAAGGACAAGCGCAAAGAGTGATTGAGTTAAATTAAATGCTTTAAGAATATGATAAACTGCGATCATCGACATAAACCCTGGGAACATACCCAACACAAGCGCAACATTCATTATTGGTTTACGTAGTTTGAAGCGTAGACGACTAAGCGCATAACTCGTTAGGAGTACGATAATCGTAGAGACAATACATGTAACAATCGCTACAATCAAGGTATTCATAAACCATCTTGGATAGTTAAATAACTTCGTATCCGTGAATAACTTAATATAGTTATCTAATGTGTATGATTTAGGGAAAATATATTCGGTATAGGCACCTGGTTCTGCTCTAAATGATACAAGTATCAACCAAGCAATTGGAATTAACCAAATGAACGATAAGAAGGATAGAATCGCATAAATAACGCCATTCCCAAAACGTTCGCGTGTTTTCATGTTTTTTATCATTGGAAATCTTCCTCCTTCTGAGCTGAAGCTGTCTTGTTGAAGACGATGAGTGAGAAGAACGCACTAATTAAGAAAATAAAGATACCGATTGTTGAGGCAAAAGAATAGTTTTGTTCATTCACAGTTAACTTATATAGCCAAGTAACCAATAGGTCTGTTTTACCAGCTTGGAAGTATTCCAAGGATAATGGACCCCCTCGAGTTAACAAGTAAATGACGTTGAAGTTATTAATATTACCAATAAATTGTGTAATCAAGTAAGGACCCGTCACAAATAACATATAGGGTAAAGTAATCTTCCAGAACTGTACCCAAGCATTCGCTCCATCGATCTTTGCACTCTCATACAAATCTGTTGGAATATTCATCAGAATACCTGAAGTAATTAACATCGAATATGGTACCCCTACCCATAGGTTGACAATAATAACTGTAACCTTAGCCCAAGTTGGATCTGATAAGAATGGTAAGAACTTTTCAATCAAACCTATCTCTCGCAAGAACACATTGAGTGTACCTAAATCCGCAAGTAATTGAGACATTAAGAGTAAACTAACAAACTGAGGAACCGCAATCGTTATTACGAAAATCGTTCTCCAGAATTTCTTAATCTTAATTCCCTTTTTATTAATCATTAGAGCTAAAACCATACCGAAGATATAGTTTAGTCCAGTCGCAAGTACAGCCCAGATGAGTGTCCATATTAATAATTCAATAAATGTTTTTGACTTAAGTGGATCATTCCACAAAACAGCTGTAAAGTTCTCAAAACCTACCCAAGTAAACAAGTTACCTGGAGGTTGATGATTACGGTCAAAGTTTGTAAATGCAATTAAAATCATAAATACCAGTGGCACAATCGTAAATAAAAACGTTAGAATCACAGGTAGTGTTAATACCGTCACATGATATTTATCATTCAAGTATAATTCAAAGTCTTTCTTTAAGTTATTTGGTTTTTTACCTAACTTGATCAACTTTTCATTTTGTATTGAGCCATGAACACTCATGACATACGCAATAACAAACGCAATAATAATGAAAATTGTCGCAACCCCAAACAACAACATAAGCATTGAGTTGTCTCCCTTAGAAACAACAAATATACCTCTCGCTTCATCCCAAACACGTTCTTGCATCTTAGTCCCTAGAGTTCTAAGACCTAATATATTGTAAATACCACTTGTTAACATGAAGACAAAGAATCCAATTTGTGTTACTAAGTATAAACTTCCTTTAAATAGTTGCCCTCTAAGTAATTGGCCTAAACCCATTACAAAGTAGGATCCTTTTGTGATGGCATTTCCTTCACTAAATCCTTTAAAGAAATTACTCACACGCTTTGAACTTCTACTTAGAAAATCTTTAAATTTTTGGGACCTTTCCATAATGTACCCTCCATTAAGAATAAGGGCAATATGAATTCATATTGCCCTTGATTAATCTCTAATTACGAACTAAATTAGTTACCAGCTGCTTGAGCAACTAAAGCATCAAGCATTTCTTGAATTGACATAGTGTAATCTTTGTTTTCAAGTGCTAAGCCGAATGCTTCAGCAGGACCCCAATAAGTACCAGCAACATTGTTTTGACTCATTGCATATGGTGCTTGTTGAGCTAAAGCAGATAATGCTACGTCAGCTAATACAGCTTCGTTTTGAGCTGCATTCTTATTAGCAGGACCTAATTTACGAGTTTCGAAACGTTTAACTTGGTTCGCTTCATTTGTTAAGAATTCAGCTAAAGCCATTGCTTCTTCTGGGAATTCAGTTAAGCTGTTAACACCCATAAGTTTGAAACCAGCAAAGCTACCCATTTGAGTTTGAACACCACCTAAATTGAATTCAGGAAGTTTAGTAGCAGCATAGTTAGCGCCTAGGATTGTTGAAATATCAGTTGCATTCCAAGTTCCAGAAACACCAGCAGCGATTGTTGTACCGATACCAGCTTTAAGGATATTGTCATCACCTGTTAAGAATGCTGGGTGAGCAGTGAATGCTTTGATTGCTTCACCGACTTTAACGCCAGTTTCATTATTGAAATCTAATACTTGTTTTCCATCAACCATTTCAAACTTGTTACCAGCACCGATAAAGAATGATGCAATGTACCAACCATTAGAAACGTCCATGAATACAGATTTACCAGCAGCTTGAGCTACTTCTAACATCTTGTCTAAAGATTTAACATCGTCTTCTGTGAAAACGGATTTGTCATAGTACATGAAGTATCCGTTGTCAGCAGTCATAGGATAACCGTAAAGTTTTCCATCAACTGTAGCTGAATCAACAGCAGATTGAATATTAGCAGCAACGATCGCATCCTTATTGATTGTAACTTCATACAATGCACCTGCATTAACTAAGTCCATAACTTGGTCATTAGGGAATGCAAATACGTCAGCAGCAGCTTCAGGATCTTCTAAATACTTAGTACGTGCGTCAGGTTCACCAACAACACCTAATTCAATTGTCCAGTTTGTTCCTGGGTTTGCAGCCTTGAATTCTTCGATCATGCCAGTTAGCATTTCTTGGTCTTCTTGAGCACCCCAAACCTTCAAGGTTACGTCTTTGACTTCTTCAACTGGTTCTTCAGCTGTACATGCAACTAAAGAAAGAGTCATTAAAATCATCAACAAAGATAATAATAATTTTTTCATTCTATTCCTCCCTGTTAAACACAATGTAAGTGTTTACATTTAGAATATAGCACTTAAACCTTAAAAATTCAATTGATATACTAAATGATATCGATTACATTTTAAAAAAAACAGGATATATTTCCTGTTATTTAACTTGGTTGAGTATTTGTATAAAACGCTCTAATGGTTGAGCTCCCTTAATTGCGGTTTTACCATCAATCAAGAAATAGGGAACTGCATTTATCCCCTTGCGATATGCTTCTTCGATATCACGCTTAACCTCTTTCTCATATCGATCTGAGTTTAACACTTCATTCGAATCAATCCCTAATTCCATCGATATTTTGTTTAGTTCATCCAGACTTGCTAGATTAATGCCCTCTGTAAAATATGCTTTATACAATCTACGATTAAGATCTGAATCTAGATTCAATGATTGAGCTAATTTCGTTAAACGATGTGCATTAAAGGTATTGGTTTGATTCACTTTTTCAAAATTTAAATCTAGTCCAACACGTTTACCATGTTGAATAACATTCTCAACCATCCCTTGCGCTTCACGAATGGTAACACCATATTTATGCGCTAAATGTGTAATCGTATTCTCATTGGATTCCTTTGGCGCATTGGGATCCAGTTGAAATGCTTTGTATACAACTTCTACATTGTTTAATCCAGTTTGCTCAAGTGCTTGTTCGAGTGTTGTTTTTCCGATGTAACAAAACGGACAAGCATAGTCTGCCCATATTTCAATTTTCATAGTTTTTACCTCATGTATAATTTAACTTAAACTCTTACTTTTTGATAGTAAAATGACTCAAATAATATGTTAAGATAAAAGTATGTTACAGGGAAAACGAATCTATTTAAGACACTTAAATATACATGATGCACAACGTTTGTTTAATTATGAACTTAGAAACAAAGACTTTTTTATTCCAACCTCTTTTACTCGAACGGATGCCTATTACACCATTGAACGGATACGCAAAAACATTGAGAGTTATACAAAAGAGATTGAAGAAAAATCAAGCATACGATTTGGAATCTTTCTAAATGGTACACATGAGTTGATTGGAATGATAGCGTTAAATGATATCTTATGGCCACTTAAAACATCCTATATCGGATACTCACTGGATTTAAAACATACTAAACAAGGTTATATGTACGAAGCCTTAAACTTAGTGGTTGATTATGCATTTAATGAAATTAAGTTCCACCGAATTGAAGCAGGTGTCATGCCAAGTAATCATGCATCTTATCGACTATTAGAGCGTTGTGGATTTGTTAGAGAAGGACTACTAAGAAAAAACGTCCACATTAATGGACGCTGGGAAGATCACTATATCTACGGATTACTCAATGAAAATGATAACTAAATCCTACCAAGGATTTTTTTATTTTCCACTAATAACCGCAACAGGATCTAATAGGTTAATATGATACGTTAACACAATAATAAGAACGGTAAATACTAACCCAATTAAGATAAACACTTCGATAAAATGACCAAAGCCTAAATGAAAGATTGGATAATAGAAATAGGAGATATAGGTATCGAAGAAATTTACCATAAATGAGAAGTTAAGGATATCAATCATAAATGGAACCATTATTAGTACAAGCGTCATGATAAACAAACCAATGAGTAATGCTTCAATTAAGAAAATCTTATTCATTTCATTCACTTCACACCCTAATGCTCTAAGTATTCCGATTTGTTTCTTTCTAAATAGAATACTCGATGAAATATAATTACCTAAGAATACAATCATGAAGTAACCAATTAATGGAACCAACAATCCCATAATCAAAGTTAATTCAAACCGTGTATATCGATTAAGCGCATCCGTGTATCGTGGTAAGATTGTGAATGTTCCAATTGTTTTATAATCTTGAATTAGTTCTTTGATATTCGTATCTTCACTCAGTTTTACACCATAACTTATTTGAGAGGTTGGATATGGATTGTATCGTGAGAAACTTGGATGAACATATAGATTGGTATAACTCGTATTAAGAATCGTTGTGTCATTTCTTAATAGTGGTGTTTCATTCATTTGTATACCAACAATCTTTAATTTAATCTGTTCGTTAAAGTTTAACCAAATATCTTCATTTACCAAATCTTCAAGTTGATTGAATTCTTGGTACTTAGTCTTCAATAAGAGTTCTCCAAGATAGTTTGAGATAACAACTTCATATCGATTATTGGGTATTCTTCCAATCAATTGATCAAATAATCCTTCTTCATCGGATGACACAAAACTTAAGTAAGATGATTGAATTTCTTGAACAAGCTCTTCGTTTGGTTTAGGTATTAAGTCTGATTCAATTAATGTTTGATTTAAATCCATGCCTAAATCATTGATAGTCAACCAATGATCATTCAAATTTATTTGTGTTTTTGGATACAATATTGCATGTTCATTCTCAGTCATTTCACGTACTTGAATGAGTACATCTGTCGTTAGTTTACGATTGTATTGATATTCAGTACTTGGCTTCAGAATCGTTGTCGATTGAAATGGAACTGGTTCCACCAACAACAAATGTTCTTGTTTACTTAAGTTCATTAAATCAGGTGTTACGTTATTACTTACATAAAGGGAAGTATAGACGGTTGATAGTATTGCGGTTAAGAAAGACACAATTACACAAGTCACAAGTAAGCGAAGTTTATTGTTAAGGATATTCCCAAAAGACATCTTCCAGATTAATGAGAACGGTAGCTTAGCTCTACGTTTTTCTGGTATTGTGATTAATTCATCTGATATAACAGGATTTGTATCTTGTATCACATGACCATCGGATAATTCAATAATACGATCCGCATATTGATGGGCGTATTCCGCATCATGACTCACCACAATCACACATTTGTTTTGGCTTAGTTTCTTAAATAATTCAAATATTTGAGTTGAAGTTTCACTATCCAAGTTTCCTGTTGGCTCATCGGCTAGTAAGATGACTGGATCTTTTACAAGCGCTCTTGCGATTGCGACACGTTGTTTCTGCCCACCCGATAATTCATCCAATTGTCTTTTCTCTAGTCCTTTTAAATCGACTTCTTCTAGTACCTTTTGAATAATCTGATCTTTAACTTCTTTCTTTTGTAGCTGAAGCGATAAAGCAATGTTTTCATAGACATTTAGATTATTCATTAAGTTGTATTCTTGAAACACAAATCCAATGTAAGAATTACGATATTCAGCACAGGTTCTTTCATCAAATCGTTTAAGTTCCTTGCCATTGATAAAAATCTTACTGGAGTTCGCAGAATCTAATCCTCCTATGATATTGAGTAAGCTGGTCTTACCACTTCCACTTTTACCTAAGATAAACGTTAATCCTTTTGAATTGAATTGAAGGTTTACATGATCCAATGCTTTAACTTGAATCTTTGCTTTACTGGTATAGGTCTTATTGACATTCAATAACTCAATCATATTAAATCTCCTTCAGGATTGAAATAACTGGGTTCTTCTTCATTAGAACCAAAGTTAGTCCAATAATCAATCCCACTGGGACAAAGACCAATAGAATAAAGTTAAATCCAATTTGATAGAAATTAAGTTCAAATAATTTTAGTCCATCAAAAAATTTCTTATTGATATCTACGATATACGCTAACGACATTAGATTAGAAAGAATGAAAGAGACGAGTCCAATAATTAATCCTTCCCATACAAATATTCTTAAAATATCAACGGTACTTGCCCCAAGTGCTTTAAATATACCAACTTGTTTACGTCTAGTAGCGATGGACATGGATAAGAATACATAAAGGATACTCACCAAGCCAATGTACATTCCCACAAACAATATTTCCGCATTATTTATGGATAAATACCCTTGTAAATCTTGAGTAATCTTAAGGACCTTAGTAGAACCATATAGACTCGATAAATCCTTATACGAAACCATTAAGAAATACAAGTAAGAACCCAATAATTGTGTAAATAACAAGCATATCGATACGATAAAGTTTGTGATTAACAATTGACCTTTCTTATTCGCTAAACTATACACTCCATATTTCCAACTAGAAATGAAATGTAATTGTGGTTTAATCAATTCGTATGGACGTGAATCGCTTAAATCTTGATTTAAGATAATATCATCATTCACTTTTCCATCTTTGATCTTAATAATACGATCCCCATATACTTCCGCTTCTTCTGGATCATGTGAGACAACTACCACAAGATTATCCTTCGATACTTCTTTGAGTAAATCCATAATTTGTTTAGAAGTATTGGTATCCAAGTTACCGGTAGGTTCATCCGCAAGGATGATGGTTGGTCTTTTAATCAATGCACGAGCAATTGCGATGCGTTGTTTCTGTCCACCCGATACTT
Organism: uncultured Erysipelotrichaceae bacterium; assembly: GCA_964457525.1. Taxonomy (GTDB): domain Bacteria; phylum Bacillota_I; class Bacilli_A; order Erysipelotrichales; family Erysipelotrichaceae; genus UBA2212. The sequence goes on along the minus strand of CAYWGS010000001.1, from coordinate 40,668 downwards.
CATTCCCTTTACGCTTTTCATATCCACTTAAACCAACATAATTTAGAATGGATTCCATCGTTTCCTTATCAACTTGTTTACCTTGTAATTCAAGGGCTAAGCCAATGTTCTGTTCAATCGTAAAGGTATCGATAATATTAAAGTCCTGAAACACAAATCCAACATGTGCATTACGATAATAATCGAGTTCTTTTTGATCTAGTCCTTCAATGTTTCGACCATTGACGATGACTTCACCTGAATCTGCTGTATCTAACCCACTCATGATATTTAAGAGGGTTGATTTACCACTTCCACTTTTACCTAAGATGAAAATAAGTCCTTTATTTGGAAAACTGAGATTAATATGATCTAACGCCTTCGTCATAATCCCAAGTCGAGTGGTATAATTCTTACTTATTTGTTTTAATTCAATCACACAAAATCCTCCACTCTTTGATTATTTCTGACGTTTCTGTTGTATCTCAATGTATTTTTTATAACCCATATCAAACAATTCTTGTTCAAGTGGGTTTGTGACATTAAGGGGTTCTACTTTGCTTGGTTTACCATCCACTAAATGTACCATCGTAAAGAAAGCACTGAGTGCCATAATGGATGGAATATTGTCTTGTATGTTATCGACAAAGACACGTACGAACACTTGTATGGAACTCTTACCGACATAACATACTTGAGCTTGTACCGTTACTACATCCCCAATTTTAACTGCTTCATGAAATTCAATCTCATCCACTCTCGCAGTCACAACCATTCCTTTAGCCTGTTTAGCGGCTGCGATTCCTGCTGTATTATCCATCATTTTCATGAGTTCTCCCCCATGTACATGTCCAAGAATGTTGGAATGTTGGGGTTCCATGAGTAAACATGTTTGTGCTTGTGCAAAATTAATTTGTTGTTCCATTTGATTCTCCATTATATTAACCAAGGTAGAAAGAGTTGAGCTAAGCCTAAGAAAAAGAAGAAGCCTAATACATCTGTAGCGGCGGTTAAGAAGATCGATGATCCAAGTGCTGGATCAAAATTTAAACGCTTTAGTACAAGTGGAACCATGAATCCAAAAATACTTGCGACCATCATATTTCCAATCATTGCCAAAAATATAATGAGTCCAATCATCGGATTCCCTACTTTTAGATGTAATATGATACCCGCAAAAAGCCCAATAATCGCTCCTTGTAACACACCAATCATAACTTCTCTAAACACTTTCTTCCAATGTTTTTTAAGTTCTAACTCACCTAACGCAATACTTCGTACGGTAAGTGATAAGGTTTGATTGCCTGCATTTCCACCCATACCCGTCACGATTGACATCGATGAGGCAAGTGCCACAACCTGTGAAATAACATCTTCAAATAACGTAACGGTGAATGCGGCTAAAAAAGCTGTCCCTAGATTGATCATTAACCAAGGAATTCTTTTTTGCACATAATAGAAGATTGATTCATCACTCTTAAGTTGACCACCCAAACCACCAAGTTTTAATACATCCTCAGTTTGTTCCTGCACGATGACATCGATGATATCATCGACTGTAATTATCCCTAGGAGTTTATTCTCTTTGTTCACTACAGCAATCGCTTTTAAGTCATATTTTGATACTAATAACGCAACCTTTTCTTGGTCTGTTTCTGGATAAACTGTAAGTATGTTTTCATTGGTAATCGTATGTAATAACTCATTTCCATCACTGCTTAAGATATCTCTTAAGTCGGCTGTGCCAATGAGTTCATGATCTTTATTCAAGACAAAAATTAATTCGAGCACTTCTGTTTTAGGCCCTATTTCACGAATCTTATCAAGTGATTCATGTATGCTTAAATAACTCTCTAAGGCAATGAATTCAGTGGTCATAATACCACCGGCACTGTCCTTAGAATAACCCAAAAGTTCTTCTACTGATACACGTTCAGATCCTTTAATTTGATTTAAAATATTCTTACGTAATCCAGTTGGTAATCGACCTAAGGTATCCGCTACGTCATCCTTCGACATTTGTTTAAACAAATGAACAATCTCTTTATAATCCAATAATCGAATCATTCGTAACTGTAATTTATCATTCGCTTGTTCAAGAATTTTGGCGTGTACTTCTGGATTTGTATTAGTAAGAAATGATTGTAAAATATCATCAGAATTTGTACTTAGAAAATCCGCGATATCAATTGGATACATTTCATTCACAAGTAAATTAAACTGTTCGAGATCTTTGGTCTCAATACTATTTCTCAGTGCATTCTTTGCTCTTTCTAACATAGTTAACCCTCTTCAATGCAATAATCATACCATTAAAAAAGACCACTTTAGTGGTCTTTAGTCAAGTACTGGAGGAACTAAATCATCCGCAAGCTTAAAATCAACTAATGCTTCAGCCATTTGCTTGATTGCTTCTTCAAATTTACCTTCAAACAATGTGAAAGATGCCCCAAACATTAAATTCAATGGATTCGCAAAGTTCTCAACATTCATATCATTTAAATCACGATATTCAAATGCTTCACCACGATTTGGAACTAAATCAATCATTGGTTTAACCTCATCTAGGTAACCAAAACACTTCTTACCTAATTGGAATGCCATTCCACATTCAAATGAAACATCATCGTTTGGTTCATAACCATGGTAATTATTTAAGTTCGCTAGGATAATATCACAATTGCGTACGTGTTGTTGGAAGTGATCAAATTGGTTATACGCCATTTCCATCACATCATCACTGTTTATTCTCTCAACCATTGGCGCATCATCGAGTGGACTAATGCCAATAAATCCATATTTCTCACAAATTTTCTTCATTGATTCTAGTTTCTCTTTTGCGTCATTATCATAACGTTCAAAAGTAGAAAGATAGACTCTAGGCTTATCAGAAGGTTCAACGGTTACTTGTGGATCCGCATCAAGCACAAACACATTACGAGATGCTTTGAGTTTTGAATCCTCTTCAATATCTGTCATAAACATTTGAAGTGCATCACCAAACTTACCTTCCACAATCTTTGTAGAACCAACAATACATGGTCCAAATGCTAAATCTTTATGTGCAAGTTTACGACCATCAAGATCAATAATATCATTACCCACATATTTACCATGTCCATATTTCATACGAGCAGGTCGTTTATCACGTGTAAATCCATAGAGTTTAGCACCCTTAGCGTATGCCATACCCATTTCATAAACCGAACCACCATCTGGGACTAATCCACGATAGTTTTCTAAGTTAACAATAAGACAGGTTGTTTTATTGATTGAATCTCTACAATTCTTAAAAATCGCAGCACTGAATTGACGCTTATTACCTTCTTCATATTCTAAAACATTATTATTAGGAAGAGCGACAGTAAATCCATAAAACTCTGCTTCCTTTTTCAATGCATCCCACATGCCATATCCATTTTTATAAAAACAAAGTGGACCTGCAATATACAAACTTTCGTCTTTTATCATATGTTCTCCTTATAACGGTTAGTTTTATTGTAACTTATAAGTTTACTTTTTTCACTGTAAACGTTTACTTTTTATAATTTAAACAAATCTTTGAATGCTTTCGCAAGACCATTTTCTTCAATGGATGGAGCTACATAGTTCGCAACTTTTTTAACTTCATCATTCGCATTCCCCATCGCAACACCAAAGCCAACGAGTTCTAGCATTTCAATATCATTCATCCCATCCCCAAACGCATAAGAATCATGGTGATCAATCCCTAAATGATCGATTAAGAATACACATGAACTCCCTTTTGTAATCCCAGGCAAATGAACATCTAAGCGAATTGATTCTTCATCATATGCGTGTATAATCCAATCTTGTGGTAATTCTGCTTTCGCATGCCACATCGCTTCCACATTATCAAACGCTGCTGTCGCGGCAGTGCTTTCGATTTCATCAATATTAAAAGGAAGAAATGCAGTATCAACTTTCTTTGGATCAAAGCCAAAATGAACCTTATGTTCAATGGCTAATTCACTTTTAAATGGCGTTAACCATTGTCCTTTAATTCCTTGGAAGTAAGAACCTGCACCATATTTCTGATATACCGATAATTGATATTTAATTTGAGTCTTAGAGAAACAATTATTGAGTAATACTTGATTGTGATACTCGATGTATTGACCATTACTAAACACGAAACCATCAAACATCGAAGTTTCTAATCCTTCAGGTAATTCAGTGCGAGATGTCGCAATAATTAAGATATTCCCTTGTTCACGAAACAAGCGAAACATTTCTATGGTTTCACTCGTTGGACGATTAAGTCCTTTTGGGTAATCGAGTATGGTACCATCGATATCAACAAACGCTATTTTCATATTGAATCTCCTTCACTTAATTGGATGTGTCTATGTTAAAATGAACTTAATATGTTATACAACAAACTTAAAAACCTACAGAATATTACGCATCAAGAAGAAGCGGTTGTACAATACATTCTGGATCATCCAAGTGATCTTTTAAGAATGAGTATTAACGATCTTGCGATTTTAAGTTATTCCAGTACATCTACTATTGTACGCCTATGTAAGAAACTTGGGTATAAGGGTTTTACAGAATTTAAACTAACTTATGTATCTGAATTCTCACTCTTCTTAGAACAACAGGAACATCTTAAAGAGATTCCCTTTACCCCAAAAACAACTTTGAATGATGTTGTGACTCGATTACCTATGATTTATCAAAAAGCAATCGATGAAACACGAACAATGCTTGATTTTGATTGTGTAGCACGATGCATTAAGCATATACAAACGAGTAAACATATTGGAATCTATGGAACTGGTTTAAACTTCGATTTGGCAAAAATGTATCAGTATAAATTTGAAGAAGTCGGTATTCCTGCAATCGCTTATGACTCAACACACTGGCAACACTTATCTCGATTAAAACTTCATGATGTACCTAGTTTTGCGATTCTAATTTCTTTAACAGGTACAAACCCTATTATTATCGATACCGCTAAACGCATGAATACTTTAGGTATTCCAACATTAGCTTTGTCCGGCAAGGATAATGATAAACTCAGTAGTTTATGTACAGAAAGTATTAAAATTCTTGATATTGGAAATACACTTGAATTATTTAGTTTAACGTCTGCTATTGCGGCACAATATGTACTCGATATCTTTGTATCGATGAGTGTTATTAAGAACTATGAAGAAATATTAAAGATTAGCGCAGAGACGAAGTTATCGCTTGATCAACTCAGAAATCGCTAAAGAAAACACATTGGGTTCAACTGGGCAAGTGAAACAAAAAACCAATGTGTTATGATAGAACCCATTTGGCAAGGTCACACATTTAGGGGTGTTTGGGTTCTATAGTCGTATTATTTCATTTATGATTTATTGTTTCAATGTTCCAAGGTATAATTGGAACATTTTTTTCATTTTAACCTTGGATTATGGGTTTTAGGCGTAAAAAAGCGAAAATCCATTTCAAATTTCAACTAGTTTATAGAAATAAACTCTATTTTTTATATCTATTTCAACGATTTTTTTATCTTTCAACGAATTCAATAACTTAAAATAGTACTGTTTTGTATATTGTGCTTTATCATACGCATAAACATCTTCCCATGTGAAATATTCTGATGTCCCAACATGAAGAAGAATCGATTTTAATAGGCTTATTTCGTTCTTAGTTAGTATCATTTTATTTCTTCTACTTCGTATTTCAATCTTATCTAGTTTGATATAGACATCTATAAATCGAGTCCCTAATTTAAACATCATCTCAATAAAGAAGGTTATATCATTATCATCTTCACGCGCGTTTTCGATGGCTTTATAATACAATGCTTTTGTCTGAGAATTATAATTAATAGCCTCGCTATAAACTGGCATCTTATCTTTAATGTGATGGCATTTTACGATATACCAATAAGCAATCATTCGAGCCATTCTTCCATTAAAATCGTAATACGGATGTAAGTAAATAACATAATAATGTATGATGTGCGGCATGATATACGTTAAACTATTTAACTCTGACATAGACTCTTGAATAAAGTCTACAAAGCGTTTCATCCACTTTTCTAAGTTCTTAGCATCTACCCCAGAATCACTGATCTCACCATATTTCCCAATTATATCTACACCTGAATTACGATAGTAACCATCCTGTATTATTTCATCTTCTTTTAGACTGTTAAAAGATAATATTTTATAAAGTTCATATATATTCTTCTCTGTTATTTCATTCTCAAAAATGAAATCGATCCCATTCTTCATATTTACAATTATTTGCTCATTTGAATCATACGTATCCTTTGAAAGGACATCTTCAATTTTCTTTTTTGATGTTTTTATCCCTTCAATCTCAAGTGTTCCTTCAACTTCACTAAAAATTAACATATCTTCAAATGTTTCTGAAAAATGGATAAGAGAGTCTATCCCTAAATCTTGAGTCTGATAATACTCCTTTACAAACGACTGAATATAATCACGGTTAAAATAAATACTTCCCTCTGTTGTATATAAATCTATTTGAGTTAGATTTGTTTTCTTATACTCTAATAATTTCTGATATTCATTTCCATGTTTACCATATTTAAAAAACCATTCTTTTTTCGAAGGATATATTCTCTTACTCGTTAAATCAAGGTACTCATCAATCATGTTATAACCTCACTATTTACCTTCATTGTAAACACTTTTGTAAACAAAGTAAAGAAATATTGTAAACACTTTTGTAAATAATATTTCATCTCAATGTAAACATAATTGTAAACAAAAACCATCCTAAGGATGGTTAGTAATCAAATTCTAAATCAAGAAGTGGCGCATGTTGTTGAGCACCATAAACATCTGTTTCACGAATATCACCGCTACACATTGGACGAACAATGGTTGCCTTAATCGCTTGTGCAGGGACAAATTCAATAATATTAATCACATCGGATTCAGGAATATGGTAAAGTTCTGAAATCAACTTTTCGTTAATAAACTTGTGTTGACACATGATTTCAAAGGTTTCACGGTCTTTGAAGATGATATCAAAGGTAATTTCATAAGGACCTGAATTCTTAGAACGAATCACTTTCGCTAAATCTATGAGTTTATGTTTCATACGTTCCTCACAATTCTACGATCGTTTGTTTGAATAGATTAACGGGATCGCTTACTTCAATTAAATGATACAAACTAAAATTATACACAGCACCTACTTTAAAATCAGAAGGTGAATATGGGAATGCAAGATTACCTGCTGTTGCGATTCTTCCTTCATAACCATAATGTAGCATCGTACTTCTCGCAAAACTACAAATGGTATTCGCTACTTCTTGGCTTTGAGCTACCGCATCAATTACGATACATAATTCATGGGAATGAATTTCTTTGATGGGTTCAAGATCACCCATCACTCCATTCTTACCATAGACTTTGAAGTTTAGATGATAATCTTTTAAGTCTTTGAAGTTATCTTTAACACGTTGTTCAACTCCAGTAATTATAGAATCAATCTCACGAATAAAGATGGAATCTCGTACTCCAGCTATACTTACGGTGCGATAGCCTACACACTTCGCTGCTTCGAGTTTAATGGTATATGGATTGGATGGAATATAAACACTTCCTTTAACTTCAACTTGGTTTTCATTGAGTTGAGTAAAGGTTGTGTTATGCAAATCAATGGTTCCTCCCGGTCCTGGTAAGATATATGGATTGGTTTTTTCATAGAGTGTATGTGCACTAACACTGAGTGTTGTACACTTACGCGCTGGATTAAGGGTCTCTAACACAAATGAATCTTCATAGATTGTTCCAAACATACAATCACTACCACTACCTGGAGTTGAGGCAATCGCTGCACATTCTAGAATCTTTCCACAATGCAAGGCTAAACCAGGATCAAATCCACGAAGAATAGGTAAAGCCGCAAACACCGTTGGATCATATGCTCTTCCTGCAATAATCACATCCACATCTTGTTTGAGCGCTTCGATAAAAGGCTCTACACCCATTTGACCGACGATATAGGTTGAATCTTTTATGTCATCTTTTGTACATTCAGGTGCTGGATGTAGAGGTTTAATCTTACCTTCATCAAATGCTTTATATAAGATTTCCTTATCTATATCTGCTTCAATAATCGCCATCTTAAAATGTAGATTATTTTCTTCCGCAATCTCTTTTACAATCTTAATTGTCCAATCTAAATGTGGTTTCGCACCACTACCACCTGCAGTTCCTACAAGCACAGGCACATGATGTTCAATCCCTGCTTGAATCATGATGCCTAAGTCACGTTTAACTGCGTAATAGTCGGTAAAGGAAACCCCAGCACCTAAATAATATGGACCAGGATCGGTTGATCCTGCATCAACCGCAATACAATCTGGATTCTTCTTCATCCCAGCTTCGAAACTGGCCATTGGAAATCCATACCCTAGAATAGCGGTTGTGGATAATATTTTAATACTTTTCATGACGCTCCTTTCGTATCGTTTCAAGAGCGATAATACGTTTCATTTCGTTATAAACAAGCATGTATCCTTCATCAACACCCATACCCGGTTTTGCGAGAATTTGTACAGGTTGAGTAGCCATAGCACAATGAACACATGCCTTAGCACTGATATCAGTTTCATTGCATGTACCACCTTGATAGGCCCCAATTCCTTTTTCCTTACAATACAACACAGCTTCCACAATATTTTGTATACCACCTAAATCAGGTGTTTTGATTTGAACCATATGACCTGCTTTTTTATCCGCAAATTCTTTAATATCTTCGAGGGTATTACACCATTCATCTGCGACAATCTCACATTCAATTCCACGCTCATCTAACATACGTGTAATGATTTGTAGACCCATCATGGTTTTTTCACGATCATCAAAATCGACTGGACCTTCGATGCGTAAATGATAGGGGCCACTTGCTTCTCTTAATGTTTTAAGATAATCCACCATCGCATCATAATCTTCTTTAAATATAATGCCTAATGTTCCATAGACATCGATGTGTAATACCGGTTTGTAATCCTCATGATTACGATAATCATCAATTCGTTTTCTTAACCACTTAACATACTCAAGTAATTTCTCACCTTGATAACCTAACTTTGTTTCAACATGATTAATTAATCCATGTGGAAGAACAGCACTTTCTTTAAGAATCATCTTATCCACATTATCATAGCGATTATCCCCACTTTGACTAAAGATTGGGATAAGTTGTTCACTAACATTGGTATGATATTCATTCGCAATAATATTAGCCATTTGAGTATGTTGGGATTTAGCGACCGCATCTAAGAGTGCTTGAGTAATGCCATAGCGTAATGCGGTATGGATTCGTTTGCCATCAAGTTCTAGATGGTCAAATTCATAGGCAAGTTCTTTAAACGAAGTCAATTCACGATTGAGTAATAATGGTCGTATTCTATCTTGTACAATCTTTTGAAAATCTGAGGCGATGAAGAGTGGATCACGACCACCACATCCACTGTATTGCACAGCGCAACAATCCCCAAATGCGACCTGTCCATCTTCTAATACAAGCATAATCGTAAGTGATTCTCCCGCTTGTCTAACTCGCGTAAAGCCTTCTGTGACAGGATTACCCAAGTAGAAGTTCCCATCGGATTGTGCCCCTTTTTTGATCGCTTTTTGATCATCAAAGAAAAACCCCGTTCTACCACAACTACTAATAACATCAATTATTTTCATACATTCCCCTTACTTGGACGTCCTACAAGACGACCTTTACTAACGGCATATATATCATCAATTACCATTTGGAAGCTCACTTGTCTACGTTCCACATCCGCTCTTTCTTGGAGTTTCTGACGATGGAACTCTTTAAGTGATTCATCGAATGGAAGATTCCCGAATTCATAGATACGAATCGCGCCATTATTATCTCTCGCCGGCAACATCTTTCCCGCATTGCAGGTTGCTGGGGCAAAAGGAACATCAATCAATCCAGCTTCAAATGCACGTACTGCACAGAGTCCAAAGTTATTCTCACCGAGTTTCAACACCGCTTCCATGATACTGCGTGTTTCTTTCTCGATGATATCCATTTCTGCTTTAATTTCATTTGTCTCTGTAAAGACTTGATCCTTTAACATGGACGTTAATTGTTTAGTCGTTTTTAATCCATTCGCATTCGCTTCTGCGGTTGGGACTCCAAAGGCTTCGTGTGGTGATTTAACAATTACCTTTGTGGCACCGGATAATACTGCTGTACTCGCACCCCAACTGATAACTGCATAAGCTTTCGCTTCATCTTGTGGAAAGCCTCCCATCCATTGATGGAATACAGTTGATACGCTTACATCATAAAAGCCAAATCGTGCTAAATATTCTTTGGTTAATTTATCCAACGTACGAATTGCGGCGATATCTTGGTTCTGATTTCCACATTGTCCATAACCTACCGTAATGCACTTACACCCTTGTTCAGCCGCAAGTAAGCTTTCGAGGATCGCTACACTGTGTGAAATACACGCTGGAACAAGTGTTCCTGTTAATGGACCAAATGGTTCACGATTAATCGTTACACCCATTTCTTCATAGTAACCAATTAAACGATCCACATATTGCCAATCTGTAATGGTTTTTTCTAAGGAGTAGTTTTTTCCATAAGGAATATTGTATGAAATACCGCCTCCTTCAAAAGAGGTAAATCCACCAGCACAGGTAATCTCCGCAAGGAGTCGAGCATCCGGTGTTCCGTGACGTACTTGAACGGGCACATTCAGTGAAGAGATGATGGAGCGACAAACTTGTACCCCATGATTTACAGCTGGAAAGCCATTGAGTAGAGATTTCCCGGTACGAATACTTTCATCAATCCCTGTTTGTGCTTCCACATATCGATTGTGACGCGTATAACTATCAATGGTTGTTGGGAGTAAATCAGCTCCCCCTTCATCCTGTAGTGTTTTTAGAAGTTTGATGTGTTCATTAGGAAGCGCAACCCCTGCTCTTGGTTGAATCAATGTTTCTTTATTCTCAATGGCTTGAGCTAGTTTATTACTGAAACGCTTTGATTCATCTAATGATTTTTGGTATTCAATTGCTTCTTCAAGATCCACATCTTTTCCAGTATTCCATTGTTTAAGCACTTCTTCACGTTGTTTAAGAAATTCATCCAATGGGATTTTACGATTATACATGATCTATTTTCTCCAATTTCTTTTTCAAGATTCGTAACACAACATCCGGATACTGTTTAGCCAATAGTCCTAAACAACTGATACAATAATCTTTATCGATATAATATTCACACTGTATTGGCAATAAAACTTCCTTATGATTACTCTTCATTAAACAATTCTCTAAAATCCTTTTTGCGTTTGGATTATAGATAATCGGTCCACCAATCCCAATACACTGTTTAACTTCTCTACAATCCTTACCCGTTTGATAATAGTTAATCCCCATAGGAGTATAACTCGTTTCAAGTCGGCCCACATGACGTTCTGTCGCAATTTCAACACAAGCACTTGCGAGTTGTGTATCTAAATCCAGATTAGACGTTAGATGTGGATTGTGTTTTATATCCTGTATGTATTGATCAAAGATCGGATTATGTATCTCTTCCTTCAATTCATAGACATGTGAAGCACTAAAGCGTAAGCCTAAATCTCCTTCAACACTTCTTTTCTCAATGGGCTCTTGAAGTCCTTTATAACCAAATTCTTCGTTAATCACGAGTTTCTCATTCATACTATAAACATCGGTTGTCGCACCACCAATATCGATGGCCATTAAATCTCCTAAACCTGATTCATTGTATGTTCCTTTGGAAAGTAGTTTAAGTGCTTCAAATACACTGGATGGAGTCGGGAGTACAATCTCATCGACGACTGCACTGAGCTTTGATAATCCTTTTGCCTTAACGATAGATTTTAGAAACAACTCACGTATTTTTGCCTTACATTCATCAACTTCTAATACTCCATAACTTGGCATTACATTTGAACATAGTATGCATTCAAATCCATTGGATTCTAAGATGTTTCTTATCTCATCCTGACACGATTTATTACCAGCATAGATGATTGGAAAGCGTGATCTTAGTTTGATGAGTTGATTCGCATTATGACGAACAGAACTTGTATTTCCACCATCTGTACCACCACTTAAGAGTAATATGTCGCATTGTGAGGATTCAATTTCATCTAATTCTTTCTGGTTTAATTCAAACGAATAGGATTGTATGACTTTTGCCCCTGCGCTATAACAAGCCAATCGAGCCGCTTTAAGGGTTAGGTCTGGTACAAGTCCAATCGCAATCATCTTGAGACCACCTTTAGCAGAACTACAGACATAGGTTTTATCGATATGAATAGATTCTAGTCCTTGCATCATTTTATGTTTAACTTTTTCGATTCCAATGGATATATCCGTACTTGAAGTCGTAAAATCACTTGCTTGCGCAAGTATCTCTTCTGAATCTGTATCTACGATACATCCTTTTGTGTAGGTTGAACCCACATCAAATAGATAAAAATTAGGCATAAATTCCCTTCTCATTTAAATCATGCTTAAGATCTTCAATGCCTTGATTGATATCTGCTCCAGGCGGATAGACACGATGAAAACCCATCGATTTAAAGAGTTTCTCTACTTCATTGAAATCGGATTTACCGACCACAAGATTTCCACCGATATAAAGTAATACATTATCTAATCCAGCTTCTTTTAACATATCCCCCATACCGCGACAATCCAATTCACCATGGCCATATAAACTGGATACAATGATAGCCTTTGCGTTGGTTTCAATCGCCGCATCCATAAATTCCTTCTGAGATACCATGACCCCAAGATTAATCACATTAAAGCCTGCTTGGGTAAACGCATAATCAATAATACGATTCCCTACCGCATGTACATCTGCCCCAATCACTCCAATTACGACATTGATCTTTTCCATAGTGCTCCTTAGTCCGCAAAATGATTCAATTTATGAATATCTTCGATGGTTTCATCACTCACAATTCCAACCAACTCATAGGTCTTCTTTTGTGGGTCATAAATATAATCTTTCAATAATCTAAAGTTCTTAATTTGACCAGTATGATTCACGTGTGTTCGTGGTCCTGTACAATACTGATCAATCTTATCCCCAATCTTGATATGAGTAGAGTCATGATAACTAATGGTTAAATCATCCTTTATTAACAACTTTACTTTCTTTTCTAAAACAGAGATGGATGCTTTAGGTTTCTTATTAAACGATAAGATAAAGCCATGTTTAACATCTCCATGTCCATCACAGGTAATATTGTAGTCCTCTTGAAGAACATGAACGAGTAAGTCTTCTGCACTATGTGCCATTCTGCGATAATGAATGGATTTATAGACTGTGATCTTTATATCTTCTGGGATTGGTCCAAATAAATTCGGTCGAGATACAATGACTTCTTCACCAATTCCAATTAGTAAATCGGCATTCATATTGAGATAAGGATATATCTCATCAAAATGCTCAATTACCACACGTTTCTTATTTTGTACTGCTTGATTGACCGCATCCACAAGCTCAAACATTTGGGTAAATGCGGCTTCAAATCGAGCATCAATATGATAGGTGTGAGCACGATAATTGAGTTGAGCATAATCACGCATGAGGGGTGAAGGTCTTACATTGATTCCATCATCATCGTTTGTGAGTTCTAAACCCGGAAACATCCCTTTTATAAAGAGTGATTTTCCACTTCCTGCATCACCAATAATCCCAATGATTCGGTCATTCGGTAGTAAATACTTTTGACTGACTTGGTTTCCCAAGTTTTGCATACGTACTTTACCTCTAGGCGCAAAGTAAGTCGCATATCTAAATTGTTCAATACTGAGTGTCATAGTTCTCCATTCAAACAAAAATGATGCCCGAAAAAGTGCATCATTTGCTTAGTTTATATTATCTCGTAGTCTTGGTTCAGATTTTGTATCATGAAGAGTTTAGGCATAGACAAGTTTTGTTCTATAGTTTAAGTTTACACTATTTCACATAAGAATGCGCTTACAAATTAAACATTTCTAACATAACCGAGTCTGATTGCGACATCCTTTACCGCACCTGCCACAACATCCTTAACTCGTTTATCAAATACGCTTGGAATAATCATTTCAGGACTTAATTCATCTTCTTGGATAAGACTCGCTAGACCTTGAGCTGCTGCTAACTTCATCTCTTCAGAGATCTTTGTTGCCTTAGCATCCAATGCACCTCTAAATAAACCTGGAAATGCGAGAACATTATTCACTTGATTTGGGAAATCACTACGACCTGTCGCAATAATATACGCACCGGCTGCTTTCGCATCTTCATAACTGATTTCAGGTTCTGGGTTTGCTAATGCGAATACAATGGATTTCGGATTCATACTCTTAATCATCGCTTGATCCACTAAACGAGGAGCAGATACACCAATGAATACATCCGCATTTACCATCGCTTCTCTTAAAGTAATATTGAGTTGATCTGGATTAATGAACTCACTGAGTTCTTGTACTAAGAAATCATCATGATTTTCTTTTAAGATAATTCCTTCTTTTCTAAACCCAAGAATATTCTTTACTCCTAAATCCCGCAACATCATCATAATTGAACTACCTGCTGCACCCGCACCACTTACCACAACTTTTAACTCATGGAATTCTTTGTTTATGAGTTTGAGTGCGTTGATAAGTCCTGCTGCTACAACAATCGCTGTTCCGTGTTGATCATCATGGAAGACTGGAATATTTAAACTTTGTTTGAGTTCACGTTCAATTTTGACACAACGTGGCGCAGAAATATCTTCAAGGTTGATTCCACCAAAACTTGGGGCTAACGCTTTACAGATGCGAATGATTTCATCTGGATCTTTGGTATCAAGTGCGATTGGAATCGCATCAATAGCCGCAAAAGATTTGAATAATGCACATTTCCCTTCCATGACAGGTAAACTTGCTTTAGGCCCAATATCACCTAAACCAAGTACCGCAGTACCATCGGTAATAACCGCAACAGTATTGCCCACCCAAGTATAATCATAAACCGATTCAGGATTACGATGAATTTCTCGACAAGGCTCCGCAACACCCGGTGTATAAGCTAAACTCAATTCTTCTTTATTGTTAAGAGGGGCATTTAAAACCGTTCTAAGTTTACCTCTCCATTCTTTATGCGCAACTAATGATCTTTGATAGACATCTGACATGATTATTCTGACTCCCTGAACTTCGCTTGTTCAATTTCATATAAATTATTACCCATTGCGTCAATCACAACGATGGCTGGAAAATCTTTGACCCAGAAACGGTGAATCGCCTCTGTTCCTAAATCTTCATAACATAATACTTCACTGCTTAAGATACTTTTGGAGATCATTGCGCCTAAGCCACCAATTGCCGCAAAGTAAACACATTTATGTTTCTTAATGGCTTCAATAACTTCAGTATTACGATTTCCTTTACCAATCATTCCTTTTAGTCCATGTGCCATAAGGGTTGGGGCAACTTTATCCATACGATAACTGGATGTAGGTCCTGCAGATCCTACAGGGATCCCTGGTTTACTTGGAGCGGGTCCTACATAGTAAATGACTTCACCCTCAAGTTTAATTGGTAAGGGTTGGTGATTCTGAATTGTTTCAAATAATCGTTGATGAGCCGCATCTCGACCTGTAATCATTGTCCCTGTTAATAAAACACTATCTCCTGCTTTGAGAGACAAAATCGTCTCTTCAGTAAGAGGCAATTGTACTTTTCGTTCTTCCATAACTTCTCCTAGATTTCAATCGACGCATGACGAGATGCGTGACAACTAATATTTATCGCTACAGGAATCGATGCGATATGTGTTGGATAAACTTCGATATTGACAGCGAATGCAGTTGTGAGTCCACCTAATCCAGCTGGTCCAATCCCTGACTTATTCACTCTCGTTAGTATCTCTTCTTCTAAGTCACGATAACGTGAATCAGGATGTTTGTGATCAGGGCCTCTTAAGACAGCCTTCTTCGCTAGATAACTGGCGTATTCAAAGGTACCGCCAATTCCCACCCCAACAATCATGGGTGGACAAGCATTCGGACCTGCTTTTTCAATCGCTTCTACGATAAACTGTTTAACACCTTCAACACCCGCTGATGGTGGAAACATTTTTAATGTGCTCATATTTTCACTACCAAAGCCTTTTGGCATGACTTCAATTTTTATTTTATCTCCAGGAATAAAACTCGTATGAATCACTGCAGGTGTATTATCTTTGGTATTCACTCGTTCAAATAGTGGATCTCTTACGACTGATTTGCGTAGATATCCTTCTTCATACGCTTCTCTTACGCCTTGGTTAATCGCATCATTAATGAAGTCTCCTTCAAAATGAACCTCTTGTCCAATTTGAATAAAGACGACAGACATTCCTGTATCCTGACAAATCGCAATTCTTTCTTTTTTAGCGTATTCATTATTCTCATAGATCTTTTCTAAGACCGATTGACCTAATTGTGATTTCTCTTTTTGTAAGGAATCCTTTATTACCTTAAATACCGATTCGCCGATATCAAAATTCGCTTCGATAAATAAGTTCTTAACCGCATCTTTTATTGTGTTCGTATGAACCGTTCGCATGGTTTCTCCTTAACTATAACTATTCGTTTATTGATTAAATTGTACCCTTTGTATCATCTTTAAACAAGGTAACTCGTCTTTAATTTAAATTGTTCAACAGTTTCCATATAATCATTTCTTATATCATCTATAAGTTTTTAGTATCTCCATTTGTTCAATATCGATTGAATTTCACAAGATGCTTTGTTAGACTAAAATCAATCTAAGCGCTTACACAAGGAGAAAATATGATCAAGAAAATAGGTATTGCAGGGGCTGGCACAATGGGTGCTTCGATTGCCCAAACATTCGCATTGTTTAATTATGAGGTTACAGTCTATGATATTTTTGAGACCGCTTTAGATAAGGCAAAACGACTTGTCGATATTAACCAAGAAACATGGATTAAATCGGGTATTGTATCGGTAGAAAAATCAAATGAATTAAAAGGACGTATTTCATATTCAAATGATGTTCAATCGTTTAAAGATGTGGACTTCTTAATTGAAGCGATTCTTGAGAACATCGATGTTAAGCATAAATTCTGGAAAGAAGTATCTGAACTTGTAAGAGAAGATACAATCTTATGTAGTAACACCTCTGGATTAAGTATTACTAAAATTGCGGAAGCTGTTATGTATCCAGAACGATTTGCGGGTATGCATTGGATGAACCCTCCACATATCATTCCCCTAATTGAAGTTATTCAAGGACAATTGACCAGTGATTCTACTGTAGATATCGTCTATGAACTCGCGCTCAAACTTGAAAAGAAACCGGTTAAGGTAAAAGATGCGCCAAGTTTTGTATTGAATCGCCTCCAACAAGCAATCCTTCGTGAAGCACTCTATATCGTACAAGAAGGTATAACAACCCCTGAAGGTGTGGATGATGTGATGAAGTATGCACTCGGCTTTAGATATGCAGTATTTGGTCCATTTGAAATCTGTGATTTAGGGGGACTTGATATTCATAATAATATCTCCAAATATACCTTCCCTGATCTATGCGACTATAAAGAACCATTTGGTTTAATCAAAGAATGTGTAGAGAATAATAAATTAGGTGTTAAGAATGGGTCAGGTTTCTACGACTACTCAAATGGTAGAGATGAAGAAGTCATCCGTTATCGCGACAAGATGTTTACCTTACTCGCTAAAACACTATTCGAACAAGATAAATAAATCAAAAGAGACATGTACCAAATAAGCATGTCTCTTTTAATAATCTGAGCATTAAAATAGATGTATTAGTCCTTCTTTACTAAACTATAATCAAAAGAGGTAAACTATGAAAACGATTCAAGATTGTTTAGATCATTATGCCGCTTCAGTCTTAAACCAAAATAGTCATCAATTCATGAGTTTATACGACGATTCCGTTCATATTTTTGATAGTTGGAATGTTTGGGAGATAAAATCTAAATCAGAGTGGAGAAAAATAATAGAAAACTGGTTTAATGGTTTGAAAAAT
Organism: uncultured Erysipelotrichaceae bacterium; assembly: GCA_964457525.1. GTDB lineage: Bacteria > Bacillota_I > Bacilli_A > Erysipelotrichales > Erysipelotrichaceae > UBA2212. The sequence goes on along the minus strand of CAYWGS010000001.1, from coordinate 22,633 downwards.
GACTCATCAACTTTAAAAGTAACTTTTAATGATACTAGTATCTTTGAAAATTCTGATATCGCATTTATTCATACCTCTATTAGATTCTCAGAATTTAATACACTAAATGCTGAGTTCAGGCATGTAACAAATCGTTTTACATTTGGATTAAAACGAATAAATGATGAGTGGAGGATTGTTCATGAACATTCTTCACTTCCTATTGATTCTGAACAAGGAATGGGCTTATTTAACTTAAAATAAGAATGGTTTTGATGCATTGATTTTACTCATATTCCCAAACATTAAGATCAAAGTCATACTTAATCGGTTCATTCATCCATTGTAGAACCTCAATATAACGTCTTATTTCTAACTTTTTGTATCCTGATAATTTTTCTAACGTTATGAGTGATAATGATTTATGTTTCTTTAAGATTGAGTAAATACGAATAATCTTTTCGAAATTGTTTACTTTTTGTTGGATCGATTTTTTACTTTCTTCAATCTTATCCAAATCATAATCAATCACTCTGAGATAATCATCAAAACTTAAATATTCTTTAAAGTTTTTTGATACAAGTTTCCAATTTAATCCAATCAAACGAATCTCAACTAAATTTCCTTCAATTTCTTTTAAATACAGTTCAATCTTTGGATTGATTGTATTTTTGATTAGTATAAGCGAATAATCAGGATGATTAATATTTTCCTCATTACATTCCTTAATCAAATAATTTTTCTTAGTAAGATGAACATTCAATTGAGCTATTTCATCTGGAGTAAATCCATAAACCAATGCATGATTTCGATTCATCGTATCGTTATCCCTTCTGGTTTATTCCTTATTCAAATAATACCTTTTGCGTCAAGATGAAACAAGTTCATTCTCTTTGTGAGCATATTAATTGATAATAGTTCGAATTCGAACTAATATTGAATCATCTTACAAAGGAGACTAACATGAAACAATTAAACGGAATACATCATGTGACTGCCATTACGAGCAGCGCAGAGAAAAATTATGAATTTTTTACAAATATCTTAGGGATGCGATTGGTTAAGAAAACCATCAACCAAGATGATATCAATACCTACCACCTTTTCTTCGCGGATGATCGTGGGAATGCTGGTACAGATGTGACTTTCTTTGATTTCAATGGAATAAACAAAGCAATTCGTGGAACGGATGAAATCTCAAGAATTGGCTTACGTGTAAAGGATGATGAAGCGTTAGAATATTGGGTTAAACGTTTTAAACATTATAACGTTCGTTTTGAACCGATTACTGAATTATTCAACAAGAAAGTCTTATTCTTCTATGACTTTGATGATCAAGAATACGCCCTCTTCTCAGATGAAAATAATGAGGGTATTGGATCAGGAACACCATGGTTAAATGGACCCGTACCTGTTGAGTATGGCATTACTGGATTAGGTCCTATTTTCTTTAGAGTTAAGAATATTGAAAATATGAAACGTATCTTAGAAGAAATTATGGGAATGCGTTATTCCAGTAAACAAAATCAATATACTTTATTTGAAATGGGTTTAGGTGGTAATGGCGCATCCGTTATCCTAGATTATCAACCTTTATTACCAAATGCTTATCAAGGTTATGGTGGCGTACACCATGTTGCATTTAGGGTGGATGATCGTGAAGATATCGATGCATGGATTAGACATTTGAATTCGTATAAAGCAGGTCATTCAGGATTTGTGGATCGTTTCTATTTTAAATCCTTATATACTCGTTTATATCCTGGAATCTTGTTTGAATATGCGACGGAAGGACCTGGATTCATTGATGATGAAGAACCATATGAAATCTTAGGTGAGAAGTTAGCATTACCTCCAAAATTCAGAAATCAAAGAGAACGTATTGAATCCCTAGTTAGACCAATTGATACCGTTAGAAGTACAAAAGAATTTAAGAAGGAATACTTCAATGACGAACGATCTTAAGACCATTACAATTCTCTTTCGTGCAACCAATCAAATTGAAAAGATCATTGCGGAGGATGTATCACAGTATGGTTTAAATCCTTCTGAATTTGGTGCACTTGAAGTACTTTATCATAAAGGTCCCTTACCTGTTCAATCGATTTGTGAGAAGGTTTTAATCGCATCATCGAGTATGAGCTATGTGATTGAGAATTTAATCAAGAAGAACTATATTGTTAAGGTAAAGAACACTGAGGATAAACGGATTCACTTTGTACATTTAACTGAATCAGGAAAAGCATTGATGAGTGAAATCTATCCTAAACATGTGGCTCGTTTACGGTCTGTTATTGATATATTAAGTCATGACCAAGAAAGTGATTTACAAACGCTATTAAAGAAACTAGGTAAACAAGAATGAAACATATTTTTCATAAAGAAAATCTAAGTAATCCTACCTTTTTATTACTTCACGGTACAGGAGGAGATGAGAAAGATCTACTCGCTCTCGCTCATTTTATTCAACCCAACTACAATGTATTAAGTGTTCGTGGTGAAGTCCAAGAAAATGGTATGAATCGATTCTTTAAACGACTTGCGGAAGGTGTATTTGATGAGGAAGATCTCGTTTATCGTACGCATCAATTAAAAGAATTTGTCGATCAAGCTGCGATAGATTATGGGTTTGATCGTACTAAGGTTGTGGCTCTCGGTTACTCCAATGGCGCAAATATTGCGGCAAGTATTCTATTTCACTATGCGGATGGTTTTAGTAAAGCAATTCTACTTCATCCAATGGTTCCAATTAGAAAAGAACTACCAGACTTAAGTTTAGTTTCTGTATTTATTGGGGCTGGTAAGAATGATCCAATATGTCCACCTGAACAAAGCATTCAAATGAATGAATTATTAACGAAAGCACATGCGAATGTAACCCTTCATTGGGAAAACAATGGACATCGTATTTCTGAATCTGAATTGAATGCGGTTAAAAAATGGTTAAATAAAGAATAAAATCAGCTCTTCGCTGATTTTATTTTTGTTTTATCTTCGTACATTTTTTGATCCACATGATGATAGAACTTGGAGAATTGTTCCCACTTGTCTACCATATAAATATCTGTACCAATTGCGACTTCAAGTTGGAATACAAAGGTTTGATTGATTTCATCTAACAATTGATTAAATCGATTGATCGCTTCTTGATTGATGATAGGATCAATATTATCCATAATAACTGAAAATTCATCCCCACCAATTCGATAACATGTTCCAATATCCTTGAAAGCTAACTCGAGAGATTCATAAACATGTTTGATCGCTTCATCCCCTACATTATGACCAAAGTTATCATTTATGTACTTTAGATAGTTTAAATCCATCAAATTAAGTCTAAAACTTTGTTTAGAATCAATTCTCTTTTCAAGGCCTTTCTCATACGAAGTCCGGTTTAACCCACCTGTTAAGAAATCCTTATATGCTAACTTTTCGAGTAAAGCAGTTTCACTTCTTTGTTGCATACTTTCACGAACATAACTGATCGTATCGATTGTGAGTAATAAGAAGAAGATAAAACTACCTACTCTTAAGAAAGAAGAGGTAAATTGAAATGTCCCTAAGTAGAAAGACACAACTTCCAAGAGTAAGCTGACCAATAATACAATTGTAAATTTAGCTAATCGCTTTGCGGTTAAATTTTGATAATTTCTTACTTCCACAATCATAAATCCACACGCAGTTATCGCTCCAATCAAAATCATTATTAACTCATAATTCATACTTTGAATATATGATTGTATCCCTAAAACCTGTAAAAGAATACTTAACAAGATAGATACTTGCATAACATAGACAAAATACGAGATATATTTTTTAAATCGTTTATCTGTAATTACTGCTTCTCTAACATAAAGCGCAAAGAAAATTGACATGAGTGGAATCATAATATACGCAAAAGAACCTAATATAAATCGGTTACCTGTTATGAATTGCAATAATCGACTTTCTGCCAATAACCATAAACTGGTAGTAAAGGCCACAAAGCCTAAGTACAATATTCTTGAATCTTCACTTATTTTTAGGAAAAGCGATAAAAGAATCAATCCTGCTCCTGTAAATAGAAGCAAACTAATCACAACTAATCCGAAAAGTTGTTCCTCTATTAAACCGAATAATAAGACATCTTTGGAATCTAATTTAATGGAATTAATGACTCCAGAAAAGGATGATATCGGTGAACTAATATCAATTCTTAATTCTTTACCTTGATAATTAACAGGTAAATTTACAGTTAACCAAACACTTGCGGATGGTGTATCGATTAATCCTTTCTCAGGTTTAATCTGTTCATAAATCAATTTATTATCGAGATAGACCCACATATCTTGCATGGATGACCGTATTAGTAGTGTATTTCGATCCGGTTCAAGATTAGGTAATTCAGTACGAATACTGTATTTCGTACTAGGTTTCAAATTGAGGTCATAAGGAAGGGAAATATTACTTAATGTTTCGTCATCATAAGTAACTGTCCACCCTTCATTTAACTCGTATGCATTATGTGACCGTAACGAAAAATCTTCTCGAGTGTCGATTTGACTAACGAAATAAAAAAAGACAATAAGCAAAATCAATAAAGCACTTGTAGTCAATCGACTTCGTGTTACTTTTGTCATATACAGTATCCTCTTTTTACTACTTTATCACTTTTTCTCTTTACAATAAATAACATTACTCAAAGGTAATGTTATTTAGATTGATTGATTTGTTCGTAGACATGATCCACTGTATCCAGAAGATACTCAATAGGCCAATCTGAGTTCATTGTTACCGTATCCATAAAGAAATAGTGTTGATCAATGATAAAGCTATACTTATATTTTTTATAGGTATACATCTTACCTTGATTGGTAAAATTTTCATTATCATAATCAAGCCATACTGGTATCCCTAAATCACTGATATATGTACTCTCTTCTTTGAAATTAGTATAGCTTGGATATCCCGCCATCGGATTATCACTCACCATAATATTTACTTGTTCATAGATGCTCGGAAGTACTTGTGGCGGGCAATTGTTGTGATCGTATTCATAAACACGACTCCAGATTATCTTCTTATTTGATTCATCTACTAAGTTATTACTCATCCATCGATCACGAGAAATCAAGCAACTCATATCATATTCTACCGGGGTAAAATCAATGGATGACCAAGGACTATCCGTATTAAGAAATGAATCTGTTGTAGGTCGTATTTGATATTTCAAATTATAATCTCTACCCGTAGTCACATCATAGACATTGGTATTAAAGAAACGTGTTGAACTCAAGATAAATGACATAATCACAACAAGCACAATATTAATTGTTTGTCTCATTTACTTTTCCCCTAATTCTAATAATAACTTTTGATGTTCATCTTGATTTAGATTAATCGTATGTAGTGTATAAATTACCTTGTTTAACTGAATAAATGTATAAAATTCTTGTTTATTTTCTGATTGGTACATGATTATGTCATCAAACTGGTCCAAATCACTTTCAATACGATCATATTTTTGTGGATTTCCATACTTTAGATAGGGTGTTTGATCACTTACATATTTCTCAAAGTTTGTAGGATTTAACCATGAAACGTTCAATTTTGTTTGATATACAATTTGATTTAAACTATTGTCATTTTCAATAATATAGAAGGATGTATAGTTTGGATTAAGACTAAACATACTCTTTGTATACGTCTCATTGATTAACGATTTATTATCAAGATGAACTAAGTTATTCTCATTCACATTTATTTGTTTAACTTCCATGTATCTTAATGAGATTAGAATAAATGCGATGATGGATACAAATCCCGCAACTCTTCGTCCAATTCGAATTATTTTTACTGCTTTATCTTTTATTTCTTGAGACTTACGAATCATGATGAAACGAAATAAATCAAGAAAGTAACTATAACTGAGATAGACATAAATAAGGATTGAGAAGTAATTGTATATCCCCTTATACCAGGTATACATGTTCATAAGTATAACGATTAGCGCAAGAATAAAGTTTAATACAAATGACTTAAGTAATTTCTTTTGTTTAAACTCCATTACGGATAGATCCGTTTCAATTGGTATAGGATGTTCTGACTCATTCATGAATAAGTAGATTGGGTTGTAAGATTTACTCTTTCCAACTAAGTCCCATCCTTGTTCAAATAAAACATCGATAAATTCTGAAGTGTTAAATTTTCGACTCGAATCATAGAAAATAGCGTAATAAACCTGTTTGGGTTCAGCTTGATCAAATTGAACATAAATACTGTCCGAATTTAGCTTACGTATAAAGTAACCTTGTGCTGCTTTTTCTCTTAGCCATTTCTCACATTGTTCAGTTTGTAAATAAGGGTCATACTTTAAGACTTCTAACATGATTTTCCTCCGCATATTTTCGAGTCATCTCTAATTGCTTATTTAATCGATTAATTTCACCCTGAAGTAAAGCTCTCCCCTTACTCGTAATTCGATAGATCTTTTTTCGATCCACTTCCTCGATTAAATCAATGAGTTTCTCACTTTGACAACGAGCAATTAGCCCATAACAGGTACCTGCCCCCATCGTGATTTGCCCACCAGATGCTTTCTCCACTTCTTGCATGATTTGATATCCATGGAGTGGATTACTGAGTACTAATAGAAAATAAAATAATGATGGTGAAATTTCCATGACACTCGCCTCGTGATATATCGTATAGTGATATAGTAACATAACACTCTATATTTAAAAAGATATTTTTCAATATCTTTTAGTGAAAGAGTTTTAATGGATCGACTTGGTCAATTTTATCTTCATACTTATCGATCATAATTTGACAAGTCTGAATAATCCAAGCAACTTCCGCATTGTAGATTGGATAATCATGATTACTCATAATATGTTCTTGATAGTAATCTAAATAAGTCTTAACTCTCTCAGTATCATCCATCATTGCGCCAATCGTTGAAACAACAGTCCAATAGAATCCTTCTCTGAACTTGAAATCTTCCCATGAATAGTTCGATACAAATTGTATGTAGTGTTCTTTCGCTCGCTCTGAGTCTGGTTCGATTACATTGAATACAATTGGAAATAATTGTGCCATCGCATCTGGATAGAAATTATCCCATGATTTAAATTCTACTTCATTTCCATTCTTATCGATTGCGATACGATATTTCTGTTGGGCAGGATTCCATAGAATTGTTTCTATGGCTTGTGTATTATCAATTAACCATTCTTCAAGTTCTATTTGTATCTCTTTAAGTTCTTGATTATTGGATAGTTCAAGTAAATTGTTTAAAAGGTTAATCCCCTTTTTAATGGCATAGTTTACTTCCACATTATCCATGGTATATTGTGTTTTATTTCCAACACTCACATAGGATAATCCATTCTCAGCACGAGTTGATAATAAAGCTTTGAACAAACGTATGATCGATCCTTCATTGGTTTGATAGAACTCATATCTAGGATCGGTATCATAAGCATAATCTAACAGAATTATGAATAATGCAGTATAGGAATCAACTGAATCATAGTCAAACTTCTCTTCGTTGATTTGACCATTCTCTTGAGTCATACGTATATTACTGAGTGTTCCATCGATTTGATAAGGATCTTCTGAACTTGTATTCAATTGGGTAAATAACCAAGCCATGTATTCATACACATTATCTGAATAAAAGGTGTTCCCAAGTAATAGACTATAGGCAGCCATGGATGAGAAATATGGATTTACATCTGCACGATTGTTTACAAGGGGTCTAAATGGATACGCTCCATTATCTAGTTGAGTTGAATCTAACCAAGCCTGTTCATGATGAATAATACTTTGATAATAATTAATCTCTAATTGATATACTGGTATCTTTTCTTGAGCATTCTTTCGATAAAGGAAAAAACTACTCAATAAGAGTAGTAATACGAATATAATTGTGACACTTATTTTTGTTTTTCTCATTGTTTATCAGTTAATACAATAAGTATACAAATCTTCTATCGTATTATCCATATAATTGAGTCGTTTTAGAATCGTATCCTTTAATTGATTGATTGCGTCTTCATATGATTTAGGATCACGTATTAATCCATTACTATCCTTAGATAAAAGATTTTGATTAAACGTGTAGCCCCAGACTTCAAAGTTGCGATTGACCGCATCTCCTAAGTCTAAGACCTCTTGATCAATTCGATTCATGAGTGCAGCATCACTGAGTATTCCCTTACGTAATGTACGATAACGCTCCACAATAGAACTGACAAACTTACGATCTTGAATAAGTCGATCAAACCAGTTCGCATCTAAGTTAAAATAGCGTTCATACGATTGATCTGTCCATTGATAATTATTAAACCCATTATTAAAGTCCCAGACTGTAAAAGTTAATTTACCACCAAGATCCTTATATACATATGTAGATAATTCACTTGAATCCGTAATCATCGCAAATTCATTGAGAATAAAGTAATCCACGAATGAAGACATATTTATTAAGTGTTCATAACCGAGTTCAGGATGATCAAAATAATCTGAATAAAGTGTCTCTTCAAATCGACTAACATCCTGTGTAATCCAATCGTATTGTTGGGATGTAAGATTATTTATACCTGGATAATCGATACTCAACTCATTTGAGGTGTATCCCATTATTTCTCCATACGTTTGTATTACTTGATGATTCGTCCCAACACGATCTCTTCGAACAATATAAGGTGTTTCTCCTGATAATAGCCCAAACTGATTTAAACCAATTCTATTTTCACTCGCTGTGATGGGTTCAACCGCAAGATATACCCCTTGATATTCATCATCTACATAGAGTTCAAAGAAACGTGTATCCGGTGCCCATTCAAGTAAATCTTTGGATAAGCCATACATGAGTCGATTACGTAATAAACTTCGATCTAAGAATGGACCATATAAGACCCAATCACTCTCTCTAGTCATGCCAAACAATGGATAATTGCGCTTATCATCTTTCGCAATATCATCAAAGAACTCAACACGATATTGAAACTTATCAAAAGTACCATAGGATGAATTACCACGATACTTAATTGTTGCGTCACTGATAAAATCTGGTGTTAGTTCAATCGAATTCTTATCTTCATTATCTATGACCTTAACTTCGACATTGACCTTAGAATCCTTTTTAATAACTTCACCCTTAGTATCAATCAGGATAATTGGAAGATTTGTACAATTAACATCACAAGGTAGGACTGTTTGAGCAGGTTGAGTTTTGTGATCTTCCGCAACGAAAAATCCCCCAATCCATGAGCTTCCTAAAAATAAGAGTATCAAACCGAGTCCAATAATTTTTTTCATTTGTTAACGACCAATATCATCCGTTTGTTCTACAAGATTTACATTAAGAACGCCTTCAACTTTAAGCAAGCTTTCCACAATATTTGCTTTGTTTTTAGACTTCTTATCCCATTCCACTAAAGCGTAAACATATTCAACACTGTTTGGTGTTGCATTTTTCATTGATAAACGAGCATCCTTCTTAAAGGTTTCACTTACGATACTTTCAACACGACTTTGAGCGTTTGCTTGACAACGAACTACGAGTAAATGTCTTTCATTTGTCCCAAGTTGTTTAAGAAGAATAAGGAAAACAAAGATGAATAAAGATCCAATACTTACGAGTAAATATTCAGATACACCACATCCAATCCCTAAAGCAATGGACCAGAAGATAAATGTCGCATCTCTAACATCCTTAACCGCTGTTCTGAAACGGATAATGGAAAGAGCACCAACTAAACCTAAGGACAATGCAATATTACTGCTAATTAAACTCATAATCATTGTAATAATGAGTGTAATCATCCCTAAGGAAACATTGAACTTACGACTATACGCTGAACCTGAATAACTCGCTTTGTATGTAAACATAATAAACAAAGCCCCAACCAATGCGACACTATTATTAATGAGAATTGTTGTCGTACTAAGTGATTGGTCATTTAGTAAAAACTGTTGTATCAAATCATTCATATTTTTCTCCTTTTATAACATTCTTGCTTGAACGTATTTACTGTTTGCTTGTGATAATTCATCCATCGGTGATAGAACTTCCTTAATCAATGTCGGTAGATAATCATCGTATTTCACTTCTAATACAGCTTGATCAACGGATAAGATTGGTAAAACCCCAATGTTTTCTTCAAAGAAATTAAAGGGTGTTAAGCTCGCCTTAAGTTGATAATCAAAACATATTCTGATATTGCTTATTGGATGCACATACGCAACACGTTTATATTCCACAATCGTTCTTGGACTATACGCTTCTCTTTTCAAAATGTGATAGATTGAAAGTGCTTGATCATTTTCCATCGATCTAAGAAACTCATAATCTCCATTTATCATCGATTCCGCATTCTCTCTTGTAATGATTAGAGTAACCTTATGTGAATCTGAACCTGTTTTACGTTTCCATTCTAGTTTGACTTGTTGATCATGAACTGAGTAAATTCGTAATCGAATTTTGTGTTTATCATTTAATCCATATAATGTATCAAATAGATCCTTGTCGTTAATCGAATCAAAATATAAGCTTCGAACGATATATCCCTCTTCATTTGAATAGGTGTCATAGTCTAAAAAAGAAGATAATCGGTTTCGTATTCGAAACACTTTCTCAAGTGAAATAACATATTTAAGTTCTTTACGATAAACTTGATCCATACAATTTACCTTTGATCTTTTTAAGAAAGACTCTTCCTTCTTGATTACTTAGAAACTGAAATAAGAGGCTAATGATGATTAAACCAATAAGCATATAGATGTAATTGGAGTTTGAATAATCCATACCCTGTAATAATTCATAAGAACCGAGTGTACTTGTAATAAGTATCACTGTTATCAGTGGATAGAAATATGCGATAAGACCTAAACCAATACTTATGAATAAAACAAATATCCAATGTAGATTAAATGCATTTAAACTACCAAAAACCAATAACCCAACCACAACTAACACACTTATTCGTTTTGAGAAATAAGCCATAAATGCAAACACAACGGATAATACAGAGAATGTAGTAGCGATGTAAATCCACTCTGTTCTACCTTCTAAGATGAAGGTTATAAGTCGTATTGTGAGAGTAAATATTATTAAAGAGAATAGATATCGTACTGATTTATAACCAAAGAAAGCACATAAGCAAAAGAATAAACTTAAAAATAAATTGATTGGAAGCGAATTAAAAGAAGTTAAATCGAGTCGTGTAACTTGGCTAAAATAGTGGAATAATTCAATAAGACTTTGACTCATAATAAGCTCCTATTACTACTCATAGATACGTTTCAATTTACTATTCTCACTCAAATCACCGATATTCTTAATCGATTCTACTAACAATACATCTGTAATATTATACGTTTCAAATAATTCAAAGAATTCTGATTGTGACTTTGTATAGAAAGCAGAGTTAATCACAATCACATGTTCATAGTAAGGTGTTAACCAAGTGCTCACTACTTTTGCGTTGTAATCTCCAATCACGATAATTGTATTATCTGTTCCATCTCCATAGAGAATTGAATCTGATAAGTTACTCTCAACAAATATATCTAAACCTCGTCGAGAAATCGCAATCGTTGGGGATTCAAAGGTTTCAGTCACATCATCCGATTTACGAGTTGTCACAAGCTGATGGTTTGTGGCTCCATCAAGGAAATAACTCACTACTGTATCTTCATGACTTGGGTTTAAAGGTGAGCCTGGTAAATACATATAAATACCAGATACCTTTGCCCTACGATCTTCTCGATAATCGGATAAAGGAATGATGTTAATGCCTTTCGTAGATAGAAACTCTTGAGCAATATAATACGCGGCTAAACTCGTAATTCGGGGATCTGTACGGAAGTATAAGTACTCTTCCTTTTTTGATTCATATATTGGATGAATATCAATCCAATTGATGTTTGAGTTTAAACCTTCTTTTATCTCAGATTGTGCTTCAATAGAATCTTGATTTACCTTAACATTCTCATAGGTTATTGCCATTGGGGTTAAAGAAATTGTTTTATGAATGGAATCAGGTAATGAATTGAAGAACAAATTTATACGTTCAATCGATTCTTTATTGATACTAGAATCATTAAAATACTTCTCCACAATTCGATCTTCATAATAGATATATAAATCATCTTCTAATAGAATCGTTTGGGATAACTCAACACCGTAGGGTAATCCCTTTAATCCAACTTTTTCCTCAATAATCGTATTTTCTGGAGAGCTTAGTTTCATCGAATTATTAACCATCGTGAATAGGACACTTACACCAAGAAATAGGATAAGGAGTATAAAACTCATCGTTTTAGATTTAAGCATAATTAACTTCCTCTGCCCAATCTGGATTTCCTTTTGATTTTTTCATAAGATTAAGTATTTCTTTACTTATATTTTTAGAATTGACTTGATCACATTGATAGAACGCATAATCACCCAAGCACAATAAGGCTTTAGGTAAATGAATCTCTTTTAAATTAATACAGCCATAGAAAACACTTTGTCCAAGTGAACTTACAAAATCTGGACAGATAAATTGTTCTAAGCTAACACAATCCTTAAAGGCATGACTATCAATTGTGTCTAGATAAGCGTCTTTATGAATGGTTATGTTTTTGAGATTTCTACAATTTGAAAATGTACTGGATTCTATTTTTCTTACAAACTCAGGAAGAACAAAATTCTCTAAAGATGTACAATTCTCAAAAGCAGATTTACCAATTGATTGAATATGAATGGATGATTCAAACTCAATCTCTTTTAAACTTTCACAACCGAAAAAGGCATAGTCTTCAATGACTCTAACACTTTTTGGAATAACAACTTTTACAAGATTTTTACAACCAAAGAACATACTTCTGCGTATGAACTCAACACCTTCTGGAATAATGACTTCAGTTAAGGATAAATCATACCTAAATCCAACAGGATGTTCATAATTATATTCATTCATCGTATGTGCAACATGATGAAGTTTATCTTCTTCACTAATTCCATAACGACGTTCCTCATTCGCCACTTCATTTCGAATATCATCATCAGAAATACTTAGTTTATAAACAACTCCACCTTCTTCACTGTGAACATAACCATAAACCATTGAATTTAAGCTGAAATCAATTCTACCACCAGCAACAATCGAACTGGTGTGATGTTCCTGACCGATGGTAACGCCATCTTCACAATAGATATTCCCATGGGTAAATACATTCCCGAGTATCACAACATTCTTTCCAACATAAATATCTCTATTTGCGAAAACATTCCCACAGATAAAACTGTTATCTTGAATTCTTATTCCTTTGTCCGAATGGATATGTCCTTGTAAGGTTATATTTTCATGAATTAGAACTTCCTTCTTGGATACAACAGAAAAGTTCGCTATGCGATTTTCATCAACCATAGAATCATTTATGTCATGTTCATGTTTGCGTACTAATGAAGGAACTAATGCATACTTATAACTTGAATGACCGTGAGGAACGATTTTAGTCATCCCTAAGTTAATAATAGGGGCATAAAGTCGCTTAAAGTTTACATTCTTGCCAACTGTTAATACACTTGCACTACTCGCACTTAATCCAAGATTACAGTGATCATGAACCAGAAGATAACCTTCCGCATCCACCCAACGAACGACATTAATACCTTTGCCTAAGACACAATCCTTTTGGGATTTTAAGGCACGTAGTTGAATATCACCATAAACATATGCGTGATTTAATGACATTATTTCCTTATTAAAATTAATATTTTGATTTGGAATAAAGTCATGACGTTCTGCCACTACGATTCCATTACACTCTTCTTCAAAGATTTCTGTTTCATCTGCTAAGATGACTTTCTCTTTCTTGGAGAAGAACAAATCACTTTTACGATCATAATTCTCCCATTTTTCATTAAATAAACGCGTAAACGACTTCGCAAAATAACGTGGATCTTTTATACGAGTTTGATCAATATGAATTGGTTGAGCTTTATCCTTAAGATACGAAATTAAACCACCTAACAAGGGTAGGATTAATAAAATGACATAGATAATGATAAGTCCATAGATTAAAATCATTTTGCACCTCCATCTTTAGGTTTAACCAAGAATCGATCCGTTTTATTCCACTTAACATGTCGTTTTGTGACGAGATCGATGATTGCTTCAAAGAAACCAAGTGAGATATGCCATACATAATAATAGAAACTAAATAACATTAAATGAACGAGTTTAATATCGTTATTCTTACCATCGACAATTACCGCAACAGAAATCTCATAGAAAGGCGCAAAGTTGCCCAGTGAATTGGTCGCACCAATGAATATAAGAACCCACCATGTAGAGATTAAGTTCATCTCACCACTGAAGAATAGAATCAATGAAATAATAAAACTAAACATAAAGATGGTTGGACCCATATAAATAAGTAGGAGTAATAAACCGTCCAACTTCTCAAATAATTTTAGATTCTTTGAAAACAACAACGGGAAGAAATATCGAATTGCCACATTATTATGACCACGCGACCATCGACGAACTTGTTTACCGCGAATTGCATAGGTCTCAGGTACCTCTTCATAACATTCAGCGGAATTCGCATACACAATCTTCCAACCATTTAAGTAAAGTCTAAAGGTTAGTTCTGTATCCTCTGCTAATACATATGGGTTAAATCCACCGGATTCCATAACGAGTTCACGTCTAAAACCACCAACGGTACCCCCATATTGTGGAAGTGTTCCCATGTTGTATCGTGCTTGTTGGTCAGCTTGATATCCACCCGCTCTTTCTAAACTAAGCAAACGAGTGAGTAAATTCTTACTGGAATTGTATGGAATAACACGTCCCATTACCGCACCTGTCGCAGGATCTAAAAAGGCAAGAGCTAACTGTTTTAACATATACTTATTGGGACGATAATCCGCATCAAACACGATAATAATGTCACCTTTAGCAATCTTCATCGCATCATTAAGCGCAGCAGGTTTACCTCTTAAACTTGAATTACGATGAATTGGACGAATAAATTCATATCGTGCATGATAAGCATCCAACAATTCTTTTGTACGATCTGTAGATGAATCATTGATTGGAATAATCTCTAAACGATCACGATCATATTCACAGGCAACCAATGAATCGAGAACATTATCCAATACTTTTTCTTCGTTATACATTGGGATAAGTACCGATATACTTGGCATTTCGCTGGTATAAATATCATCATAGTATTTACGTTGTTTACCAAACATACGACTAAAAGAATACACCATATGTCGAATGGCATAAATTAACATATAAATAACAGAGAAGATCATAAAGCCCTTTAGAAAGTTGATTACCATTGCCAAATATCCTCACTTTCTTTAGACTCATTGACCTCAATAATACGACTGACATATCGACCATAGAAATAAGTAATATACAAGAAATCAAATAATGGCCCAAGCGTAAAGAATAAGGTTGCCATATAGATGGTTGAAATCTGGCTCACAATAAATAAATACGTGATGTATCGTAGTACGCCATAAATGAACGAGTAACTGATAATTTTAAGGACAAACACCAGATTATAAACAAAATAACCACTTCCTAATAATACGGTTACCAATCCAATAATCACAAAAAAGAACAACCATAAACTGATTTGTTGCTTAATGTAGAGTTCTGAATAAATGGTAGCTGTATAAGGAAAATCATTTGAGGCAAAAAGAAAAAAGATACAAGATATAATTTGTACAAACAAACCCATCTCAATAAAGATACTAAATGGATGCCCTTTTCTTCTACCTGTTGATACAAAGATAAACAATAGAACTGATATCAATAATGTAATTAGATTTAAACCGCTTTGATAAATCGCAGTTGGTAGACTAATGTAATGGATATCTCCTAGATACGGAATAAACGATGAAGATACGATCGTCATATCCGATAGAGGAATAACTGTCGATAATATATTTCTAACAAACTCAGAGATAAATAAGCTTAGTTTGTCATAATTCAATAAAAGCACAATAAATAATGGCAATATTACAAACCATAAATACAGGTTTTGTTTTAGCTTCTCTACTCTTAAATGTCGATACGTATGTGAAAAACGTATTTGTCTTTTAAGCGTTTCTCTTTCTTTCTTCATTGATCCCCCAGATCCCTTATCTCATATATACGTTTAATATGACTTATTTTTTGAATTATACCATACTACTAATAAACGGTGTAAATTTATACATTAAAAAGAAGACAAATATTGCCTTCTAAATAAGTTTTTCAATGATGATATCCGCAATCTTCTGACTTGCGAAACCATCTCCATATGGATTATTGGCATTTGCCATTCGATTATACGCTTCAGGATTTGTGATCAATTCCTTGAAAGAATGATAAATATATTCTTCTTCTGTACCCACTAATTTAAGTGTTCCAGCCTGAATCCCTTCTGGTCTTTCTGTTGTATCACGCATCACTAATACAGGTTTGCCTAAACTTGGGGCTTCTTCTTGTATACCGCCACTGTCTGTTAAAATGAGGTAGGACTTTGCCATAAATTGATGAAAACCTAATACATCGAGTGGTTCAATAATTCGAATTCGATCTGAATCTCCCAATATTTCATTCGCAACTTTTCTAACTTTTGGATTCATATGAATCGGATAAACCGCTTTTAAATCCGGATACTCATCCATGACTCGTTTAATCGCTTTAAACATATTGACTAAAGGTTGACCCAAATTTTCTCTTCGATGAGCCGTAATTAATATAAGACGATCATTTTGTAGCCAATCAAATATTTCATGATGATACGTACGATTAACGGTATATTTTAGCGCATCGATTGCTGTATTTCCTGTAATAAAAATGCTTTCTTTCTTAGAGCCTTCATTGATGAGATTCTGATAGGCAGATTCTGTAGGCGCGAAATTAAACTTTGAAATAATGGATATCGCTTGACGATTAAACTCTTCTGGAAAAGGCGAATAGACATCAAATGTTCGTAGTCCCGCTTCCACATGTCCAACCGGTATTTGATTGTAGAAACTTGCGAGTGCACTTGCGAACGCTGTTGTTGTATCTCCATGGACAAGCACTAAATCAGGTTTTACTTCATCTAATATATCTTTGATGTGTTCAAGAATTGAAGTTGTCACATCAAATAAGGTTTGATTGTTTTTCATAATAGCTAAATCATAATCTGGCACAACATTAAAAACCTCTAACACTTGATCCAACATTTGTTTATGTTGACCTGTTACACATACAAGCGTTTGAAATTCTGTACGTTTTTTTAATTCGAGTACCAGTGGACACATTTTTATTGCCTCTGGTCGAGTACCAAATATTACTAGTATTTTCTTCATTTATCCCACCATTTTCATTGTTCCTATTATACCTTATCTTGTTTAGATTACTTATTAATTTGATTAATGCTTATGTTATTTATATGTAATTCCTTAAGTAAAGTACTATATTGTATTATAAGGATATGAAAATTCTAAATCAATTAAAAATCATTCTAAAGAAATCAGAGAGTATATATCATCAAATGATTCTTATCGTTCAATGGTTTAATAAAACCTTCATCACTGATGAATTCTTTATACGAATAAAATTTCTATTGAGTTTAAAAAGACGTGTTAATTTAGAGTCCCCTATTCTATACAACGATAAACTTCAATGGTTAAAACTCTATTGGAGAGATAATCTAGCGCCTAAGTGTGCAGATAAATATGCCGTGAGAGATTACATTAAACAAACCATTGGTGAGCGTTATCTCAATGAACTCTATTGTGTTGTGGCAGATTCGAAAGACATTCCAATCGAGAAGTTACCACAAAGCTTTGTGATTAAAGCTACACATGGTTCTGGATTTAATATTATCGTGAAAGATAAGACTAAGTTGAGTATTGAAAACATTACCAAGAAAATCAATTACTGGAAGAAGGTAAACTACTTCTATAAAGGTAGAGAGTGGGTCTATAAAACGATTCAACCAAGAATTGTAGTTGAGAAATACTTATCGGATGATCAAGGTAATCCTCCGATGGATTATAAGATATATTGTTTCAATGGACAACCAAAATTGATCCAAGTTGATATAGATCGTTTTGGACAACACAAACAGAATTTCTATGACTGTGATTGGAACTTCAGAGATGTACATATTTGGTGTGAGAATGATCAAAACCTGATTTTACCTAAACCAGTAAACTTTGATCAAATGATTAAGATCGCAACACAATTATCACAATCATTCCCGCATGTTAGAGTAGACTTATATAATCTAGATGGAGAAATAATCTTTGGCGAATTAACTTTTTTCCATCTTAATGGTTTTATGCCCTTTATTGATCACGAATTAGAACTTGAGATGGGCTCTTGGTTAGACTTAAGTACAATAAATAAAGAGGGGGAATTTTATGGAAGAGAAGAAGTTAAATAGAAGTTTAAGTCCTTTAAATGTATGGTCGATCGCATTAGGTTGTATTATTGGTTGGGGTGCATTTGTAATGCCTGGCAACTTATTCTTAGATTCTGCTGGCCCATTAGGAACAGCGATTGGTCTAAGTATAGGCGCAATTATCATGATTATTATTTCGCTTAGTTATGGATACATGATTCAACGATTCCCAGTTGCAGGTGGAGAGTTTGCTTATGCATATACGAGTTATGGCAGAACACATGCATATATATGTGCATGGTTTCTAGGTCTTTCTTATTTATCGATTGTGCCACTCAATACGACAGCTCTTGCCTTAATGTTTCGCACATTATTTCCTGGGTTATTACAATTTGGCTTTTTATATACCATCGCTGGGTGGGATGTCTACCTTGGTGAAGTCCTACTCTCAAGTTTCGCTTTAATTCTATTTGGCTATACCAATATCAAAGGAATCAAAGTATCAGGTAAACTTCAAACCGTTTTAGCTCTAACCCTTGTTTCAAGTATTTTATTACTAACGATTGTTGCGTTATTTAGTCCTAGCACAGATTTTAATCATTTAACCCCATTATTCTCACCTAAACAAAGCCCAATAAGTGGTATCTTGAGTATTATTGCGATTGCTCCATGGGCTTATGTCGGTTTTGATGCGATTCCTCAAGCTGCAGAGGAGTTTAATTTCTCAAGTAAGAAATCACTACGAATAATGATTATTGCGATTATTCTTGGTGGATTAATGTACATATCATTGAATACGATTACTGCACTTGTATTACCTTGGCAAGATTTGATCAATTCTAATCCTGTTTGGGCAACTGGCTATGCCGTAGAAGTATTGATGGGTAAAACTGGATTATTTATATTGAGTATCGCTCTAGTAGCTGCTGTATTAACTGGTATTATTGGATTCTATATGGCATCCAGCCGATTACTTTATTCTATCGCAAGAGCAAGTGCTTTACCTGATTGGTTTGCTTATCTTGACCCAAAAACATTAACACCTAAGAACTCCATTTTGTTTGTGATGATTATTTCATTACTCGCTCCTTGGTTTGGTCGTCAAGTCTTATTATGGATCGTAGATATGGCATCCATAGGAGCAGCCATTGGCTATTTCTATACTTCATCATCTACATTCTTATTACTTTATCGTGAGAAATCTAAATTAAGATTGAAATGGATTAGTTTATTAGGTTCTATCTTATCCATTGGATTTGTACTTCTACTGGTACTACCTGGACTTCCAACTTCTTTGGCTATTCAGTCTAGAGTTGCTCTATTTGTATGGGTTATGCTCGGAATTGTATTCTACTTAATGTCAATCAAGAAATATCGTAATTTATCCAATGAAGATTTAAATCAACTTATTATCAAGCAATAGAAAAGAGCATCTAACTTTTACATTAGATGCCCAGCTCTTTAGGTACTATGTTGAACGCTCATCGATATCGCATTATTTTATCGAGCAAATCAATCTTCCTAAAGGGTATCTTCATCATAGCACTTATATCTAGAAATACAATAATCTACGGTGACACTTAAGTGAACAGTATGTGATAGTTATTTTCACACAAATAAGGAGAAAATATGAACACTTATAGAACGATATTTCACATTGATGAGACTAGTAAATTTAAACTTTTACTCGCAAATGTAAACAATTTAATTCAATCGATGGATCAAGAACCGATTACCATTGAAGTTCTTGCGAATTCAGAAGCAGTGAAGCTATTTGTATTAAATGATATTAATGAAGTTGAACATACGAATGTACAAAATCTAATTAACAAAGGCGTAATTTTTAGTCTATGCAATAATTCACTAAGATCGAATAAGATAGATCCAAGTTTATTAATCCAAAATGTCCACATCGTACCAACTGGTGTTAAGGAACTGATGATTAAGCAACATGAAGGTTATGCATATATCAAACCTTAAACACTTAACTTCTTAAATCTACGTCTTAATCGTCTTAATCTAACTGCTTGAATGGATGATAATACTAAGATAAGTATAAATAAAATGAAGATAAACAAAAATGCAATACCAGGCTCAATTGAATCTACACTTTTTAATATTTCAACTGTTATCCACATCGATAAAGGTAATACAATTATAATCAATATCACAATCGATAAAAATATAATCCATACCCTTTTCTGAAGTGATTTTATTGGAGTACTTTGATGTGATTCGATAAACTCATCATCTTTTTTTGTTTGTCTTTCAACCCACAAAAGACGAACAACTCATATTATCAATAAAAGTAAGATTCCAAGTACTAGTCCACCAAGATACTTCCAATTTCCTTGTATAATTGGCTCCAGAAAATCCACAATGTCAAACATGAGTGAATCCTCCTTCAAGCAAATTATAGGCTTGTGCATTAGGTTTATCAATGGTCCACTTTAACTCATAAAGAAACTGGTTTATGCTTAATAAGAGGAGCAAATTATGAACTTGAAACTAATCAATCGTTTGAATCAACTTGGAAATGTCTTACAAAATAGAGAAGATTGTATCGCTTTACTTGCATTGGGTTCTTGTGCTGACTTAGAACGAATGGATGATTATTCGGATTTAGACTTTTTTGTAATCGTTGAAAAAGATAAACAAGATAAATATCTATACCATCTTGATTGGTTAGAAGAATGTGCACCTCTAGCCTATACTTTTAGAAACACAAAAGATGGGCATAAAATCATGTGGGAAGATGGAATCTACGCTGAGTATGCAGTATTTGAAATAGATCAGTTACACGATATTCCATTTTCTAAGGGTAACTTTATCTTTAAAAAGGATGGTTATCCTTTATCAAGTTCTCCTATTGTGAAGTATCCAATTCTAAATCAAACTACAGATTATGCAATCAATGAAATACTAACGAACCTCTATGTAGGATTATGTCGATATCGAAGAGGTGAACATTTATCTGCTTTTCGTTTAATTCAAGTACATGCGATTGATCGTATTCTCGCAATGAATCGAAACGAAATGGATACAGATAAATTTTCTTATGATCGAAGAGTTGAGTTTAATCACCCTGAATTAGTACCCCTCTTAGAATCATCCATTTTAGGTTATTCCAACATCATTGAATCATCAAGAAATATATTAGAGTATATAAAAACCATCACAGAATTGAATCCTATGATGGTTCATGAAATCGAACGATTAATCGACAATAACTAAGCTTTTTTACCCCAAGGGAAGATCATTGGAACACGTTGTGTATATTCTTTCCAACCAGCGTATTTCTCCATGTTCTTTTCTAGAAGTGGTGTAGAAATCTTAATCAGTACGGTACTCATCACAAGTGGTGATACGATGAGCAATGCATAATACAATAGGTTAACGGATTGAGTATAAACAAGTGTAATACCTGTTAAATACAATCCTACCCAAATCAATATTTCACCAAAATAGTTTGGATGACGTGTTATGGACCATAATCCTGTTGTTAAGAGGGATTTGGTTCTTTTATTGATGTGTCTTCTTAATTGTTCATCCCCAACCACTTCGAAGAACAAACCAACTATCGCAATAAACAATGCTAGATAAACAAAGTATTGTTCAGTAGAACCTAATACAAATTGATTGTACTTAATTACTGTATAACTTGCGGCCCCAACAATAAAGTTAATAATACCTTGAATCATGAAGACTCTAAAGAATGCGATGATAACTACATCTTTCCCCCATTCTTTTCGCCAATCAGCGTATCTGAAATCTTCTGGTTTTCCCCAATTACGTTTTAATAGACGAATGGATAATCGTAGTCCCCAAATTGTTATAAATGCAACAATTACATAGGATAGAATCGTAGGATTTTCTGTGACCAGTAATGTTAACCAACTACCTACCACAAAGCCAAACCCCCAGCCGATATCAACGATTGAGTTGTTTTTAATTTTCGTAGCGACAATAAAAATAGCGGTGAAATACGCAAAGGTAAAGAGTAGTGGAATGAGTAATCCATCGAGTCCAATGTTTGTAAATCCTTGAGTTGCGATAGCGAATGTTAATGCTAACAAAATAATGTAAATTAGTATTCTTTTCTTATCCATATGGTTCCCCTTTTATTTGTACATCATTCTAACATAAACATATATTTCGTAATATTTAAACGCTCAGGAGCTAAGAAACTTATTCTTTCTATATGATTAAGTGATAAAAAGATTAATTGATATAAAAGCTCCAGAAGTAATTTTAAGAAACGAAAAGA